>JALRFI010000146.1 GCA_023253775.1 Crocinitomicaceae bacterium
CCAGAAGTATTAATGCTGTAGCAACAATGATCTTATCAGCTATGGGATCTAATAATTCTCCCAGTTTTGACTCTACTCCAAACATTCTAGCCAGCATACCATCTAAGAAGTCTGTAAATGATGCAATAATAAACAATATTAAAGCGGTAAGATCACCATAAAACCCTGGAAGATAAAAAGCTAAAACAAAAAAAGGAACAATTATTATTCGCCCTATCGTTAATATGTTTGGAATTTTTTTTAGCATAATTATTCGTGAAAAAAGTTATATATCTTTTTTGCTACTTTTTCTTCAACACCTTCTACAGATTTTATTTCATCTAAGCTAGCAGACTCTACAGATCTTGCAGATCCAAAATGGTTCAATAAAGCTCTTTTTCTTATAGCTCCAATTCCCTCTATTTGATCTAACAGAGACTTGCTTATACCTTTTTTTCTCTTTGCTCTGTGAGCGCTGATAGCAAATCTATGTGATTCATCTCTTATTCTTTGAAGAACAAAGTTCTTGAAATTGATGCTTCGCTAGATGGATATGTGACTGGTGAAACAGTTCGAATGCAAAAGCAAATTCAAGGTATTCGTGAAAAGTTGATGAAAAACATGAAGCAGAAACACGACGCTGCGATGTTGTCGATTGATCAGGTAAAGCATAAATTGTTTCCATCGGGTGAATTGCAAGAACGAAATCTGAATTTCTTTAATTTGACTCCAAATGGAAATGTTTCTGAGAAGATTGATCAGATCAAGTCAATGATAGATGCCTTCGAGAACTACCTTATTATTGTTAGAGAGTAAAAATATTTAAACATATTTGGCGTTTCTATTTCGACTTAAAATTGATGCGGTTATCATTTATCTTACTTTTTTCTTTTATCTCACTGATTTCCAGTGCTCAGGATGCGGTGCGCGTAACTGGGAAGTGTCTTGATAAAAAAGGGAAGGGCTTGATCGCTGTAAAAGTAAGCTCAGATAAAGGAGAGCCGGGTACAGTTTATACCGATCAGTTTGGGGTGTACGAATTCTATGCTTTAAAAGGAGATACATTAAAGGTTCGCTACTCGTTGGGTGAATTTACATTTGATAAAATAGTCATAGTCCCAAATGAACGAACTGTTCGACTCACGAATATTGATTTTCCCATACAACAACAGGATGTAGTAGAGGTAGTAGTAGATAAGAAAGATCCCTTTGAATTACCGAAACTACCGAAGTATGATCTGCAGAATATCCCAATGGGAAGTGTCGAAAGATCACTGGTATACACGACTGCGGCAACGTCGAACAATGAGCTAACTTCAAATTATAACGTAAGAGGTGGGAATTACGATGAAAACCTTGTGTATGTTAATGGATTCCTGATTTACAGACCTTTTTTGACGCGCAGTGGACAACAAGAGGGTATGAGTTTCATTAATTCGGCACTCGTCGAATCTATTCAGTTTTCTGCAGGTGGATTTAACGCTCAATACGGTGATAAATTAAGTTCAGTATTGGATATTACTTATAAAACGCCTACTGAATTCCATGGTTCGGCTATGGCTAGTTTGCTTGGAGTTGAAAGTCATGTTGAGGATGCTCCGACAAGTAGATTGAATTTACTGGTTGGTGCCCGTTATCGTTCCAATGGCTACCTGCTTAACTCTCTACCAACAAAAGGGGCTTATAATCCTGTCTTCTGGGACGCTCAAATCCTGACAAATTATGCGATCAATGAAAATCTCACATGGTCATTAATTGGTCATCTTTCTTCGAACAATTATCGTTTTTCCCCACAGACTCAAGAAACTGATTTTGGTACTGCAAATGAGGCCTATTCTTTTCGAATTTATTTTGATGGACAGGAACAGACAAGGTTCCAAACCATGATGGGTGGTACTTCTTTAACCTGGAGACCCAACGAAAAGAACAAATACGAATGGTATGCAACTGTATTCAATACCAATGAAAGAGAGTACTTTGATATACAGGGTCAGTATTACATTAATGAGCTTGAAACGGACCCCTCTAAGGAAGAATATGGCGATTCAATAGCTGTATTGGGTGTTGGTACCTTTTTGAATCATGCACGCAACAAATTGAATGCAACCATCTTTAATACATACGTCCAAGCTACCCATGATGTAGTGTCGGGTTTTAAAGATGACGACCGAACCATTTTTCGAAGTCATTCATTCAATTATGGGGTGAATTACCAGCATGATATTTTCTATGATGTTCTTTCAGAATGGAAAATGGTAGATTCTGCAGGTTATAGTGTACCTCAAAATAATGATGGCAAAATCACTCTTTTTGAGACGATTAAGGGTGAGTTGAATTTATCAAATGATCGGTTGACATCTTTTGCTCAATGGAATGGTACGTGGTCCAGAAACAAAAAGGATCTCGCGATTGAATTAGCAAAAAAGGAAAAGAATGGACGTGAAAAAATAGATCGGGTCTATCGGGATACTATTTCGGAGTCACTTGCTAAGCTTGCATACACAATTGGAGTAAGAGCAGGATATACCGCTGTAAATAATGAATTATTTGTTACCCCTCGTGCTTCTTTGATCTATTACCCAAGGACATATATGGTTGATAAAGGTAAGGTTGTGAAAAGGGATCTGAGCATTAGAATGGCGACAGGATTGTACTATCAACCTCCATTTTACAGGGAAATGAGAACATTTACAGGCGGCTTAAATACAAGTGTGCTTGCCCAGAAATCTTTCCATTTTGTGACTGGATCAGACGTTTATTTTAAAATGTGGGGCAGAGATGTTCCATTCAAATTTACAGCAGAAGCCTATTACAAGTACATGTGGGATGTAAATCCATATGAGATCGAAAATGTGAGAACAAGATATTATGCAAATAACGACGCAGTGGCATATGGGTATGGCTTGGATCTCAATATTCATGGTGAATTTGTGGAAGGGATAGAATCATTTTTCAAGCTGGGTGTTTTGTCAACAAAAGAAGATGTCCTTTCAGATCAATACACGGAATACTATAATGCTGCAGGAGAAAGGATCATATTTGGCTATTCCGAAGATCAAACAGTTGTAGATAGTGCTATGATATATCCCGGATATGTTCCTCGTCCAACCGATCAGTTTATCAATTTTGGTGCATTGGTTCAGGATAGAATGCCAGGCTTTGAAAGCTTTTCGGTTCAAATGGGGATGCAATACGGAGCTCCTTTGCCATACGGTCCACCGGACAGGGACAGGTACAAAGATACCCTTCGAATGAAAGGATATTTTAGGGTAGATATAGGGATGTCATATGACTTTCTGTACAAGAAGAAAGATGATCCTGGTTTCTTTCAGCGAAAATTCTCGGATGCGATCGTTTCGTTCGAAGTATTCAATTTGTTGGGGATTAACAACGTTTTGTCCAAGCAATGGATTCAGGATGTAGAAGGAAAATATTATTCGATTCCCAATTATCTTACGCAGAGAAGATTCAATCTTAAGCTGATCCTACGGTTCTGATTTGTTTAATCAACTGTTACTTTTTATGACTTGAGAAGTTGTTAGGGTATGAGAACGATTTATTTCACCCTGGCTTTTACTTTGACAGTGACCCTATCGGCACAAGCACAAAGCTCTGTCACGATCCGTGAGAGAATTAGATTTAAGGATACAGTCGAAGTATACAAGTATACTCCTGAGATCAATGGTTTCAATACGCTTCAGTTAAAGATGCATCCGGGGGATCATGAAATCTTGAATTTGAAAGATCTGAAAAAGTTAGCTGGTTTTGCTATAACTGGCATTGATCTAGTTTATTCAGATTATCCTAAAGGAGAGGATTTCAGTGAGCTCAACAGAAAACGGATACTTGAGCTTTTTATGCAGTTTCCAGAAGCTTTTGAGAGTAATATGGTAAACTGGCGACTGTTTAAGCAAACCGGAGTCTCTGAAACAGGAGGAATCCAGAATTATTTTCACGGCCTTACAGTATATTACCGCCCAATGCCAAGCTATCAGGATGAAAATCAAATGATCAATGATATAGTGGACGGGAAAGTAGCGCCTCAGGATTCAACGATTTTGAAGGTATTGGATCGGAAAAAGGATTGGAAGAATATGCTTGTGGTTTGTGATGTAACCGGCAGTATGTCGCCTTATACCGCTCAGCTACTCTTCTGGATAAAAAGTAACCAGGCGATCAAATCCTTCAAACAAATTGTCTTTTTTAATGACGACGATGAGAAAAGTAATGATCAAAAACGTGAATTAGACACTTCCGGAATCTGGAGTATTGAAACCGGCAATTCAAAAAAAGTAATCGATCAGGCATTTGTGGCGATGGAGAAAGGTGGGCATTATGAAAATAATCTTGAGGCCGTGTTTTATGCGATTAAAAAGTTTCCAGAAAATAGGATGAATGTAGTGATGATCGCAGACAATTGGGAAAGCCCTTGCGATATGGCCCTTCTTGATTATTTAAAAAGAGAAAGAATTCCGGTAAGGATTATTGTCTGTGGAGTAACAGATCGACTCAATACCGTTTATCTGGATATTGCTCATGCAACCGGAGGTTCAGTACATACCATTGAGAGTGACCTCGAAGAGGTAGCTAAAATTGGAGAAGGTAAGGTTATTCGATTTGGTAAACTGAAATTCATGATGAACAATGGAAAGTTTGTTCAGGTGAAATGAGTTAAAACGAGAGGGAGGTAACTCCCTCTTACTGTTTTTCAAGGAACCATTTTTCAGATCTTAAACATGAACTTTTGAATCACAGATTAGGGTTAGAATACCCTAAATTTTACTATTTTTACCGACCTTGTAATTCAAGTAACAAGCATGGAAAAAGTAGAAGTCTACAAACCAGTAAATAAGGTAAGAATAGTAACTGCGGCCTCATTATTTGACGGTCATGATGCAGCCATAAATATTATGAGAAGGATCATACAGTCGACAGGCTGTGAGGTGATCCATTTAGGGCACGATCGTTCTGTGGAAGAAGTCGTTAATTGCGCGATCCAGGAAGATGTTCAGGCGATTGCAATGACGTCTTATCAAGGTGGGCATACGGAGTATTTCAAATACATGTATGACCTGTTGAAGGAGAAAGGTGCCGAACACATCAAGATCTTCGGAGGAGGAGGAGGCACCATACTTCCTTCTGAAATTGAAGTATTACAAGCATACGGTATAACGAGAATTTATCATCCGGATGATGGTAGAGCAATGGGTCTTCAAGGGATGATCAACGATCTTGTTCAAAGGTGTGATTTTCCTGTTGGCAGTGGTTTAACCAATGAGAAAGACCGTTTAAAAGAAAAGCATGTGCCTTCTATTGCTCATCTGATCTCTGCGGCTGAGAATTTCCCTGAAGAAAATGATGCTTTATTGAAAGAGATTGGAGCAATGGCATCCGATTCTAAAGTGCCGGTTCTGGGTATTACAGGGACAGGAGGTGCAGGAAAATCATCATTGGTAGATGAATTGGTAAGACGATTTTTGATCGATTTTCCAACGAAAATGATTGCAGTAGTTTCAGTAGACCCTTCTAAACGAAAGACTGGAGGCGCTCTACTAGGAGATAGGATCAGAATGAATTCTATTCGAAATGAGCGAGTATATATGCGTTCATTGGCTACCAGACAATCCAATCTGGCATTGTCAAAGCACGTGTCTGAGGCAATCAATATATTGAAGGTAGCTGAATACGATTTGATCATTCTTGAAACTTCTGGAATCGGTCAGTCTGATACGGAAATTCTTGACCATTCAGATGCATCACTGTATGTAATGACACCAGAGTATGGAGCTGCTACGCAGTTGGAAAAGATAGATATGCTTGACTTTGCAGATATCATCGCACTGAATAAATTTGATAAAAGAGGAGCACTAGACGCCTTGAGAGATGTTCGTAAGCAATATCAGCGAAATCACAATCTCTGGGATCAGAATGTGGATGAAATGCCCGTGTTTGGAACCATCGCTTCGCAATTCAACGATCCCGGAATGAACTCGCTTTACAAAGCGATAATGGATAAGGTGGTTGAAAAGACATCTGCTCCTTTGATGTCTACATTTAAGATCACCAGAGAGATGAGTGAAAAGATCTTTGTTATTCCGCCGGAAAGGACAAGGTATTTATCTGAAATCTCGGAAAACAACAGGTCTTATGATCAGTGGGTAGATAAGCAAGTTGAAGTAGCTAATCGTCTATTTGGACTTTATACATCGATAAACACAATTAGCAACTCTACTCTTGAGGATAAAGATCGATTGATCAAAGGGCTTCAGGAGGCGATGGAAAAGGAAAAGCTAGAACTTGATCCAAAGAACTGGGAGATCCTTAATAAATGGGAAGAAAAAGTAGCTCTTTACAAGGCTCCTGAATTCCAGTTCAAAGTGAGAGACAAGATCCTGTCTCTTCAGACACATACTGAATCGTTATCACATCTGGATATTCCTAAGGTAGCGACACCAAAATACAAGGGGTGGGGAGATATATTGCGTTGGAGTCTTCAGGAGAATGTTCCAGGCGAATTTCCATATACGTCAGGATTGTTCCCATTCAAGAGAGAAGGTGAGGATCCGACGAGGATGTTTGCAGGTGAAGGTGGTCCAGAAAGAACAAATAAACGATTCCATTATGTATCGCTTGGAATGCCGGCTAAACGTTTGTCTACTGCATTTGACTCGGTTACCTTGTATGGAAATGATCCTGATCTGAGACCAGATATTTACGGAAAGATAGGGAATTCAGGAGTTTCGATCTGTTGTTTGGATGATGCTAAAAAATTATACTCTGGATTTGATCTTTCTCATCCGGCAACCTCGGTTTCAATGACGATCAATGGTCCGGCGCCAATGCTTTTAGGATTTTTCATGAATGCTGCAATTGATCAGAATTGTGAAAAATACATCAAAGCCAATGGTCTTGAAGCAGAAGTTGAGGCAAAAATTGCTGCTATATTTAAAGAAAAAGGAGTTGCAAGACCTAAGTATCAGGGTGAGCTTCCGGAAGGAAATGATGGACTAGGACTTATGCTTTTGGGGGTAACAGGAGACCAGGTGCTTCCAAAGGACGTTTATGAGCAGATCAAGGCTGAAACATTGACTCAAGTTAGAGGGACTGTTCAGGCAGATATTTTGAAAGAAGATCAGGCACAAAACACCTGTATTTTCTCTACTGAATTTGCGCTTCGTCTTATGGGAGACGTCCAGGAATATTTTATCGATAAGAAAGTACGTAATTTCTATTCGGTTTCCATTTCAGGATATCACATCGCGGAAGCCGGAGCAAATCCGATTACTCAGCTGGCATTTACACTGGCAAATGGATTTACATATGTCGAGTATTACATGAGTAGAGGAATGGACATAAATGATTTCGGTCCAAACTTATCTTTCTTCTTCTCGAACGGAATTGACCCTGAATATGCAGTAATTGGTAGGGTAGCAAGAAGGATCTGGGCAAAGGCTCTTTCTAAAAAGTACGGAGCCAATGCAAGAGCTCAAATGTTGAAGTATCATATTCAGACTTCAGGAAGATCCCTACATGCTCAGGAAATTGATTTTAATGATATTCGTACAACGCTTCAGGCGCTTTATGCAATCTATGATAACTGTAATTCATTGCATACCAATGCATATGATGAAGCGATTACGACACCGACTGAGGAGTCTGTAAGAAGAGCCATGGCGATACAGCTGATCATAAACAGAGAGCTTGGATTGGCGAAAAACGAAAACCCACTTCAGGGATCGTTTATTATTGAAGAATTAACGGATTTAGTTGAGGAAGCAGTTCTTACTGAGTTTGACAGAATTACGGAAAGAGGCGGGGTTCTTGGGGCGATGGAAACAATGTATCAGCGTTCGAAGATCCAGGAAGAATCATTGTATTATGAGACTCTAAAACATACGGGTGAATTCCCGATCATTGGTGTGAATACTTTCTTGAGTTCTAAAGGATCTCCTACGATTCTACCTAAGGAAGTGATTAGGGCTACTGAAGAAGAAAAGCAATACCAGATTACAATGCTTGAGAATTTACATAAAGCTAATCTTCAAAGAGCTCAAGAAGGAATTGAAAAAGTTCAGGAAGCCGCAATTCAGAACAGGAACATGTTTGAAGAGCTCATGGAAACATGTAAATATGCATCTTTAGGGGAGATTACAAGTGCCTTGTTCGAAGTTGGAGGACAATACCGAAGAAATATGTAACTTTCATTGAATGAGGTTTAATTATTTGAAAGGATGTCTTGTGCTGGTCTTGATCTTGATCGGCACGACGATTTCTTTGTCACAATGTCCAATTCTTCCTACCCCAACGATCTATCAGGAAAATAAGGGAGCCATTTTGCTCGGTGAAGAAATCTCCGTGAACAGTAATGATCTTCCGGATAATATCCGAACCATGCTTTCCAGAAGACTAACAGAGGAGTTTGGGATTCGAATGGTGGTTACTCCTAAATCACAAAAATTGTCATTTCACAAGCTGGAAAATGTACCACAGGATTTTTATTCGATCAATGTGGATGAAAATATCAGGATCAGCTATTCCAGTGAAGCAAGTTGTTTTTATGCGATCAATAGCCTTTTCCAGATGATGTCGCGGGAAGAACAGGGGGTTAATTTGATCAAGTGTTTTGTGAGTGATCATCCAAAATATCAGTGGCGAGGATTGCATCTCGATGTTTCACGCCATTTTTTCACGGTAGATGAAGTAAAAAGGTACATTGATCTGATGTCCTACTATAAATTCAATACATTTCATTGGCATTTGACAGATGATCAAGGATGGCGAATTGAAATCAAGAAATACCCTAAGCTTACTTCGGTAGGTGCATATAGAGATAGTACGGTCATTGGCCATTATAATCGATCACCGCGTGAATATGAGGTAAAAAAATACGGTGGATTTTATACACAGGAAGAGATCAAGGATATCGTTCTCTATGCTAAAAAAAGATACGTAACGATTGTTCCGGAAATTGAAATGCCGGGACATAGTCGAGCGGCATTAGCTGCATATCCAGAACTATCATGTACGGGTGAAACTCAGAATGTGCCTGGATTATGGGGGATCTTTGATGATATCTATTGCTCAAAAGAAGAATCCATTCGTTTTCTTCAAGATGTATTGGATGAAGTTCTTTTTTTGTTTCCGTCAGAGTATATTCATATTGGTGGAGATGAAGCTCCAAAGACGAAATGGAAGGAGTGCGAAAAATGCCAAAAGGTTATTGCTCAGAATGGCTTAAAGGACGAGCATGAACTTCAAAGTTATTTTATCCATCGAATGGATGAATACTTGACGGCAAAAGGAAGGAAATTGATCGGTTGGGATGAAATTCTTGAAGGAGGGTTGTCTCCGAATGCTGCCGTGATGTCTTGGAGAGGTTTTGAAGGGGGTATAGAAGCAGCAAAACAAGGACATTATGTGGTGATGTCACCCGGTTCCCATTGTTATTTTGATCATTATCAAAGCACTTTGTCAACTGAACCTGTAGCGATAGGAGGCTATACTCCATTGAACAAAGTGTACGCATTCGATCCAACTCCCGAAGATTTTTCACCCGCTGAAGCTTCCTATGTACTTGGAGGTCAAGCAAATTTGTGGACGGAGTATATTCCTGATTTTTCTCATTTGGAATACATGACTTACCCTCGGGCAATTGCTCTCTCACAAACACTCTGGTGCACAAAAAAGCCTTCTTATGAATTTTTTAAAGAGGTATTGATCAATCATCATTTGCCTTTTTTGAAAACAAAGGAAGTAAATTATTCGGAGGCTTTGTTCTATCCAGTCATGCAGATCTTTGAAGCTGAGAACGGTCTAAAAATTCATTTTAAAGGAGAGGGAGAATACAGGTATGATCTGTATGTAACCACAACGGATCCTGCGAAAGCACTGAAAGGAGGAATGGTGGTTGAAAAGAAAGACACCTTATACTTTGAACGGTTGAAAGGTTCCGATATTCACGAATACACATTTAAGTTATCCAATGATCTATTAACGCAGCCTATCATCTACCATTGGACCAATCATTCGATGATCGGAATAAAACCTTTACAAAAAACTACTCCAAGTCCTCAATATCCGGGAAATGAAATCTCTCTTTCGGATGGTGTGTTTGGAGCAGAACCATGGAAGGGATATGAATGGGTAGGGTATAGGCAATCAGAACCGTTGATCTATATTTATGATCTTGGAAAGAGCTCAGTGGTTGAAAAAGTCCAAATAAGCGCCCTTGAGGATGAAGGTTCTTGGATTCATCTTCCACAGAATTTCTTGGTTGAGGTCTCGAAAAATAATAAGAAATGGAAACCCGTAAAATCGACCTCTTCGGTCTTTTCAAAATCTTCAGGAAAAGGTGGTTTTACTTCGGGAATATTGATGAACGTAAAAAAGGTTCGTTATGTAAAGATTGTTGTTCAACCGAAAGAGAGAATTGAGGGTGGTAAACCGGGTGCTAACAATATTCCATGGACGTTTCTGGATGAAATTCGTATTATTCATCGATTATGAAGTTTGAATTGTGTGCTGCATCCGCTGAAGCAATAGATATTGCATCAGATTTGAATTTCGATAGGATCGAACTATGCCAGAGTCTTGAGCAAGGTGGCCTAACACCTTCCAACGGATTGATTAGATATGCAATTGACAAAGGAGTTGAGACTCACGTTCTAATTCGACCAAGAGCCGGAGGGTTTTCCTATTCCTCAGAAGAAAAAAAGATTATTATCGCCGATGTTGAGGAGTGTAGAAGGTTAGGAGTGAAAGGGGTTGTAATTGGTGGATTAACGGAATTTGGTGAGATCGACAAGGAATTACTTCATTTTATCAAAGGATCTGCTGGAGATCTTAAAATTACGTTCCATCGTGCTTTTGATGATTCACTTGAATGGAAGAGATCGGTAGATGTTTTGATTGAATACGGTGTCGATAGAGTGTTAACTTCAGGCATGGCGAGTTCTGTTGAGATTGGAATGCCTATTCTGAAGCAATTGAATTCCTATGCTAATGGTCGTATTGAAATCATGGCAGGCGGTGGAGTGAATGCATCCAATATCAAAAAGATCTTCGACGTGATCAAGCCCGATGCTATTCATTTTTCAGGTACCGTAAAGAGTGTTCTTGATGAAGAGTCGTTATTTTCAGAATCGCTTCTAAAAGTGGATCGAAACAAAATAATTAGAATTTTAGATCAGGTTAAACTGTAATTTCAGAATCATCACTGCGTTATATTCTCATGAATAGAATTTATCTTCTTTTAACATTACTTATAGGCAATTATGCATTTTCTCAATGCGATTCAGTAAATGAACTGAATACAAAGATTGTTACTTTGGCTGAACAAAAAGTAGGTAAAAAAGTCCTGAGGGGTGAATGCTGGGACCTTGCGAAGTACGTATTGGATGAAAATAACTGTAAATGGGATGGACTTTATATTTACGGTGAAGAACTTTCAAAAAGCGCTTGTCTAATGCCAGGTGATATTGTGCAGTTTAAGAATGTAAAACTAAAGTATGTAAGAAATGGTCAAACGTTTCAGGAAATTATGACCCATCATACAGCAATTATTGCTGAAGTTAAAGGTGAAGGGGACTTTGTTATCTTACATCAGAATACTGGGCAATTTGGGAAAAAGGTCGGAAAATCCATTTTTAGAACAAGTGAAATGATCAAAGGAAGTATTAAAATTTATCGACCTGTATCGAATTAGATCCTGTCAAGAGTATACTTGATCATTTCTAGCATTTCTTGACGATACCCTTCTGAAAAATGCATTAAAGGTCTGTTGGCAATCCCAAGACAAATTGTTGTTGCTTTATGTCCGAGTGCATTTGAGAGTGCAAATAAAGCAGAGCTCTCCATTTCGAAATTGGTTATTCTTAATGTATTGCTTCTGAAGCCAGTTAATTGGTCGTTCAGTTCTTCAGTATTCGTCTTGAGTCTTAATTGCCTTCCTTGAGGCCCATAGAATCCCGAAGACGTAATGGTTATTCCTTGATGGACTTTATCTGAATTTAACTTTTCTGTTAGATCGAACGAAGACTCAACCAAATAGGGGATGACTGACTTAGGAAATTGAATTGCAGAGGTGATCTCCGTTAATAAACTTGAATTCTGCGACAAATCGATATCGTAGAAATAGGCAATATTGTCAAGTCCCAAGGCGTGGGATGACAATATATACGAATGCAATGGAATATCCTTCTGAAGAATTCCACACGTTCCAATTCGAATAAATTCAGCATACTGTTTTTGTGCTTTCTCGGTCCTTGTACCAAGATCGATGTTTAATAGGGCATCTATTTCATTGATCGTGATATCAATATTATCGGTGCCAATACCAGTAGAAAGTACAGAGATTCTTTTTGATTTATACATACCGGTATGGCAATTGAATTCTCTGTGTTGAGAACGATGAGTGATCTCATCAAAAAAAGAGCTCACCAAACCTACCCTTTCTTGATCACCGACTAAAATGATCTTGTTTGAAATATTTTCTGGTTTCAGTCCTAGATGATACACTTCATTAGAGCTGTTCAGCACCAATTCAGATTTTGGGAAATACTTCATGTGGTAAAAATAAAAAATGCCATGTAAAACACGGCATTTCTATTGAGGTTTAAGAAATTAGTTTCCGGTAATACTTCCAAAAACTTTTTGTAGTATATCTGAAACTCTTGCCATTGGATCTTTTCGAATTTTGTTTTCTTCCTTTTCGACCATAATGAACAAACCTGAAATAGCTCTTTCAGTGACATATTTATTCAAGTCAGGATTCAATTTTTCACCACCGGTAATAGTCATGGCGTTGTTATACTTTGTGATTATAGGGTTCCAGTATTCCGTCAGTTTTACTTTAGAAATAGCAGCTTCCACCTTTGGAGCGAAAGCTTCTACTAATTTGCTTGTAGTATTGTCCTTTAAAAACTTTGTCGCGGCACCGTCACCACCATTAAGTATCGAGAATCCATCAGAGATTGACATATTCTTTATTGCATCACCAAATATTGGAAGTGCTTCTTTTGTCGCTTCTTCTGCTGCACGATTCAAAGTAACTTCAAACTTCTCAACCTGACTGTTAAGCCCCCAGTCTAGTGCTTTTTGTCTTACTTTAATTGCATCCTCAGGGAAAGGAAGTTTGATTTCGCTATTTTTCCAGAATCCATCAGTAATAGAAGTTAGATCAACTGAGTTTTTAATTCCAACACTGAGTGCTTCTTTTAAACCGGAAATAACTTCGTCATTCGTCAATGAGGGTTTTGTATTAGTAGGTGTTGTAAGAACTGTTTGTGCAGCCTGGTTAAGTACATCACAAGCAACTAGTCCAAGCGCAGCAAATGCAACAACAGGTATGATTATCGTCTTTTTCATTTTAATATGATTTTGTCAAACTTACTATTTTCTTGTCAAGGTCAAAAACAGTACCAAAGAAAAAAGGAGGCTTCGGCCTCCTTTTTTTTATCTCAAGACATTTATATGTCCTTTAAATTCTGATTTATCATCCTTGTAAGGATCTTTTACTGTAGCTTTCCAATTGTACGCCCCTTGAGGAACAATTTCTCCATTATAGGTGCCATCCCATTTTGCATATGGATCGTGTGTTTCCCAGATAATCTCTCCCCATCTGTTGAAAATATATAACTCGAAGTCATATATATCAATTCCTGAAACAAAAAACTCCCAGCTCTGATTGTATTCATCGTCATCTGGTGTAAATGCATTCGGCGCATAGAATAAAATCGCAGGAACGATATTCATAAGATATGTAATAGTATCTGTGCAGCCATATTCCGTTGTTACAATTAAAGTAACAGGGTACGTACCTGGTTCACCTTCAGGGAAAAAGAATGACGGGTTTTCAGAATAACTGTAAGTTGGTGTTGAACCCGGGCTAAACCATTCCCATTGAATGACATCAAAGGTCGAACGATCCTGCATCTGAATTGCAGTTTCAAAAACTGTTGCAGGATTTGCAGAAAAAGTAAAGTCAGCCACTGGCAGAGGAAGTGCTTCAACAATATTTTGCTGTGAACTTGTATAAACACATCCATAGATAGATGTTACTGTAAGGTCTAGTGAATAGTAGTTTGGAATATCAAATACAATACTTACTGGATCCTGACCATTATTCAAGAATGCAGAGCCATCTGAGAATTCCCAGAGCGTCGTTGCAATCTCTGACCCATTTTCCGAATCGTTTGTAAATACAAAATCAGCAGGAATACAGTCTTCAGGTCTGTCAGGCACGGCACTCGGCACGATAGGAGTAGGGAAGTAGATCAAATTACATTCTTGTGTTGTTGGCGACCCACAAGCCTCAGACATTATGACACAATATGTTGTATTCGTATTGACAGGGTCAACTGTAATTGAAGTACCTGTGCCAATAGTTTGTCCATTTTCAGACCATGTAAATGTGTATGGACTTGAACCACCGGTTCCTTGCACTTCTAGTAAAATGTCATCTTCTGGACAAATCTGTGTGTCCGCAGTGAGGAATGTAATTGATAAAGGATTAGGTTCTGCAAGAGTTCCGTCAACAGTAAT
>JALRFI010000005.1 GCA_023253775.1 Crocinitomicaceae bacterium
GTTTGTCGATCATTCCTTTTGGTTTGATCTTCTTCCTGGGAGAGCCGCTTTTCGCTTTTGTGTTTGGATCCAATTGGGCAGAATCGGGTTATTTCTCTGAGATCATGGCAGTATGGCTAATGTTCAATTTTCTTATTTCTCCGGTGTCAAATATTCCAATGATTCTAAATCGTCAAAAAGAGTATTTTATCATTGGATTGGTTGGTACTGCCATGCAAATTTTTTGTTTTGGGTTAATGCCACTTATCATTGGAAATACAAAAGCTGATTTTGTCGTTATACTCTGGACTATTTCAATTTTTCAAACAGCATATTTGATTTTCGGTATCTTCTATGCTTTGTATATTTCCAAAAAAGGGAGGAAGAAGATTTAATTATATTCCATGATTATTTAAAAAGGATGCTCAGTTCATATGAAATAGGGAAAGATGTAAGAGGAAGATTAATCCTCTTCATTTGTGCGCTTACCTTTCTTTCTGTATGTTTTTTCCCTTATATTCCGATCACGGACCAATTGAGTATAAGACTTGAGGATCTACTCTTCCCTATTGTATTATTCTTGGTTCTTCCATCCTGGAAAGAATTATTGAACTTATATTTTATTCTAATCCTTGCGTGGGGAATATGGGGGTTATTATCGATGGCAGTTAATGGACGATTGTTCGTTCTGAACGATTATTTTGAATTGTACAAATTGTTCAAATATATGGGGTTCGTATTACTGTTTCTGATATTATTTAGATCGAAACTAAACGTATTTAAATTTGTCTCCATCATTTTTCTTTTGTTAGTCTGCTTCAATTTGTTCCATTATTTCAATATCATGCAATTCAATACTAAGGTAATGCCGATTTTTTGCCCCAATAAAATGCAACTACTTTATTTTGGTAGAAATTCCTTGGGGGGTGTTGCGACCAAGAGAATTTTGGGAACAATGGGGAATCCAAATGTTAATGCTATTCTATTTTCCTTTTTTACGGTTTATTTTATAACTTTTTTGAAGGAAACGGGCAGGCATTTTGGCAAACTTTTCTTTTTCCTTTCTTTCATAATGATACTGTATACGCAGTCGAGAACTTGTATGGCTGCAACGGGAATAATAATTCTTATGTACATAATTTTGACAAAACCTGATAAAAGGGAATGGATCACCCTGGTTGTTGGTTGTTCTATTTCAATATTATTGGTTTGGATTTCAGATTTTTATTCACTTGATTATTTTACAAATGCAAGCTGGAATGTGAGTGAAAATGGCTCACTTCGCGGTCGCTTGGAAGTGTGGGGACAATTACTCGAAATGATTTATCAGAGTCCCATTTTTGGTTATGGGATAAACAAAAACTACTTCTATGAAAACCAATTGTATTCTGAGAATGAATACATACTGATGTTATGGAGATACGGTATTCCGGGTCTTATATTATATTCAGTCCTATTGTTTGGCTTGATTTGGAAATTCCGTTCTCCTATTTTGAAGCATTTTGAAGGGCGAAATTTGACATATTTATTTGGAGTTGTCATGATCGGATTCAATGCAATAACAAATAATCCACTTTCAAACCCAATGATTCTCATAATTTTTGCAGCTTTGACAGGATATTTTTTATCCCAATTTGGATTATTAAATGAAATTTTTCCTTTAATCAAACAACCCTCGAAAAAGTAATGAGCTTGGAATCTGACAGGATATCATCGGAGCTTTTCTCGGAGCTAGATTTTCTAAATTATGTTTTAAAGCATAAGTCAGATGCGAAGTTGTTTATTCAGGAAATTGAAGGGGTAGAGTATACGTTTTTAAATGAAAGAAAAGGGCCCTTCACCTATTCAGTAAATCTTCCTTTTGGATTGTACATAGGTACTTCAAGAAAGACGGAGCTGATACATTTGCTTATAGCCGCAAAAACGCTCAAAAGTAGTCAGTTAACTCTAAACTTTGGACCTGACGTTGAGTTGGACGAGCTGAGCGTTGAAAAAATCGCTAAAGACCAAGGTTTTGACCTGCTCATTAACAAATGTCATGTGCTGGACACGCAGCGTCATATCGATGATATTTTCGGTGACTTCAATTCGACTCGTAAAAAACACATCAGACGCTATCAGAAGGCACATGAAATTCAAGTATTCAAGACAAGAGACGTCAAGTATTTTAAAGAGTATTTTGTTCTGTATAAAGATTCCGCAAACCGGTGGGGCACATCTATGGCCTATTCTAAAGATTTTATTGAAGGGTTAGCGGATGTTCCAGGTATCTTTATGTGGGTTGCAGTAAAGAACGGTGATATGTTATCTGGAATGATATGTATGTATTATGAAGATCATATATTCGATTGGCTTGCGGCATCAATCATAAATACTGAAGTAAAAAAACTGTATGCTGCTGCTGCCGTTCAGTATGAGGTAATTAAAGATGCATCCGAAAGAGGCATGAAATGGGTGAATATGGGAGCAAGTAAAAACCTTGAAGGGGTGAGTGATTTTAAAGACTCATGGGGTGCGGAGGAACGAAATACTTATACTTTCATGAAAAGAAGCTTTATTTTTGGTATTATGAAACAGTTATACGGAATTATTCGAAAATGACGAATTTATGTTGAAGTTGATGTTCTATCATTTGAAATTGTACCTCGCTGCATACCGGGGGATGGCGTCTGTACTCAAAAGACATCCCACTGCTGTTTTCGGAAAGCGTGTCGAGATTTATAATCAACAGAAGCTGATATTAGGAGAGAGGGTATCTGTTCAAAACAATGTGATCCTTCATTGTGGAGGAGCTGAGTGGTGTGAGTATAAAGGATCTATTACAATCGGCAGTCAGTCAGTGATATCTCCGAATTGTGTCTTTTGGGGATGCGGAGCCAATATTGTGATTGGTAAGAACTTCGATTGTGCTCCTGGAGTAAAAATTTTTGCATCCAGGACTAAATATGAGGACCTTATCGAATACCCTAAGTTGAATCCGCACGTATTTGAGGATGTGTTCATTGGTGATAATGTTATTTGTTTTTCGAATGTTGTAATAGGTCCAGGGATTACAATTGGCGATGGAGCAGTGATTGGAGCCAATAGCCTTGTTTTACATGATGTACCTGCAAATACAATTGTCGCGGGTTCACCAGCCAGAGCTATCAGAGTTCTGGATCGATCCTAAGTGATCTTCAAATGCCGATTAGTAAAACGGCTGAAATATCAGCTGTTATATCTCTCATCAATTTTTAATAAATTCCGTTCAAAGTGTACATTCTTCACATATTAATGAAGTGGAGAAGGTGTTTTTACTCCTGATAAGGGGTCGTGCCAAGTGGGAATTAATTCTCATCTTTACACTACTTTTGGGGTAAATGAAAAAACTACTTTTAGTCGGTTCTAATTCAGTACATACGTACAATTATCTTGAACTGATTGCATCCTATTTTGATGAGATTTTAATCATCACGAATGAAAAACGTGAAGGAACGGACTTCAATGCGATTGAGCTGGATTTTCGATTGAAATTATCAAGTTTTTTCGTTACTGTCAGAAAGATCAGAGAGATTTGTGACGATTTCCATCCCTCAGTTATTCATGTGCATCAGGCCAATAGTTTTGCTTTTTTTTCATTGTTAGCTGCAAGAAAAGATAATGTACCAACAATTCTTACAGCATGGGGGAGTGATATTTTGTTGCTGCCCAGTAAAGGGGTGTTAATGAAGAAAATGGTTCAGTTTAATTTAGGACATGCTGACTATTATACTTCTGATTCGAAGTTTATGGCGGAAGAAATGGTACGTCTAAATCCAGCAGTAAAAAATGTCCTGATTGCAAATTTTGGGATCGCCTTGATTCCAGTAGATACTCCAAAGGAGAATATCATTTATTCAAATCGTCTTCATAAAAAGTTATACAGAGTAGATAAAGTAATTGAATCTTTCGCGAGGTTCATTAAACTATCATCCGATAAGAGCTGGAAATTAGTGATTGCAGGAAAGGGAGAAGATACACCATTTCTTGAGAAATTGGCAGATGACCTTCAGCTGGGCGATAAAATTGAGTTCGTAGGATGGGTTGATAAACAAACGAACGCCCAATGGTATTCATGCTCAAAATTATGGATCTCGATTCCCGAGTCAGATGCAACTGCTATAAGCTTGCTGGAAGCAATGGCTTACGGATGTATCCCTGTTGTTTCTGATCTCCCTGCGAACCGGGAATGGATTACGGACGGAATGAATGGACTAATTGTTAAGGATATTGAAGGAGATTATATCAGTGAAGCACTACAAATCAATGCTGAAAATGCAATTGTATTAAATAATGAACGCGTCAATATTGACGGCACAAAAGAAGCCAACAAGAAAAAATTCATTGCGCTGTACGATTCTATTTTGAACAAATGAAAAAGAGGTCTTGCCTGATATCAGTAGTTCTCAAATTGAATGTCATAAGCATTTTTCGCTAAAAGTGTTTTTCCTTTAAATCCCTTAACTTCGCACTACCATCATGGAGACCTTGAATAAAAAGATCAAAATAATACATATGAGCAGTGCTCATCCCGATAAGGATGTGCGGATCTTCTTCAAGGAATGTGTGTCACTGGCCAATAACTTTCATCCCGCAGGTTTTGATGTGGAAGTTCATTTGATCCTATCGGGAGTTGAAGAAAGAACCGATCAGAATGTAAGGATCCATAGTGTTGAGCATCATGGAGGCTCTCGATTGAAGAGGATGTGGAGCACGGTGAATAATGTTTATCGTAAAGCGATCGAGCTTGATGGGGATATCTATCATTTTCATGATCCTGAATTACTTAGGATCGCCCTTAAATTGAAAAGAGCCGGGAAGAAAGTTGTTTACGATGCTCATGAAGACCTGCCTAGACAATTGATGGGGAAGGCCTATTTGAAATTTAAGAAGCAGATCAGCGCTTTTTTCGAGAATTACGAGAATAGCGTTGTTCGAAAATTAGATGCCGTTATTACCGCAACTCCTTTCATTAGAGACCGGTTTTTAAAGATCAATCCACAAAGTCTGGACGTAAACAATTTCCCATTGGAATCAGAGATCGAAGTGATCAATGATAAAGCAACCAGAGAAAATTATATTTGCTTCATCGGTGGGATTTCGAAGATCCGCGGAACAAAAGAGTTAGTTGATGCAATGCAATTTGTTGATTGCACGCTTCATTTAGCGGGTGGTATTTCTGAAGATTTAAAACAAGAATTGGTTCAATCTGCTGGTTGGAAAAATGTAAAGGATATTGGATTTATAGATCGTAAGACTGCGTTGGAAGCTAAAAAGAAAGCACTAGCAGGAGTTGTGACTTTTTTGCCTCTTCCGAACCATGTCAACGCACAGCCCAACAAGATCTTTGAATACATGGCATCAGGCTTACCTGTGATTGGATCTCACTTTCCTTTATGGAAGGAAATGATCGTAGATAATCATTGTGGAATTTGTGTAAATCCTGAAGCTCCGAATGAGATCGCTGAGGCGATTAAATATTTACAGGATCATCCTGATGAAGTGGAAAAAATGGGTGAGAATGGAAAGAGGATGGTGGCTGAAAAATACAACTGGAATGCTGAGGAAAAGAAACTCTTTACCTTGTATGAAAAGCTCATTTATCAGTAAATGAAATTCAAGTTTGCGGACATATACAACGTTTACCTGGGACTGTTTGCAGGATTGTTTTTCTTTCTTCCTAAAATGGTCGGTCTTCTGGTTGTTTTGTTGGTCCTGCTTACGCTGTATGGTGGCATCAAAAAAGAATTGAAATTCAAGTTGACACCCTTATTCGTTTTTCCGGCATTGTTGTATCTGTCATACTTGACAGGGATTTTGTTTACCGATCACTTGAATCTGGCAAAGGGATATGCAGAAAACAAGCTGGCCTTTCTGATCCTCCCTTTGATCTTTTCGTTTCGACCTCAATTCGAATACCGGATCTCTTTTCCTTTGATCGGTTCTGCTGCAGGTATTGTGATTTCGTCGATTATGGGAATTGGGAATGCGTTCTCTTGTTTGAATGATGGAGGCTTACTAATGAACTGTATTACGAGTGTAAACATTTCACCAATTCATCATCCTACCTATTATGCGACCTTTATCCTTGTCATAACTTTTGGGATCTGGTGGGCGAGAAAGAGAGAAGAACCTTATTTGGATCTAAGATGGGTAATTCCATTTACGATATTCGCAGCGATTATATTCATTCTTTGTATGTCACTGGCAGCAATGCTCTGTTTGGCGATCTTGATTTGTGTGCTTGTGTTAAGATGGATCAAGAACCGCTTTGGTAAAAAGATATATTGGGTAAGCACCGTGCTCAGTCCGATTGTTTTGATTTTCTTTTTGTCGAATTTCCCGGTGATCAAAGATGAAGTGAATTACACAAAAGGTTCGATAGCGGCCTACTGGAAAGATCCTGTGACCTGGGTAAATTCGAAACCTGGCTATAAAACCGGAAACGAGGTTAGATTGGTGATGTGGACTGTTACTGTATTGGAGATCGTTGATCATCCATTCGGAGTGGGAACAGGAAATGTGGATGAAGCATTAAGCAGTCGTTTAACCCGACATGGACAGCTTGAGCTGGCAAAACAGGATGATATTGGTTCGATCAGGTATAATCCGCACAATCAATTTCTTCAGACCGGTTTGGAATTGGGAATTCTTGGGGCACTTTTGTTGATCCTTTTCATCGCTGGAGCAATCCGAATGGCTTCCTTTTACAGAAATTCGTTCTTAATGGTAATAGGAATCAGTCTGGTGGTCAATGCAGTTTTTGAATCCATGCTGCAAAGGCAATCGGGAATCATATTTTACATGTTCTGGATCTGCTTTATGGTGATTTTTGCAATGACAGATAAAAAAAAGAGTGAAACTCGATGAAAATTTCCGTTGTCATACCATGTCGAAATGAAGTGAGATACATCAGTGGATGTGTACATTCATTGATTGAAAATGGATTTGATCCAGAACTGTTGGAGATATTGGTAGTTGACGGAATGAGTGATGATGGAACGATCGATAAAGTTCAGGCGTTGAATTCAAATTATCCTCAGGTAAAGCTTGTCCCTAATCCAAAGCGAGTTACTCCTGTTGCACTCAATTTGGGAATTGAAAACGCCACAGGTGACTACATTCTGATCGCCAGTGCACATTCATCCTTCGACAAGGGATATATCTCTATGCTAGTAAGGAAGATCCAATCTCTGGAGAATGCGATTGCGGTTGGAGGAGTCATGAGGACCGAAGTCAAAAATGAAACACCGACATCCTTGGCGATCAAAGCAATTCTGGCACATCGATTTGGTGTTGGAAATGCCATGTTCAGGATCGGAACGAATGCTGATCTGAAAGTAGATACCGTTCCCTTTGGCTTATATCGTGCAGATCTTTTAAAGGCAGCAGGAGGATACGACATCAGATTGATCAGGAATCATGACATAGAACTTTCAAAAAGATTGTTGCGAGATGGAGGAAACATCTATCTCACACCTGAGGCACAATGCACGTATTACGCCCGAGAGAAATTTGGAGCTCTGGCTAAGAACAACTATAACAATGGAAAATGGAATATCCTGACCGTTTTCATTACCAAGAATTTTAGTTCGTTGAGTGTTCGCCATTTTATTCCTCTGATCTTTTTGATGTCATTGATTTTACCGCTTGTTGCAGGACTGATCTGGTGTCCATTGGCCTATTTGAGTGCAATAAGTTTGATTACATATACACTAGCGGTCACTTATTTTGCGACAACTTCAGTGCCCAAAGGAACGACGATCTTTCATATGATATACGGTTTTTTCACCTTGCATCTGGCATATGGTCTGGGATCATTGCTAGGCCTGTTAATTCTGCCTAAATTTGCGTTGAAGTGAGTCCAGAACCGGCATATAAAAAGTCTCTTTCCGAATTTATCGGGTGTTCGCCTGATCAATTTTTTCTATACTGGAAGGGCAGAGTTGCCTTGTATGCTGCATTAAAAGCAATGGGAATAAAAGAAGGAGATGAAGTCATCGTACCTTCTTTCACTTGTGTGGTTGTGCCGAATGCGATCATGTATCTGGGGGCTCGCCCGATCTACGTGGATATCGATCCGAAAACCTTGAACACGACATTGGAGTTGATTCAGGCAGCAGTTTCGGAGAGAACAAAGTGTATCCTGATTCAAAACACATTTGGTTTGTCATCTCAGGTTGATGAGATCATTGATTTTGCCAAAGAAAAGGGAATAACGACAATAGAAGATTGTACCCACGGATTTGGCGGAACGTATCAAGGAAAACCGAATGGAGTGAGAAGTGACTTTTCTTTTTTCTCATCTCAATGGAATAAACCATTCTCGACAGGTGTAGGAGGGATTCTACTGGTCAACAACAATGATTTTCGGGAAAAGGTGAATCAGGTGAATACGGATCTGATTTATCCAGGATTCAAATCACGAGTGATGTTGAAGCTATTGATCCTGTTCAATAAGTTTTTCATCACCGACAGAACCTACTGGTTACTTGTTCGTCTGTATCGTTTCTGGAGTAAAACAGGATTAGTGATCGGTTCTTCTTCAGATGATGAATTGAATAGCCCTATGATGCCGGAAGGGTTTTTTATGGGTGGTTGTAACGTCCAGTACAGAGAAGGAGTTAAGGCATTGAATAAATTGAAAGGGCTTATTGATCTGCGCAAAAAGAATGCATTTCTATTCACGTCATTCCTTAAGGAAAATGGTAAATACTATGTTGATCCTTCGTTGGAATCAGACCATTCTTTTTTAAAGTATCCATTTCTCGTGAAGGACAGAATCGCTTTTATGAAAAAAGCAGAACAAGCCTCGATCCGTCTGGGAGAGTGGTTTGAATCTCAGATCCATCCTGTTCATGAACATTTTGAGCTTTGGGAACTCAAACCAAAGAATTTCCCTGTTTCGAAGGAAATGAGTTCGCATATGTTAAATTTACCAACGGAGATCAAGAATCCAAATAAGGTTATCCAGTTCCTTAAGAAGAATTTGGATGATCTGATTTAATGAATACTAACGAATTATGATACCTTTTTCACCTCCCCGAATTGATCAGAAAGTAATTGATGAGGTTACTGCAGCACTGAAAAGTGGATGGATCACTACTGGACCAAGAACCAAAAAATTCGAAAAGGAGATCACAGAATATTGTGGTTGTAAAACCACCGTAGCTGTCAATTCCTGGACCATGGGGATGCAAGTTTTTTTGTCCTGGTGGGGAATCGGAGAAGGGGATGAGGTGATCCTTCCTGCATATACGTATTGTGCAAGTGCAAACGTGATTGTTCATGCTGGTGCAAAGCCGGTAATGGTCGATATCGATCCGAAGGATTTTAATATTTCTGTTCAAAAGGTAAGAGAAGCCATTACTCCGAGAACCAAAGCGATCATTGCTGTTGATTTAGCAGGTTTTACATGTGATTATGATCAGTTAAATGCCTTGGTTGCATCACCTGAAATGGTCGCTCAATTCAAACCATCGAATGACCTTCAAAAGCAATTGGGAAGAATCCTGGTGATTAGCGATGCTGCGCATAGCTTTGGGGCGATCATGGACGGAAAAAGATCAGGTGCTTTAACGGATGTAACCAGCTTCTCATTCCATGCAGTGAAGAATCTAACGACTGCTGAAGGCGGTGCGTTGTGCTTCAACCTTCCTGAAGGTTTCGATCATGACACGATCTATAAAGAGTTTTGTACCCTGATTCTTCACGGACAGAATAAAGATGCGCTGGCAAAAACGCAGAAAGGTAACTGGCGCTATGATGTTGAGGAACCAGGGTTTAAATGTAACATGACTGATCTTCAAGCCGCAATTGGTTTGATCGAACTGGAGCGTTACCAGGAGAATCTTGATCGTAGGAAATCGATCTTTACTCAATATGATGAGGCTTTCAGAAAAGAGGATTGGGCGATCCTTCCAGTTCATACTACCGACCGAAAGACCAGCTGCTACCATTTATATCAATTAAGAATCAAACGAGCAACAGAGTCTCAGAGAGATGCGATCATGCAGGCTATTTTTGATCAGGATGTTTCAGTGAACGTTCATTTTCTTCCGTTGCCTACGCTAACCGCCTACAAGAAAAGAGGATACTCGATTCAGGATTATCCTGAAACATTGGCGAAATACCAGAATGAGATCTCATTGCCGGTCTATTACGATCTTAGTGATGAACAAGTTAGTACCGTTATATCCGCTGTTACATCTGCTGTTCATAAGGTGCTTGGGTGAAAAGGATTTTTGACATAATCGTCAGCTTGGTCATTCTCTTGATCTTTCTACCATTCGGAATCCTGATCGGTCTCTGGATCGCCTTGGAATCAAAAGGTGGGGTTTTCTATCGTCAGGAAAGGATCGGGAAGAATGGAGTTCCGTTTTACATGCTGAAGCTTCGTTCTATGAATGTCAATGCGGATAAAGAAGGGAAGTTGACTGTTGGTATGAGAGACCCGAGGATCACCAATTCTGGAGCGTTTATTAGGAAATTTAAGCTGGATGAATTCCCTCAATTTATCAATGTATTGAAGGGAGAAATGAGCATCGTTGGTCCACGACCTGAAGTTAAAGAATACGTAGCTCTATATACTGATGATCAGCGTAAAATATTATCTGTCCTTCCGGGGATCACAGACTATGCATCCATCGAATATTTTAAGGAAAATGAGCTGTTGGGGAATTCCAGTGATCCTGTGCAAACGTATGTGAATGAGATCATGCCTGCCAAGATCGAGCTGAATAAAAAATACCTTAGCAATCCCGGATTGTCTCAGGATCTTAGGATCATGTGGAAGACATTTTTACGAATGACCTCCTGAGTGGAAATCGTATACTTTCTTTAATTCATTTGCAAAGAGAACTGCACTTTCAGGTCTTCTTCTGAACCAAAGCTCGGGTTCGATCAATTCAAGTTCTCCCAAGGCAATTTTACCATTGTTATCGTAAAACAGGTCAACTCTGGCATAAGAGGGTAGCTCAGGACATGCCTTAAGACAAGCCTGTGCAAATAAGATTTCTTCATCGGAAGCATCATGATCGTGCAGCGTTCCACCATGGTCATCCTGAACCCTAAAATCTCCTGTTTTCGCTTTTTTCCGCACAGCGTGACTATAATTTTCACCAAATAGGATCAATGAAACTTCTCCGTACGTGACGATCTTATCCTGAAATTCCTGGATCATCATTGCTTCCTTTCGAAGAAGTTCATTCAGTAGATCATTTACGTCATCAATGTTATTTTCATCTACTAGGTAAGTATGTCGAGCGGCTCCAGAAACACAGGGCTTAACAATCAATTTTCCCCATCCTTCTTCATTAAGAAAGGATTTGAGATCAGCGGAATTTCCTGTTTCCAGGAAATGCGTTTTTGGAATGTTGATTCCTTTTGCTTCCAAATCTGCCAGATAGTGTTTATCAACGTTCCATCGGATGAGTTCCTCACTGTTGATCAGAATCGTTTCTTTGGAAACTTTGTTCAACCATGTACTAAATTCTTCAAATCGATCAAAGTAATCCCAGGTGGTTCTGAACACAATAAACTTTGTCTGTTTCCAGTCCATGTGCTTATCATCCCAGCTAATTCTTTGAACGTTGAATCCTTTTTTTTCGAGTGCTTTTTGAACGAGCTGATCTTCGGTCAGAATATTCTTAACGTATTGACTAAGTTCTGTGGGATTGACATATCTATGATCTGTCAGTAGGGTAAAATCGTAGTCCATCAATTGATAAATATTGCAAGAGCACAACCAACGAAAATGCTGATCAACTTTAAAAGATTGAATTTATGGTTTTCAGAGGTTTCAAAAATGATAGTGGTTGAAATATGAAGGAACATTCCGACTACAACTGCAAGGATCATGTGGAAATCAAGAGAATCGATGCCTGGAAGTTCCATCGAACCCAAAAAGACTCCAAAAGGTGTCATTAATCCAAAGAACATTAGAACCAACCACGCTTTTGACTTTCCAATGCTGGTATTTATTAGAAGTGTCATCAAGGCAATCGACACTGGCAGCTGATGAAAAAGAATACCTAAAAGTAAAGAATCATCGTTGTGATGATGGTGGTCTGAAGACAAGATCTCATGACCTGTAAGTTGATTTCCTAAAGGAATTCCTTCAAGAATTGAGTGAACGGATAATGAAATGAATAAACCCCAAGGTAATTTCTGCCCCTTATGAATATGGACGTGGCCATGTTCAATACCGCCGGAGAAGAATTCAAGGATCAATTGAATCAGAAATCCCAGAAGGATATACATTCCAATGGATGCCGATTCATCTGCATACAGATCAGGTATAAAATGGAGAAATGCAATTGATAATAAAAAACCACCACTGAAAGCCAGAAGTAATTTGATTGTCTGGGTTTTATTTGTCGCTTCAAGCTTGGTTACCATCACACCACCAATGATCACCGATAATAAGAGACTACTATATACCCAGATACTTTCCATTTATTTCTTTGCGATGATGATCAGTCGATCTGAGTTTTCTTCGTTGAACGGCTCAAGATCAAAGTTTCCAAAAGTATGAATTATAGTTAAGCCTACTGCATCTAACAATTGCTCAAAATCATTTTTAAACAAGGCTTGTACTCTTTCTGTATAGTGATACTGACATCCGCCATCGCTAAATTTGATGTCTTTAAAAATATGTTTCCCATCGTATCTTCTAGAAATGTTAAAGTCGATATTTCCTGCATTCTTGTCTTCTTCTTTGACCAAATGATCGATCACTTTTCGTGCATTCATAAAATCAATAACGAGCAATCCGTCTTTTTCAAGCATTGTCGAAATACTTTGAATTACTCCCACATTATCTGAGAGTCCATCAAAATAACCGAAGCTTGTAAACAGGTTGAAAATAACATTATAGCTTGCATGAGGAATAACCTCTCTCATGTCATGGACCACATAGTGTATTTCTGAAGGTCCTTCAAATATTGCCTCTTTGATACTATTTCCAGATAGGTCGGCACCCGTCACTCTGAACCCAAGCTTGTTCAAGGTACGTGAATGTCGTCCTTTTCCGCAAGCTAAATCCAGAACAGCTGATCCACTTTCTATATTCAGATAATCACAGAGGTTTGAAATAAAAACTTCTGCTTCTTCGTCATTGCGGTTTGCGTATAGTAAATGGTAATATTCAGTATCGAACCAATCCTTGAACCACTCTGTTTTGTTCATGACGTAAAGATAAAAACAAATGTCTGTCTTTTCCTCAAATACAGTATTAACAGAATTCACTCAATTGGTTATATTTGCTTTAGACATGTCACTGCAAAAAGTATACAGCCTTTACAAGACGATGGATGAGGAGAATTTGATCCTCTCTTTCAAAGGTGTTGTAACTGCAGAACTGCTCGCTTCGATCTTACAGATCATAGAGACCAAAATGGTGTCATCCAACGAATCTCCAAGAATAAGAAAGAAGGTCTTTAATATTCTTGTTGAATGCCTTCAGAATCTGCATCACCATGCTGATGATTATCCGGATGGAAGAACAGCATTGGTAACGATCGCCAAAGAAGGAAACACATTTATTGTGAGAACAGGTAATTATATTGACAATGAGCGAGCCGAGGACCTTAAAGTGCGTTTGAATATCATCAATACTATGGATAAAGAAGGATTGAAAGAATATTACCAGAATTCACTTGAATCGTCTGTTGTTTCTTCTAAAGGGACAGCTGGTCTTGGTATGATAGATATTGCCAGAAAATCAGGAAATAAATTGGATTTTGAATTTTTAAAGATTGATAATGAGCGAAGTTTCTTCTGTCTCAATGTAAAAATAGATTAAGTATAAGCGTATGTTAGAAATGTTAGTCCTCGAAGCTTCAGCAAAAACACCGTCCATTAGTTTTAATGGAGAAAACGGTCAGCTTGAATTACACGGTCGTTCAATCCCTGAGAATTCTGTTGAATTCTATAAGCCATTGAATGACTGGTTGGATCGTTATGGATCTTCACCATGTTCGATTACAGTAGTTGATGTAAAACTAGAGTATTTCAATACTTCTTCCTCAAAATGTATCCTTGATCTGTTCAAAAAATTGGAAAAGATCAATGGGTCAGGAACTGAAGTGAAAGTGAACTGGTATTATGAAGAAGACGATGAAGATATGATGGAAGCCGGGGAAGATTACCAGGCGATCATTAAGCTTCCGTTCACCATGATCGAAGTTGAAGAGATCTGATCAAATAAAAGTTGGAATTACCGGAGGAATTGGTTCCGGTAAGAGTATTGTGTCCAGGGTAATCGAGGTGATCGGTTACCCTGTTTATTATTCTGATGCTCGAGCAAAGAAATTACTCCATGAAGACAACGATCTAAAAGAAGGACTGATTGCTCTGCTAGGGGAAGAAATTTATCAGTCCGGAATTCTTAACCGGGTTGAAATGGCTAGTAGGATCTTTGCTGATCCTGAATTAAGGAAAAGCGTAAATGAATTGATCCATCCAGTGGTTCGAAGTGATTTCGACCAATGGTCTAGTTTGCAAAAGGGTTCGCTTGTCTTTAATGAGGCGGCCATACTTTTTGAAACTGGCGCCTACAAACGAATGGATCTGAATGCCTTGATCACGTGTCCGGTAGATCTTCGTGTAGAACGTGTAATGAGAAGAGACAATGTTTCTAAAGAGGAAGTTGAAGCAAGGATTGCTGTTCAGATGACTGACGAAGAAAAAAAGCCGTTGGCCGATTTTGTGATCATCAATGATGAGGTTCAACCATTGATCGGTCAGGTCGAAAAGATGATCGAAGATCTGAAACTTAACCGAGCTTCTCAGCTATAATTGAATATACCATCGGTATACGCTTTTCAATGTGTTTAAATCGGTATCGTTTGGGTTGAAATTCTTCAACATTCGGAAAGCAAGGATAGGGTGAATAATCGTATTCCCTGAAATGTTGAATTGAAAATCCGTTGGACAACAAAGAACCGATCACTTCGTCAAGAGAATGATTCCATGAAACGGTTTCAGTTTTAATTGGGGCGTTTCTATCTGTATAAGATCCTTCAGTGATCTCAACGATTTCCTCTTCATTGAAGTAGTGATAAGCAACTTTTTCCATTTGATCATCAAATGTCCATATAAAAGGATGAAATTCAACCAGGATCAGTTTACCCCCAGGTCTCAGCATTTGCTGGACGACTTTGGCCCATTTGTCCATATCAGGAAGCCATGTGATGGTTCCGTAGGTTGAATATACCAGATCAAATGAAGTCTGTGGTATTTTGTCCAGAACCGAGTAAATATCTGATTCAATAAAATCGGCAGGCGTATCAAGTTCAGAGCTCAACTTCCGTGCTTCCTCGATAGCCTTATTTGAAAGATCTACACCTTTAACTTTGGCTCCCATTCGAGCTAAAGAAAGGGTGTCCTGTCCAAAGTGACATTGCAGATGCAGAAGATTTTGATTAGCGATGTCTCCTAAAAGATCCAATTCGATCTCATTCAGACTACTTTTCCCTTTTTTGAAATTTTCGACATCATAAAACGCCGAATGAATGTGTTCTCCCGTTTTTTTATTCCAGGCGTCCTTGTTCAACTCCAGATAATCATTCGATTTCTTCATAATCATCAAATTGCTGATTATTCCCTTTCGACTCAGGGTTTGTCGCTTTTGAAAATGCCTTCCCGGATAAAAGAAATGTAAATGAAGAGAACAATCGAATAAGGATCGTTAACATAAAAAAGAAACCGATCACTTTAAAAATAAATCCAAATACCGGTGTATCCTGAATATCGACGATGCTTTCATGGAACCAAAGTGACGCATTGTTTGAGGCTAGCTCAGGAAAAAAAAACAATGCTCCAAAAACGGCCATTGATAATGCTATGATAAAGATCTCTGCTTTAATATTGAAGGCCTTTTTTGGTTGAAACATGGCATTTCCCATCATCTGAAACATAACCATTCGTTGCTGCTGACTTTGTATTTTTCCAATGAAATAGATAGTTAAGATCAAAGCTGTCAAAATTCCATTGTATATCGACAATTGAGCACCTGAGATGTCGTAGCAAAACAGAAAAGATACATTTACAAGGAAGACGTATTTAATTCCCTTGATCAAATATTCTTCTACATCGCTTTTAGGCCTCGCACCCCGCAAAATGGAAAGTCCGATCTCAAAAAGCCCGAATAAAAATCCAAAAATGGCAATGACTACACCCAGTCTAAAAATAAGATTCAAAAGGTCCATACACAAAAGTGTTCATTTTATTTGAATCAATAAATGAATTAAAGTTAAAATCTGATGTGATGGCCGGTCAGGTTATTTTTGATAGAATGGTTATTTTTGGAACACTTGAAAAAATAAATATGAAAAAGAACATAGGATTGATCCTGATTTTTGCTTCCCTGTCCTTCAGAATGCTAGCCGAAGAGGGAATGCTAATCCCGTCTTTGATCGCTGCTTTTGAAAGTGACATGAAAGCGAAGGGAATGAAATTAAGTGCGAGTGATATCTACAGCGTAAATAACTCGAGTTTAAAGGATGCTATCATGCATTTCGGAGGAGGTTGTACTGCTGAACTTGTTTCATCAAAGGGATTATTGTTAACGAATCACCACTGTGGATATTCACAGATCCAGAGTCATTCATCTCTTGAGAAAGATTACCTGAAATTTGGTTTCTGGGCAAAAGATCTTTCAGAGGAGCTGCCAAATCCTGGTTTAACAGCGTCAAGAATGGTGCGTATTGATGATGTGACAGATGCTGTAATGTTTGGTCTGGAAGGTTTAACGGATAAAGCGAAGATCGAAGCTGCAATCAGAAAAAACATTGAACAGCTGATCAAAGATGCAACGAATGGAACACACTATGATGCCGAAGTGAAACCATTCAACTATGGAAACGATTACTATATTATTGTCAAAGAGGTATTCAAGGACGTTCGTTTTGTTGGAACACCTCCGAATTCAATCGGTAAGTTTGGTGGAGATACTGATAACTGGGTATGGCCAAGACACACGGGTGATTTCTCAGTGTTCAGAATATATGCGGGACCTGATAACAAGCCTGCAGATTTTTCAAAAGACAATCAGCCGTATTCACCACTTCATTTCTTGAAGATCTCATTTAAGGATCGCAAGCCAAATGACTTCACAATGGTGTATGGGTTTCCGGGAACGACCGAGCAACATGTTTCCTCAGGATATTTAAGTTTCATCATCGAAAAGGAAAGACCTGCACGTATCAAAATGAGAGAGAAATCCCTGAGTGTGATCGATGCGGCAATGAGAGCCTCTGATGAAGTGCGTATAAAATAT
>JALRFI010000032.1 GCA_023253775.1 Crocinitomicaceae bacterium
CTTACTGACATGGAAACATGTTATAAGTTGATCCGAACATCATATGCCAAGAAAATCAGCATCAAAGAAAAGAGATTTGGACTAGAACCTGAGATCACGGCAAAACTGGCAAGGTTTAAAGGAATCCGCATATACGAAGTAGGAATCTCCTATTATGGTCGCACATATGAGGAAGGTAAAAAGATCGGTTGGAGGGACGGCTTTAGGGCTATTTTCTGCATATTCAAGTACAAATTTGTTAAATAAAAAAGGCTGCCATAGCAGCCTTTTCATTTATTTTATTTCATTGTTCCCATTCTTAGAGGATCAGCATAGCATCACCATACGAATAGAATTTATATTTCTTCTCGATCGCCTGCTTGTATGCTTCCATCATTAATTCATGACCTGCAAAAGCTGATATCATCATTAACAAAGTCGAAAGAGGCGTGTGAAAATTTGTGATCATACAATCTGCAATACTGAATTCATAAGGAGGGAAGATGAATTTATTAGTCCATCCGTCGTATGGCTTCAGCATACCATCTGTAGAAACGGATGTCTCAACGGATCTCATAGAGGTAGTCCCCACGGCACAAACCCTGTGCTTCTTCATTTTTGCTTCATTTACAATATTCGCAGCTTTTTCATTGATGATCACCTGCTCTGAATCCATTTTATGTTTTGTAAGGTCTTCCACTTCAACCGGACGGAAAGTTCCGAGTCCAACGTGAAGTGTAACCTCAGCAAAGTTCACTCCTTTCAATTCAAGTCTTTTCATTAATTCTCTTGAGAAATGAAGACCTGCAGTAGGGGCTGCAACTGCACCTTCAACCTTTGCAAAGATTGTCTGGTATCTTTCTTCGTCTTGAGCCTCAACTTCTCTTTTGATATATTTTGGGAGCGGTGTTTCGCCGAGCTCTGTGATCTTTGCTTTGAACTCTTCATAAGGCCCATCAAACAAGAAGCGCAGTGTTCTTCCTCTGGAAGTAGTATTATCGATCACCTCAGCTACTAATGAATCATCTTCACCGAAGTATAGCTTGTTCCCAATTCTGATCTTACGAGCAGGGTCAACCAAAACATCCCAAAGCAAACTCTCACGGTTTAATTCACGAAGTAAGAAAACTTCGATCTTTGCACCGGTTTTCTCCTTATTTCCATACATTCTGGCAGGGAAAACTCGAGTGTTGTTCATGATCATTACATCACCTTCAGAGAAATAATCAGTTATATCTTTAAACAGTTTATGTTCAATTTTACCTGAATCACGATGAAGGACCATAAGCCTGGCTTCGTCTCTGTTTTCTGATGGGTATTCTGCAATGAGTTCTTCCGGTAGGTCGAAACTGAACTCTGATAGTTTCATTTTACTCATAAGAGATGTTTGATAAACTTGTTAAAAAAGAGCGCAAAGATACAAAACGAAAGAGGCCTTGTCAAGTGTTATAAATCCTATAATTCTTCGATGGTCTTTAAAAAATCTTCAACGCTCATTGAATCTTCTATTTTTTGCTCTCCTGATGCGGTTCTCCGCAAAACGATCAATGTGCCTCCTGAACCCAACATTTTACCAAAATCGTGAGCAATCGAGCGGATATAGGTTCCTTTTGAGCACGTAATCTCAAAATCTATTTCCGGAAACCTTTCAATTTTGATCGTAAAAGAGTCAATGACAACTTTGTTTGTTTTCATAACTACATCCTTGCCCTCTCTCGCATAATCGTATGCTCTTTTACCGTCGATTTGTTTCGCAGAGAATACTGGCGGAACCTGATTGATCTCTCCAATAAAAGTCTGGCGCAACTGTTCGATTAGGGAAACATCAATATGATCAATTGGAAATTCTTTATCGAATTCCGTTTCCAGATCGTAGCTCGGCGTGGTTTTCCCAAGAAGAATAGTTCCGGTATATTTCTTCTTACCTGCCATTAACGATTCTATCCTTTTGGTGTGTTTACCAATGCAAATGACTAAAAGACCTGTAGCCAATGGATCGAGAGTTCCAGCATGGCCGACCTTAATGTTCTTTAGGTTGAATTTCTTCTTTAGCTTCCATCTGATCTTATTGACTGCATCGAATGAAGTCCATCCCAATGGTTTATCAATAAGGATTGTTTGTCCTTCAAGAAAATCTTCTTTTGTCATCCGACCATTGTAAGATTAACTTTCGCCAATAAAAGAATGAGAAGGATAAGTCCAAGAGATATACGATAGTATCCGAAGAATTTGAACCCGTGTTTATTCAGGAAGGAAATGAAACTTTGAATTGCTGCATAGGCAACAACAAACGCAACCAAATTACCCACCAACAAAAGCCAGAACTCATTGTTTGTCGATTCCATTAACAACTCCTTTTCATCCCACACACTTTTAACGGTTGCCGCAAACATTGTTGGGACAGCCAGAAAAAATGAAAACTCAGCAGCCGCTTTTCTGGTCAATTTTTGAGATAACCCTCCAATGATCGTAGCGGCAGATCGACTTACCCCTGGAATCATGGCAATACTTTGAATGGCTCCAATAATGAATCCGGTTTTGTAACTAACTTCTTCATCCCCCTCTTCTTCATTCTGTGCAAACCACTTATCTACAAATAGTAGAACAATTCCTCCCAAAAGAAGTGAAGTAGCCACTACCCAAATATTTTCGAGTAGCTCATCAACCTTACTTTTTAATAGCAAACCAATAATTCCGGTAGGAATGAAGGCCACAAAAAGTTTCACATAGAAATTAATGCTTTGAAAAAACTTCTTGAAGTATACCACCACCACAGAAAGTATTGCTCCGAACTGAATGGCCACCGTAAACAATTTGGTGAAATCATCCGAAGCGATATTCATGAAGGTTGACGCAATGATCATGTGACCAGTGCTTGAAACAGGTAAAAACTCCGTCAGACCTTCAATAATGGCCAGGATAATGGCTTCAAGAAAACTCATTGCTTATTTCTTGGAATCCGTTTCGATAGTCTTTTTTTTCTCTATTAGTAATTCAGACCTCACTTTCTTTTTCTTCATGATCGCGAACAGAATAACTACGTATCCAGCAACAATCAACATTGGAGAGATCGTAATCCTTACTGTACTGAATAACTCGTCTTCCTTAAAAATATTAGGATCGTCAGAAGAACCACCAATCATAAGAATGAACCCAAGGATGTTGATCGCTAATCCGATCAATAACCATTTATAATTTTCCGGCTGGAATCCGAATTGAGATCTGTTTTGCTCCATGCAGCCAAATTTAATACAAATCATCCAACTTCATACGCAAATATTTGTTAAGCGCGAACCAGGTGGAGATCACCGTGATGATCACACCAATCACCATGATGCTTCCAACAAGAATTAGGAAGGTATCTAATGAGTATGTGATCTCAAAATTATCCAATGTATTGTTCAATGCAAAAAAGAGCGTCATCAAGAGGGAAATACCGATCATGGCTGATACAATACCTTGAAGAACTGACTGAAAAATGAATGGTTTTCGAATATAACCTGAAGTTGCTCCAACAAGCTGCATCGTTTTGATCGTGAATCTTTTTGAATAGAGTGCCAGACGTATCGTGTTATTGATCATGGCAACAGCCACAATAATGAGTAACAGCGCAACCGCCAGAAACAGGAAGACAAATTGCTTGAATCCTAAATTAACCGTCTCTACAGAATTCTGATCATAATTGACTTCTTCAATTTCGTTTGGATATGCCTCCAGAATCTTTTTCTTTATGTTCTCCATACCCTCTTTGGTAGCAAATTCTGCTTTCGGCTTAAAGCCAACCGTAGGTGGAAGTGGATTTTCTCCTTCGAATATTGAGAGAATTTCTGCTGAACTTTCATCCGATCCGCTAAACTCTTCTACAGCTCTCTCAGGTGAGATAAAGAATACATCGGAAAATTCATTCCAGGTTTTTAATTGCTGCTCGATCTGCTTGATGTCTGTTTCATTAAACTCCGGTTTAAAGAACAGATCACCTTGTAAACTTTCTTTTGCTTTCTTCTGAACGCTTTCCAATCCAAGTCCCCCACCAATCACAAGTCCAATCATAAATAAAACAAGTGATATTCCAATTACCGTGGAAATATAGCTGGTCCTAATCCCCTTTTTGTTAAATTTTTCAGCCTTACTCATGACTTCAAAATTATAGCTTTCTAATAAAACTGTTCAATCACTACTTCATAGTTACCAACGAGCAAATGTTCATCAATCGACCCATTTATTTACCATGGTATTTTTCTTAATAAAAGTTAAAAAAATTATGCATGCGTAATTTTATTGTTTTTTTGTCGTTAGTAGATTAGTAGCAATTACAAGGTGATCATAAAAACATTTTGGCACACAATTTGAAATCATGATCACTAAAGTAAAAGTTAGTTTTCATAAGTAGTAGTAGTTTAGGTTTTGAAAGGTGAGAATGCTAGTTCTCACCGTTCTTTTTGTACCTACTTTTTATCTGCAGTTTTTG
>JALRFI010000036.1 GCA_023253775.1 Crocinitomicaceae bacterium
CAAAGGACAAAGCAGAAATTTTACTATCCTTACAGAGACTCTCAGAGTTAAACATTTTTAGTGGCTTAGTAAAACGATTTGATGAAGAAGATGTGCAGCTTTATTCAAAGTCTGAAGTCCTTTCATTTGCTTTAATATCTAAAAAATTAACAATTGGAGCAGACTTCTCATTATATATAGGTGCCGCTGTTGAAAAAAATCACAAAGGCAGTTATAATATAAATGAGCCCACAAAAGAGTCTCTATTTTCTTTATTTATCCAACAGCTGGATGGTATTGTTATCAATTTGATCACACTTAAAGAAAACAAGGAAAATTTACTTTTAATTCAAAAATCGGAAATTGAACTCAAAAAACTTTCCTTGATCGCCACCAATACCCACAATGCAATTATTATTAGTGATAGTTATGGCAGGGTTGAATGGATCAATGAAGCATTTTCTCAGCTATCAGGATATTCATTAGAAGAAATTAGGGGTAAAAAACCAAAGGAAATTGTTCAGGTAATCGACGATCGCACATTATCAGCAAGAGAACTACTTAAAGAAAAATTGAAAAATGCGGAATTTGTTGAAACCCAAATAATAAACAGAAATAAAAATGGTAAGGAGTATGTAGTTGAGGTCCAAATCACACCAATTTTAAATGGTGTAGGAGACGTTATAAATTTTATTGCAATTCAGAAAGATATAACCCAAGAAGTCCAGCAAAAAAATGAGATGTTGCGCATGAACCACAGAATTAATGAGATAACCAAAGGCACAAAAGTTGGAATGTGGGAATTCAATACAAGAGTCAAAATGACAGAATGGAATGAAGTATTGTACGAGATTTATGAGATTGATAAAAGTAGTCTAGTTTCAAAATTTGAAATTTGGAAAAAATCCATCCATCCTGATGATCTGGATCAAGTTCTTTCTTCTATCGCCAAATTAGAGAGTGGAGAACTTGACAAGTTGGACATAGAATATCGATTATTAATAAGGGATAAGCTAAAATTTGTCAAAACAATTGCATTTGTCGAATTTAACTCAGAAGGGGAAAAATTAATATTGGGTTCAACAACAGATATTTCAGAATCCAAAGATTTTGAAAACACCTTGATTCTTAAAAATGAGGAGCTTTCTAAAATCAACAATGAACTTGATCAGTTTGTGTATAGTGTTTCCCATGATTTAAGGGCCCCTCTCCTATCCGTGAAAGGAGTTGTATCATTGATGGAAGACTCAGAAATTGATGAGGCAAACAAACAATATTTAACTTTGATTGAAGCAAGTGTAAATCGCCTTGATCAAACAATTTTGGAAATTTTAGAATATTCAAGAAATTCCAGATTAGATTTGGAAATTAAGCGTTTTGATCTTACAAATCAAGTTCTCAGTATTTTCAAGGACCTCGAACATCTTTCTGAAAAGCAAGTTAAATTGGCAGTTTCACAAGAAGATTCTTTTATGGTTGAATTGGATGAAAAGAGGTTAGAAAAATTACTATATAATCTAATTTCAAACGGGATCAAATACAGTGATGCGAGTAAAGTCGACCCGTTTGTGTTGGTGACAATGATGCAAGATGATAACTTTTATCAAATAACAGTTTCTGACAATGGTGAGGGTATTGAAGAAAGGCATCACAAGAATATCTTTGATATGTTTTATCGGGCTTCAGTAAAAAAGAATGGCACAGGTTTGGGCTTATATCTTTGTAAAGAAATTGTCTCGAAAATGAAAGGTGAGCTAACATTGAAATCTCAAAGGGGAGTAGGATCGGAATTTTTTATTAAACTTCCAAAAACAAAATATTAATAGGATGAAGTATTTTTTGATAGACGATGACGATATTATTTCAATTATTCATCCGCAAATAATCCAAAGAGCCGATCCAGATTCGGAAATTTTAGTCTTCAAGGACAGTGAAGAAGCATTTCATGAATTGAAAAATATTTTCCTTGGAAAATTAAAAACACCCGATTTCATTTTTTTAGATATTAATATGCCATTTCTTACTGGATTTGAGTTTTTGGATCAATTCACCGAGGAACAAAGGAGATATTATTCTTTGACAAAGTTTATAATCTTATCATCTTCGATTGATTCAAGAGATCTTGAGAAAGCGAAAAAATATCCAATGGTTTATGACTTCATCCATAAACCATTGACGAAAGAATACATTAAGTCTTTAATTGAAGCTTAATATTCTAAATTTTTGAAAGGGTAAATAACTGCTGCAATGAATTACTAATCATTACATTTGTTAACTCAAAATTCAATTTATGTTCAGATCACACACCAACGGCGAATTACGTGCTTCAAATATTGGATCTACAGTAACACTTGCAGGATGGGTGCAACGCTCCAGAGACCTCGGAGGAATGACATTTATCGATCTTCGTGACCGCTATGGAATCACTCAGCTGGCTTTCAACATGGAAGACAATGCCGATTTATGTGCGAAGGCGAGAAAACTCGGACGAGAATTCGTGATTCAGGCAACTGGCCAAGTGATTGAACGTTCAAGCAAGAATAAAAACCTGTCAACCGGAGACATCGAGATCAAAGTATCAGCATTGAATTTGTTGAATGCCTCTAAAACGCCTCCTTTTACTATCGAAGATGAAACAGACGGTGGAGATGAGCTTAGAATGCAATACCGCTACCTTGATTTGAGACGAAATCCGATTCAACAGAAGTTGATGTTGAGAAATAAAGTGGCATTGGAAACGAGAATTTATTTGAATTCTCAGAATTTTCTGGATGTTGAAACCCCTGTATTGATTAAGTCCACACCGGAAGGAGCTCGTGATTTTGTCGTTCCATCAAGAATGAATCAGGGCCAATTTTATGCTCTGCCGCAATCACCACAAACCTTTAAGCAATTGTTGATGGTATCTGGTTTTGACAGATATTACCAGATCGTGAAATGTTTTCGTGACGAAGATTTACGTGCAGATCGTCAGCCAGAGTTCACACAGATCGACTGCGAAATGGCCTTTGTAGAGCAGGAAGATATCCTGAACACTTTCGAGGGATTAGTAAAACATTTGTTCAAGACTGTGAGGGGTGTGGAATTCTCTGACACATTCCCTAGAATGAGTTTTGAGGAGGCGATGGAACGTTACGGGTCAGACAAGCCAGATATTCGTTTCGGAATGGAATTCGTTTACCTAAATGATGTTGCTCAAGGAAAAGGATTCTCCATCTTTGATAGTGCAGAGGCTGTTATCGCGATCAATGCTTATGGATGCTCAGAATATACACGAAAACAGATCGATGAGTTGACAGAATGGGTGAAACGTCCGCAGATCGGAGCCAAAGGTATGGTGTATGTAAAGTGTAACGCAGATGGTACCTACAAATCGTCAGTAGATAAATTCTATTCTCAGGAAGATCTCGCTCAATGGGCTCAAAAAGCGAATGCAAAACCTGGCGACCTGCTATTTGTATTAAGCGGAGATCTTGAAAAAACCAGAAAGCAAATGAACGAGCTTCGTTTGCATATAGGGGATGACTTGGGGTTGAGAGATCCAAATGTATTCAAACCATTGTGGGTCCTTGATTTCCCGCTGTTGGAATGGGATGAAGAATCAGAACGTTATCACGCAATGCACCATCCGTTCACATCTCCAAAACCAGAGGATTTTCACCTGATTGAAACTGATCCAGGAAAAGTTCGTGCGAATGCCTATGACCTTGCCATGAATGGCGTAGAATTAGGAGGCGGATCGATAAGAATTCATGACAGAGATCTTCAGTCTAGAATGTTCGATCTGTTAGGATTTTCAAAAGAGGAGGCGCAGGCACAGTTTGGCTTCTTAATGAGTGCATTTGAATATGGTGCTCCCCCGCATGGAGGTTTGGCTTTTGGATTAGACCGTTTGGTAGCGACTATGGGGGGTTCTGAATCTATTCGTGATTACATCGCGTTTCCAAAGAACAATAGTGGAAGAGATACGATGATCGACGCACCTTCCCCATTGAATGTTGAACAAATGAAAGAGTTAGGAATCAAGATAGTTTAGAATTTATCTTGTTCAAGAAATCATCACCGCGTATATAGGCATGTGCATCACAAACCCTCATTTTACCTATAATAGCACTTGTTAAATCAAAGATTGGAGTAAGATAATTGACTATATTTGATTACCTAAATTGGTGAAATGAAAAATTTAATAATACTTCTATTGACCTTATCGTCTATCTCCTTAAACACTCAGGCACAAATGACGGTAACAGTTGGTTCCACAACTTTGGATGTGGACACGGTTTATTATGGTACCGGAAGCGCCGGGGCATTTACAGGAAATAATGGTATGGATATTCCATGGGAAATACTATACGGACCTGACGATCATCTATGGGTAACAGAACGAAAAGGTTTGATTAGTCGTATCGACCCGATTACAAAAACGAAAAGTGTCGTTTTAAATCTATCAAGTACAGTATATCAGAATTCTGAATCCGGATTATTGGGAATGGCACTTCACCCCGACTTTGAAAACACTCCTGAAGTATTTATCGCATACACTTATGGAGGATTCAGTAATATCCGTGAGAGATTTGTAAAATATTCTTTTGATGGAACCAATCTTGTAAATCCGATCGTATTATTAGAAGATATTATTGGGAATACAACTCATATCGGTTGTAGAATACATTTTCTTCCAGACAATACGATTCTCTTTTCAACCGGTGATGCTCAAAACACCTCTTTACCCCAGAACATGAACTCCTTGAGTGGAAAGATTCTTAGAATGAATATAGACGGTTCAATTCCTGCGGACAATCCAATACCAGGGAACTACGTTTATTCATATGGTCATCGTAATGTTCAGGGAATTGCAAGCCACCCCAATGGGAAGATCTATTTATCAGAGCATGGAGCGTCAACTGATGACGAGTTCCAGGTTCTGGAAGTGAACAGGAATTATGGATGGCCTGACGTTGAGGGGTTCTGTGATCTTGGGGGAGAGCAAACGTTTTGTCAGGCAAACAATGTATTGGAACCAATTGCAGTATGGACACCAACCATAGCACCTTCAGACATGGTCTATTATGAGAATCCATTGATTCCAGAGCTTGATGGGAAAATGTTGATGACAGTGTTAAAGGACAAAAAGTTAATTGCAATGGAGCTGGGTGCAGATGGTACGTCTTTAGTATCACAGACTCACTATCTAACAAATACTTTTGGCAGACTAAGAGATATTTGTATTGGACCTCAAAAAGAGATCTATATAGCGACAAATGGAGCGTCTTGGTCCAATACCAATCCAAACACGCATAACATTATTGTTTTGAAAACTCAGGATACCGGAGGAGTTAATGAAACAATGAATTACGAGGTTAGTATTTTACCAAATCCCGTTGGAGATCAATTCAAAGTAAAATGTGCTGAGAACTTGGTGAATAGTTCATACCGAATTCTTGACTTATCCGGAAGATTGATTTTTGAAGGCAAGATATCTTCCACTGAAATCTCGATTGATGCTTCCTCTTTAGCTAAAGGCGTTTACCATTTCCACATAGAAGGAATGTCAGGATCGAAGAAGTTTGTAAAATAGTAGCTTTCTTTTTAATTGAATAAGAATGAAGGACCGAAAAGGGAATTTACAGGTAAACAATAGCATAAGCGGAAAAAAAGAAAGGTTCGAACCACTTCACGATGGAAGGGTTGGGATGTATGTTTGTGGGCCTACCTTGTACAGTGAACCTCACATGGGGAACATGCGGACCTTCATAAATTTTGACATGATCTACCGTTATTTGATACATCTAGGTTATCAGGTAAAATATGTGAGAAACATTACAGATGCAGGGCATATAACAAATAGTGCGGGGGAAGCTGTAGATAGTATAGGCAAAGCGGCTAAACTGGAGCAGGTACAGTCATTGGAGATCGTTTATAAATACAACGTGAAATTTCAGGACTTGCAACGAACTTACAACTTGTTGTCTCCCAGCATTGAACCTACAGCCACACAGCATATTCAGGAGCAGATCGAAATTATCGAGAAGATCATTGAAAATGGATATGCCTATGAAGTCAATGGATCAGTGTACTTCGATGTACGCAAGTACAGTGAAAATTACGAATACGGAATATTAAGCGGTCGAAAGATCGATGAGCTCGAAGTAGAAACAAGGTCGTTGAATGCGCAAAATGAGAAGCGATTCTTTGCTGACTTTGCACTTTGGAAACAGGCAAATCCTGATGACATGCAAATCTGGCGTTCACCTTGGGGTGACGGGAATCCGGGTTGGCATATTGAATGTACAGCAATGAGTACGAAATATTTGGGAGATCATTTTGATATCCACGGGGGTGGCATGGACTTAAAGTTTCCTCATCACGAGGATGAGATTGCTCAAAGTTGTGGATCTTTTGGTGGTAATCCTGCAAAATATTGGCTTCACGCGAATATGTTGAATGTGAATGGACAAAAGATGAGTAAGTCTTTTGGAAATTACTTTTTACCAATGGAAATTGTCGAAGGAACCACAGAATTGTTCTCTAAACCGTATTCTCCGGATGTGATCCGCTTTTGTATGATGCAGGCCCATTATCGATCTACATTGGATTTGACCGAAGAATCATTAAGTGCTGCCGAGAAAGGGTATACACGTTTGTCCGAAGCGATAGCTTTATTGCCTAAGTTGAAAACAGGTAATGAACCCTCATTTGCGGTAAATGAACTTGTGGATAGTTTTTATCAGGCCATGGATGATGATTTCAATGCACCCATGTTGATCGCCAACCTTTTTGAAGCCGCGAGAAGGATCAATCTTGTGAACGATGGAAATGATACGATCACTGCGGACGACCTTGAAATTTTATCAAATGAAATGGTAGGATTCTTTAGCTTAGTACTTGGTTTAAAAACAGGAGCTTCCAATGGGGACTCGAAATTGGCACCGGTGATGGATCTCATTTTGGATATTCGCCAGAAGGCACGCGAAAATAAAGACTGGACAACTTCAGACCTGATTCGTGATGGATTGGCAGCTGCAGGGATTGTAGTGAAAGATTCGAAAGAAGGGACTTCCTGGAGCTAAAAATAAACTGAATGCTTTCTCAAAACATCGATAAAAAGTTATTTCTGCTGGATGCATATGCACTGATCTATCGTGCTTACTTTGCGTTTGCGAAGAACCCCAGGGTAAATTCGAAAGGTCAAAACACATCAGCGGCATTTGGATTTACGAATGTACTTATCGATGTGATAAAAACAGAAAAACCAACGCATTTAGCAGTAGTTTTTGATCCTCCCGGTGGATCAACTCAACGTCAGGCCGATTTCGAAGCATACAAGGCTCATCGTGAAGAAATGCCGGAAGACATTCGAAGTATGATCCAACCTATCAAAAAGATCATCGAGGCATTCAATGTTCCGATTTTGGAGGTGAATGGTTACGAAGCGGACGACGTAATCGGAACGCTTGCGAAGATCGCTGAGAAAAAAGGATACACAACATATATGATGACACCGGATAAAGACTATGGTCAGTTGGTGTCGGAAAAGATCTTCATGTATAAACCAGGAAGAGGTGGCGCTCCGGCGGAGATCATGGGTGTAAAGGAAGTTTGTGAGAAATTTGAAGTGGAAAATCCGCTTCAGGTTATTGATATTTTAGGTTTATGGGGTGATGCCTCAGATAATATTCCTGGAATTCCTGGAATTGGAGAAAAGACAGCCAAAGCCTTGATCCAGAAGTATGGTTCGTTGGAAGCGATCATAGAAAATGCTCATGAACTGAAAGGAAAACAGCAGGAAAATGTCGTCAATTTTGCTGAGCAGGGTAGGATTTCAAAAGCTCTTGCAACGATCATTACCGATCTTGAAGTGGAATTCGATGACCATGCGCTGGAAATGTGTGATGTTGATCCTGAGAAAGTGAAAGAGATTTTTACCGAGTTGGAATTCAGGAATTTGGCAAGAAGGGTCTTGGGAGAGGAAATCGTTGTAACAGCTAATCCATCAGCTGTAGCGGATAATGGTAACGGTCAGCTGGATCTATTTGGCGTTCAAAGTATGATCGCTGAGAATGATCCAAGTCCGGTGAGTGATGTAAAAACAATTGCGACAGAAAAGCCATCCTATCATTTGATTACGAAACCAGATGAAAGGAAAGAGCTGCTGGAACTTTTGTTGAAACAAACGCAAGTTTGCTTTGACACGGAAACTACAGATATAGAAGCGTTACATGCTGATCTTGTTGGAATGGCATTTTCCTATAAAGCGAGAGAAGCTTTTTATGTAGCGATCCCGGATAATTTTGACGATGCAAAATCAATCGTTGAGGAATTCCGTCCATTTTTTGAATCGACCACAATCGAGAAGATAGCTCACAATATCAAGTATGATCTGAAAGTGCTGAACCGTTATGGGATTCAGGTAGCTGCTCCCACATTCGACACCATGGTGGCTCACTACCTGATCAATCCGGAATCTAAGCAAAGCATGGATTTTTTAGCGGAATTCTACTTGAAGTATCGTCCGATCTCAATTGAGACCTTGATCGGTAAAAAAGGAAAGAATCAGGGCAATATGCGCGATTTAAAGCCTGAGGAGGTTTCAGATTATGCATGCGAAGATGCCGATATTACGTTCCAACTGAAGCAGTTGTTCGAGCCGGAGATCAAGAAAGATCATCTTCGTCATTTGTTCTATGAAATGGAAATGCCCTTAGTTGAGGTATTGAAGGGGATGGAACAAGAAGGAGTAGCTATAGACGTGGATGGATTGAAGCAGTACTCAAAAGAAATGGAGGCTACTTTAACTGAGCTCGAATCGCAGATCAAAGAGGCTGCCGGAATGGATTTTAACGTAGATTCCCCGAGACAATTAGGTGAAGTTCTGTTTGATCATTTAAAGATCTCGGCAAAGGCGAAGAAGACGAAAACGGGTCAGTATGCCACGTCTGAAGATATATTGCAAAAGCACGAGAAGGATCATCCAATCATTCCAATGATCTTGGATTATCGTCAACTGAAAAAGCTGAAAAGTACATATGTCGATCCCCTTCCGGAAATGACAGATCGAATTGATGGAAGGATACACACCAATTACATGCAGACCGTAACTGCAACTGGTCGATTGAGCTCGAATAATCCGAACCTTCAGAATATTCCGATAAGAAGTGCAAGAGGAAGAGAGATCAGAAAGGCTTTTATTCCGAGGAGCAAGGACTTTTTGTTGATGGCAGCGGATTATTCTCAGATCGAGCTTCGAATCATTGCCGCGCTCAGTAATGACGAAAACATGATTGAAGCGTTCCGATCAGGACAAGATATTCACGCTGCTACAGCTGCCAAGGTTTTCCATGTGCCGATAGAAGAGGTAACCAGAGATCAGCGAAGTGCTGCCAAAGCGGTGAATTTTGGAATCATCTATGGACAGTCCGCTTTTGGATTATCTCAAAACCTGAATATTTCCAGATCAGAGGCAAAGGAGATCATTGATAGTTATTTCGAGCAATACGGAACCATTAAAACCTACATGGACAATGCCGTTGCTTCTGCAAGAGAGGTGGGTTATGTAGAAACAATCATGAAGCGAAGAAGGTATCTTCCGGATATCAATTCTGCGAATGCCGTTGTGAGAGGTTTTGCTGAACGAAATGCAGTAAATGCGCCAATCCAGGGCTCGGCTGCGGATATTATTAAGCTGGCAATGGTCGCGGTTCATGAGAAGATGAAAGGGATGACGATAAAGTCTAAAATGATCCTACAGGTGCATGATGAATTAGTTTTTGATGTTCACAGGGATGAGGTGGATCAAATTAAGGCCCTTGTAACTGAAGCTATGGAAAGTGCCGTTCAGATGAGTGTGCCTATGGAAGTGGAATTGCAGTTTGGAGAAAACTGGTTGGACGCGCATTAACCCAATTTCCAACCCCTAAGCCCACAGACAGCAACGAACGTAGACAATTCGCGAGCATGACTGAAATAGCGATGAATTCCGTCTATCGTTATTTTATTTTGAATGACAGTAGGTTGCAGTCCATATGGGAACTGATGTGCTGTTCTTTTCTCTGCAGATGCAGGTTGATTGTAATACAATCGCAGAAGCTCAACACCTTCATTTGAAGAGATCTTAAAATCATTCGGTTTAACTGAGGTGATCCAATGGATCTTTTGTCTTGCTCTGGTAAAAAGAACGTTCAATCGTCTAGGACCATTTTTCTGATTCACTGGCCCGAATCTCATCTGAAATTCTTTTTCTTCATTGTAACCATATCCAAATGAAACAAGAAGTACATCACATTCCTCTCCCTGAACATTTTCGAGTGCCTTAAAAAAGAGGGAGTTATTATCGATCCTTTCTTCAAGGAGGACTTTGGTCTTTTGATCGAGTTGCTGATAGATACATTCGAGTTGAGCCTCAGAAAAAGCGACAATACCCAACGATCCTTCTTTATTAATTAGATCTGAAATTAGTTTTGCAACCTCTTCAGCCTCACGTTTGTTCGTTCGATTATCGTACACTCCATCAGAAAGAAAGTGAAATTGAACCGGATCTTTTTCTTCATTCGGTGAGGGAAAAGCGATCAGCTCATCTGCATAGAAATGTTTATTTGAAAACTTGATCAATTCAGGATGCTCACTGCGGTAGTGGTGTTTCAGCATTACATTCTGACAATAGAAGCTTGCCTGATGCAATAGGTCGAGAGGTTCATCTTCCTGAACCTTAAAGTAGTTACTTGGCCCCATTTGCTGTGAATCTCCGGCAATGATAATTCTGTTCCCTCGCTGAAGTGCTCCAATTGAGTTTGTAAGCGGAATCTGACTGGCTTCATCGAAGATCACAAAATCAAAGAGCTGCTGCTCTAAAGGAAAAGTAGACGCAATCTTGGAAGGATTACTCATCCAGATCGGTTTGAGGCACTTGATCCAGATCCTCGCTTCTGAATGATACAATTCGCGAATACTTGGAAAGCTTTTGGTCTTGGAGAATTGTTTTACCAGGATGCTTTTCCCTTTTTTAAGGGTCTGCTTCAATTCTCTTTGCTCCTCGGAAAGTCTTGCAGCTGGTGTTCTAAGGAGCTGATGATAATATTCAAAAGTTTCCTTCCTTCGTTGTTTTAAGTGGTCCGCGAATAATTCTGCTTCCGCTTTGTGATCAGATAGAAGTTGTTGAACCTTTGTGATCAGTGCTTTCTGGTCGACACTCTTTAATTGAGGAATGCCGGAAATGGTCTTTGTATAATTGCTTTTTAGAACAGCAGAACGCAAGGATTCGAAGGTTGGGAAGGCCCTTAGATTCCTAATGATCGATTCTGGGATCGATTGTAACTTTTCTTTCTCCTCAACCAAGGTTGAAGAAAGTTTCTCGACGGAAGTCAGTACCTCATTGATAACATCATTGGAATGGAGCTGAAGAATGTTTTTACCTGTTTGATATAGATCTTGAAGTGCATTATTTGCTTTCGAATATTCTCTTTTTTCTTCATTCGTAAGTTGCGACCAAACCCCAAAATCTGAAGTGTTCAGTGTCTGAAGTTGATGATGGATAAAATCGATGTCCGATTCCTCATCTATTCCAATACCGCAAAAATCAACGATAATTTTAGAAAATAATTGCTTTTCCTGTAATAATTTACGGCGTTGCTTCAGTAATTCATCGGCGGCAGATAAGGGTTGAATGGAGTATTTTTTCCAAAGCCTTTCTGTTTTCCATCTCTTGAAAATCGATTTATCCCTTAGAGACTTTTCGAGTAATTCTGTTTCCACTAAACCAGGAGGTGTGATCCAATTATCCGCTAATGAATTCATTCCATTCAGAGTGGTCTTTACCCGGATGTACTTGCTGTACAATGAAATAAATTTCTTTTGTTCTTTCGAACCTGGATGAAGCACACCTTGGTATTTTTTGAATATCGGAGATTCAAAATACTGACAAAACGCTGCTTTTTTCATGGCACGATTCAGATCTTCCCAAGTTAGAATCGACATAGATTTTAACACCTCTTTCTGAGTCTCGAAGATTGACAAGCGCTGTTGAACTTTTTGAATTGTGCCTGATCGAATAAATGAGGGATGCAGGTATTGTAAAGCAGAGTGGATCCCTTTTGAATAGATTGACTGAATCTGATCTTCAGTAGTCGTCCATGTGTTCAAGTCGGGTAGATCGCTAAGGAAGGGAATAAAATCAAGATCAATCCCCTTACTCATATCACAAAACTGATCGTAACTGATCCCTCCATAGATCTGGGGGTTTCGGATCAAGTCTAAGGTAAATTGCAGTTGATCTTCCAATTGCGATGAAAGATTAAGCAACTCTGGTATTCTATTCTTTTTCTCTGTTGTTTCCAGTTTCTCCCATGAATCTTTTAAGGAATTGATTAGATCAAAAGTGCCTGTTTCACCTGTGGAGATATAGCATAAATCGTCAAGTTCGAATTGAGAAAGTTTTTTTCTGATGACTTCGAGCGCGACCCTTTTTTCTGAAACGACTAACGCACTTTGGTTACCGTACATGATCTTCGCGATCAAATTGGTCAAGACCTGAGACTTTCCGGTCCCCGGGGGCCCCTGTATGACCGTGTTTCCTTTTTCAACCGTTGAAAACACCTTCAATTGATCAGTGTCTGATAGAAACAGATCATGTTCGTCGAGATGAATTATCGATTCGCTAAACTCCTCATTTCCCAGGATTCGTTCAACAGCTGTCGAAAATGGCTGTTGCAAAAGTTGTTCGAGTTCACGAAGCACCTCATGCCTGTAATGGTGGAAATTTCCGATGTAATATTTGCTGTGGTCTTGTTCGATCGGTAAGGAGGAGACCTTTTCAATAATGGCTTGAACATCCTCATCCCCAGACAGGATTAGATCATATTCCTTTTCCACCTTTCTTAGTACAAAAGGATTGATAAAGGCTTCCTCTTCCAGTAAAATAAAGGAGACTGTTTGTTCCGCCTTATTGATCTTTAGCTCAAAGGGAATAATCTCCAGCGGACTTGTGATCGCTCTGTCAGCTGCCTTCCAGTGCAAGACACTTTTCACTAGGCATAAAGGCATGATTCCTTCCTCTTTTTGTGTTTGAAGAGCAGAACGGATGATCACCTTGATCTCTCCTTCAAGCTTTAGATCAACTAAACTGTCCGAGGGGGCGAATGAATGATGTTTTGCGGAAAATAAATGAACTAAAGGATCGTTCGCATTAAAATGCGACTCTTCCAGGATCATTTTCAACACTATTTCCTTGGCAAACGTCATAAGCGATAAAGTTAGAAAAAGTTTGCTCGGTATTGGGCTGAAACGTAGGTCAACATGAATGATTTTAATTTGTGTTCACTGAATAAACTGTTCTATCTTTGAACGCTTAAACTAATAAAATGAAAAAGAGTATTCTGATGCTATTCCTGTTCCTTTCAGGAATTTCCTTTTCTCAACAAGTGAATACTGGAATTGTGATGGATAACTATTTCAATGCCAATTGGGCACACTTTAATCCATCATCAATTGTTGACTCAAGAACTCAACTTGGATTGGTTTTCAACCTAAATACAAATTCAAATAGTAATTACTACAAAAAGGACTATTTGCTTTATGCTGGGGAAGAAGGTAAACTGATCGAGGGTAGAAAGAAAGGTTTTGAAACAAGCAACTTCGATATTGATATAATTAACTTTAAATACGAATTCGATCATTCCAATGCTGTTGGTTATTCAATGCGTTACCGTTCTTTTACCGGGCAATGGGGTATTCCTCAAATCTGGAATGAAGCATCAGCATTGAATTACCTTGAAAATGACACTGCTCAAAAAGGAGACCTAAGTAAATTCAATTTGTCAGAATGTGATTTTACTGAACACGCGTTTACGTACGCTCGTACAATTTTCGATCAGGGCGAACGTGTAATGAAAGCAGGTGCCACGTTTAAAATTCTAAACGGTCTACGTGCTAGATATTTTTATGCAAATTCCGGAACTATTGAATTTCCTTACGACAATTATGACCTTGCAGTGATCAAAGATTTGGATGCCAGATTTGGTGAAAATTATGACGATGCTCAAATGAAATATAAAAATAGAGGTATCGGTTTTGACCTTGGTGTGACATATGAAATTCGTCCGGATCACAATAAACAATATTATGATATGGACGGCCAAAAAGGATTGGTTCGTTACGACATCAATAAATACAAAATGAAATTTGCAGCATCGATCACGGATCTTGGATGGATTCGATTCATGCGTGATACAGTTTATTCGAATTTCACGAATCCTTCTTCGTTTGTAAATGCTAGTACTTTGGTGAATAGTGGGCTTAATTTCGGTGCTTTTGGTCAAAATCCATACAACATCATCTACACCCAGATTCAGCAAAGTGGCACAAAGTCGGCAGATCAGGAAGAAAAATTCAGAATGAATTTACCCACAACTTTACACATGGGAGTTGATTACCTTGTTGATGAGATCCAACCATTTAAAAAAGCAGACCTATATGTGAGCTATAACATGTCGATGCCATTAATTGGCGGTTGGGATAAAACAAGAATGAGCTATGTTTTTCTTCACACTGTTACCCCAAGAATTGAGAGCCAGAAATACAGTGTGATGATACCACTGTCTCAGGATGGAACCGGTCATTGTTATGTTGGTCTTGCCGGAAGATTTAGCTATAAATCGTATTCGGTATATGGAGGAAGCAACAATATGGGAGTGATGTTTGGAAAGAAAGCATCATTAAGCAGAAACCTCTTCTTTGGGTTTGCATACAACATTTTATACACTGTGCCAGCAGACAGAGATTTCGACAAGGTTTCAGATCGTATGGATAATTGCCCTGATGACAAAGGAACATGGGAGTTCAGAGGATGTCCAGATACGGATGGGGATGGTATTATAGACAATGAAGATTATTGTATCTATGATCCGGGGCCAATTGAAACAAGAGGTTGTCCTGATACTGATGGAGATGGGATTATTGATATGAATGACATGTGTCCGGAGGTACCAGGTCTTGGAGTTCATTATGGATGCCCTGACCGCGATTTTGATGGTGTGATCGACGCCGCCGATCAATGTCCGGATGTTCCGGGGATCGAATTGAACAACGGATGTCCGTTTGAAAATCCAGGATGTTGCATGGATAATGATGGTGATGGTGTTTCCAATAACGTGGACAAATGTCCGGATCATGCTGGTTCTGTCTACAACGATGGTTGTCCGGTGGACCAATCCAATATCAACAAGATCAATTTACAAGACAAGAAGGAAGAACTTGACCCGAATCATACAGGTGAGCAAATCAGAGTGATCGGAAAGAATGACACCATCCGTAATTTGTTTACTTCTAAAGCGGAACTCAATAAGATGATCTCAAAAAAGAATGTGATCAAAGACATGAGTGTTTTCTTCGAACATGACCAGTCCAATATCTCTGCTACTGAGCATCAGTCTTTAATGAAATTTACAGATGAGTATTTGAAAGACAAATCGGTTTCGATCATGGTAGTTGGATATACGGATCGCGATGGTAGTCTTGATTATAATCTTGTGCTTTCTAGGAAAAGAGCCGAGACAGTGATGCGTAAACTGGTCGATGCCGGTTTCCCGGAAAATAAGATCACAGTGTACTATTATGGAGAGACCAAGTCGCTTCATAAAGGCTCCTACACAGAAGAACAAAAACGTCAGGACAGAAGGGTAGATATCAAGATCATTAAGGAATAATCCTCTTCTGTTTTCGGTGAATTGATTACTTTTAGGGCCAAAGTTCGAAAAGATGAAATTTGGTACAAAAGCTATCCATGCCGGTGTTCACCCGGATGAGTCTACAGGGGCGATCATGACCCCGATTTATCAAACCTCCACGTACGTTCAGGAAGCGCCTGGAGTAAACAAAGGGTATGGTTATGCACGGGGGAAGAATCCAACTCGCGAGGCACTTCAGGACAATATTGCGGCTCTTGAAAATGGAAAACATTGTGTTTGTTTCAGTAGTGGGGTAGCTGCCACAGATGCCGTATTAAAAATGTTGAAACCGGGTGATGAGGTGATTACCGGAGACGATCTTTACGGCGGGACATATCGTCTTTTCACGAAGATCTATGAGAAGTTTGGGATCAAATTTCACTTCATTGATCTGACGAATGCAGAAAACGCAAGAAATTACATCAACGAGAATACAAGACTGATCTGGGCAGAAACGCCTACCAATCCGACCATGCAGATCATTGATATTGCTACAGTCGCAGCGATTGCAAAGGAAAAAGGGTTGATCATGGTGGCGGACAACACTTTTGCTTCACCTTATCTTCAGAACCCATTAAACCTTGGAGCTGACATAGTGATGCACTCAGTTACGAAATATCTTGGAGGACACTCTGATGTGGTAATGGGTGCTTTGATCACCAATGATCCTAAAATTCATGAGCAATTGTATTTTATTTTGAACAGTTCAGGTGCTAATCCTGGTCCAATGGATTCATTCCTTGTGCTTCGTGGGATCAAAACGCTGCACTTAAGAATGGAAAGACATTGCCTTAACGGGAGAAAGATCGCTGAATTTTTAAAGAATCATCCAAAGATCCAAAAGGTATACTGGCCTGGTTTTCCAGAACATCCGAATCATGAGATCGCTAAAAAGCAAATGCGTGACTTTGGTGGAATGATTTCCATTGTTTTGAAAGATAAGTCGATCGAGAATACCTTCAAAATTGCGTCGAGCTTTAAAGTCTTCTCACTGGCAGAATCGTTGGGAGGTGTTGAATCATTGATTAATCACCCTGCAACGATGACCCATGCCTCAATTCCAAAAGAGGAAAGAGAAAAATCAGGGGTGGTAGATAATCTTTTGAGATTAAGTGTTGGCGTTGAAGATGTCGAGGATCTGATCGCTGATCTTGAACAGGCATTGTCTTAAATTTGATTCATGAAGCATAGTAAATTCGCAGTTATTGGAGTTGGACGATACGGTCTGACAATCGCAAAACGTCTTGCAGAGAAAGGCGCTCAGGTTTTCGCCTTTGACAATAGCGAGGAAAAGATCGAGACAATCAAGGATGATGTCGCTTTTGCTGTGACTCTTGATTCAACAGATATAAGAGCATTGCAATCTCAAAATATTGATGAAATGGATGCGGTGGTAGTGGCAATTGGCGAAAATTTTGAGGCCACGATCCTTACATCAGTTCATTTAATGGACCTGGGTGTAAAAAGAATTATTGCCAGGGCAAATGGGTCACACCAAAAACTGATTCTTGAAAAAATGGGAATCACTGAAATCCTTACGCCAGAGGAGGAGGTTGCACAAGTTGTTCGCGAAAAGTTGATCAATCCAAGCATCATTTCATTCTTGCAATTGCCAGATGATCATGAGATTGCTGAGATTATTGCCCCTAAAGGGTGTATTGGAAGGAATCTGGATCAGATCGAATTCAGAAACCGCTATGAGCTTACGCTTGTAACCATTAAACGACTTTACGAGGTAGACAAGAATGGAACTCAATGCACGGAGCAACACGTGGTTGGAGTCCCTAAATCTGATACTGTTATTAAAGAAGGAGATACACTTGTTGTCTTCGGAACGGCACGAAACGTTCAGCGTTTTATGGACATAAACGTTTCGTAATGCAGGTTGTGATAACGGGTGTTTCAGGGGGAATTGGTAAAGCACTTGCCGAGTTTTACCTTGAAAAAGGAAGTAGAGTTATCGGTATCGGAAGAAACAACACGATCGATCATGAACATTTTCATTTTGTAACCTGTGACTTAAGGGATCTTGACAAGGTTAAAAATCTGGATTTAAATCTTTCAGATGAGCCAATCTTATTGATCAACAATGCGGGTGTTCTTGGCAAAGTGACAAGAACTGTTGACCTGGATATTGAATCCCTTCAGGAAGTTCTTGAAGTAAATGTTCTTGCCGCCATGATCATGACTGGAAAAATGGCGGTACTTGAAAATCAATTGACCGTAGTGAACATCAGTTCTGGGGCGGGCAAAAACCCAATCCCTTCCTGGGGAGCTTATTGCGCTTCAAAGGCTGCATTGGACATGTTTTCCAGGGTTTTCTTCCTTGAAGAACAGGAGAGAGGCAGAAATACCAAAGTGTATTCCATTGCACCAGGAGTGGTCGATACCAATATGCAAACTACCATAAGATCTTTGGATGAAAAGAACTTTTCTCAGAAACAACGATTTGTAGACTTAAAAGAAACGGGTCAATTAGTTAGTGCAAAAGAAGTCGTCCGAAAAATTGATCGGATGCTTTCCTTGCCCTTCAATGATGAAATGATTATTTGCTCCGTGCGCGATCTTGAGGATTGATTCTACCATTCAACCGATAATTTGACCTTTTGATTATAATCTTTATAAATTGCTAAACCATTTCGTATATTCACGCGTTTTAACAATAGAAACTAAGAAATTATGAAGAAAACTATCCTTTTTACACTAATCTTGATGTTTGTTGGCGTTCTTTCTGCTCAAGTATCGACACGTCAATTGGATAAGCAAAACATGCGTGAAGGTGAATCAGTGGAATACTGTCATACGCATAAAAAGATGGTTGAATTACTCAATGATCCTGCTATGCTGGCTATTTACGAGCAGGAGCAGCTAAATGAATTATTGAACAAAGGAAAAGATATTGCTCCTAAAGCGACGGTATACAAGATCCCTGTCGTCTTCCACGTTCTGCACAACGCAGGCGTAGAAAACATTTCTGATGAACAAATTTTTGACGCGATGGAAATTATCAATAGAGACTATCGCCGACTCAATGCGGATGCAAATAATGTTCATGCTGATTTTCAGGGAATGCCAGCTGATATTGAGATTGAATTCGTTTTGGCAACAAAAGCACCGAATGGAGCATGTTTTAAAGGAATCACTAGAACTCTTTCAGCAATGTCCTACAATGGAGATAATGGTAACGCTCAGGTTAATGCCATTGTTGCTGGAAATGACGTTTATAACGGGCAATGGCCAGGGAACAAGTATATGAATGTGTTCGTGTGTGGTGATATCGGTGGGGCTGCGGGATATACGACAAAACCAGCATTTGGTGGTACAGGTATGACAAATGGAATTTGGGTATTGCACAGTTACGTTGGAAGCATTGGGACCTCTTCAATTTATACAAGCAGAACCTTGACCCATGAGGCAGGACATTGGTTGAATCTTGATCATACATGGGGGGGTAACAATAATCCGGGCAATGCCTCTAGCTGTGGGACTGATGACAATGTTCAGGATACTCCAAACTGTATTGGTGTGCAATCATGCTCTATGAATTCGAACACATGCAACTCTGATAATGCTTATTGGGGGTTTGATATTAGAGACAACGTTGAGAATTACATGGATTATTCATACTGCTCCAAGATGTTTACTCCTGGTCAGGTTACAAGAATGAGAAACGCGATCAATTCAAATATCGCAAACCGAGATAATTTGATAACGGCATCCAATCTATTGAATACAGGGGCAGATGGTAATCTTTATCTATGTAAAGCCGATTTTGAGGCAGATCGAACCTCAATCTGTGCAGGACAAACAATTCAATTTACAGACTTATCGTTTAACGTAGTGAATGGATGGACTTGGACCTTCCAAGGTGGAACTC
>JALRFI010000041.1 GCA_023253775.1 Crocinitomicaceae bacterium
ATAGGTATCAATATTTCATTTTTTATAGCGAAAAGATACCTTTCCTCTAAAAGGAAGAAGAATGTGATCAATGCGATCACGATGATCAGTGTTGTCGGAATCGCAATTATTACTGCTGCGCTCGTCATTTTATTATCGGCCTTCAATGGGATCGAGAAAATGATTGAAAATCTTTATTCAGACTTTGATGCAGAATTAATGATCCTTCCTGTAAATGGAAAAACTTTTCATGAAGATGCTATTGACCTTGGAAAGATTAAGGCCATTTACGGGGTTGAAACAGTTTCCAGGCAAATTGAAGAAATAGTTGTTCTTAAGCACGAAAAGAAATGGGTTAATGCAAAGATGTTTGGGGTGGACAGCTCATTTCTTGAGATTTCCAACACCCAAAAACATCTTGTGGATGGGATTCCTGTTTTAAAGATGGATGGACGGGATTTTGGAATTGTGGGCGCAACCTTACTCGATAAATTAGGTGGATACATACCAGAAAAAGTGGGATACGAACTGGTTCAGATTTATGCTCCGAAAAGAGATGCAAAGATGCGTTTGGGTTCAAATCCTTTCCGATCCAGAACTTTGAATATTTCATCCAGAGTAAATTATAATCGAGAAGTGAATGCCGGGAGCATTTTGGTTCCAATTGATTTCGCAAAAGAGATCCTCAATTATGGTGAGGACATTAGTGCAATTTGCCTGTCCATAGATGACAATGCAGATCAAGAAGATTTGAAGAACGAGATAAAGGAAACGGTCGGAGACAATTTTAAAGTTCGATCGAACTATGAAAAGAATGAGCTGATCTTTAAGACCAGTAAGTCAGAAAAGGTCATTGTACTAGTCATCCTCTTATTCATTTTTATTCTTGCTGCATTCAACCTTATTGCCTCTATCACTATGTTGTTTGTTGAAAAAAAGGACAATCTTGCAACCCTTGAAAGTTTTGGTGCGACAAGAAAAGACATGTTCAAAATCTTTTTTTATGAAGGTCTGCTAATTTCGGGACGAGGAGTTTTAATTGGACTTGTCCTTGGCTATGCCATTTGCTTTTTACAATTGTTTACTGGGGTTTTAACAATGCCTAATTCTGCTGGAGAAGCTTTTCCGATAGGAATCAAGTGGCAAGACACCTTGCTCATCATTTTTTTAGTCGGGTTTTTAAGCTTTCTGTTCTCATATATCCCAGCAAAGATCCTACTCAAAAAATATAGCTCAAAGAGTTAAAATTGAAAACAAAAAAGGGTTTTCAAACTATAGTTTTTACTTGTGGAAAATAATGTAAAAATCTTTGCTTCCATTTAAATTAATTGCGCTATCTTTGCGCCCGAATTCAGTAGGCGTCGCCTTCAAATGGAGTAATTAATACTAAAACAGACAATAAAATGTCGAATATCAAAGGAACAATTTCACAGGTTATCGGTCCTGTAGTAGATGTAAACTTCGAAAAAGGAGTTGAGCTTCCAAATATCTACGATGCATTGGAAGTATTTAAGTCTGATGGAACACGCGTTGTGCTAGAGGTTCAATCGCATGTTGGAGAAAATTCAGTTCGTGCAATCTCAATGGATTCAACTGATGGATTCAGAAGAGGTATGGAAGCGGTTTCTACAGGTGCTGCGATCAAGATGCCAACTGGCGATCAGATTAGAGGTCGTTTATTCAACGTGGTGGGTGAAGCCATCGATGGAATCAACACAATTGATAGTGCATACGGATTGTCAATTCACAGAGAGGCCCCAAGATTTGAAGATTTATCTACAGCTACTGAAGTATTGTTCACTGGAATCAAGGTGATTGACCTCATCGAACCTTATGCGAAAGGAGGTAAGATCGGTCTTTTCGGTGGTGCCGGAGTAGGAAAGACAGTATTGATCCAAGAATTGATCAATAACATCGCTAAAGGTCACGGTGGTTTGTCTGTATTTGCTGGTGTTGGTGAGCGCACTCGTGAAGGGAATGACCTTCTTCGAGAAATGTTGGAATCAGGGATCATTAAATATGGAAATGACTTCATGCACTCGATGGAAGAAGGTGGATGGGATCTTTCCAAAGTAGATACGAACGAATTAAAAGAATCGAAAGCAACATTCGTTTTCGGACAGATGAATGAGCCTCCTGGAGCGAGAGCACGTGTGGCTCTTTCAGGTTTGACAATGGCTGAATACTATCGTGATGGTGAAGGAGACGGAAAAGGACGTGATATCCTATTTTTCGTTGATAACATCTTCCGATTCACTCAGGCGGGTTCAGAGGTTTCGGCCCTACTAGGCCGTATGCCTTCAGCGGTAGGTTACCAGCCTACACTTGCAACTGAGATGGGTGCGATGCAGGAAAGAATTACTTCAACGAAGAACGGATCAATTACCTCGGTTCAGGCGGTATACGTGCCTGCGGATGACCTTACTGACCCTGCTCCAGCGAACACGTTCGCCCACTTGGATGCAACAACTGTATTGTCGCGTAAGATTGCCGAGTTAGGAATTTATCCTGCGGTGGATCCATTGGATTCAACATCAAGAATCCTTACTCCTGAGATCGTTGGTGAAGAGCATTATAACTGTGCGCAGAGAGTGAAGATCACTCTTCAGCGTTACAAAGAACTTCAAGACATCATCGCCATCCTTGGTATGGATGAACTTTCTGAAGAAGATAAGCTTGTGGTGCACAGAGCTCGTCGCGCTCAGCGTTTCCTTTCTCAGCCATTCCACGTGGCAGAGCAGTTTACCGGAATCCCTGGAGTATTGGTAGATATTTTGGATACGATCAAAGGATTTAACATGATCCTTGATGGTGAACTTGATAAGTATCCTGAAGCTGCATTCAACCTTAAGGGAAGTATCGCTGAGGCCATCGAAGCAGGTGAGAAAATGTTGGCTGAAGCGAACGCGTAACAAATAAAAAGAACAGAATATGCACTTGGAGATCATAACACCAGAATCGAAAGTTTTCAGCGGAGAAGTAGACGCCGTTCAACTTCCAGGACTGGATGGCTCATTTCAGGTACTCAAAGGGCACGCACCAATTATTTCTGCATTGAATGAAGGTAAAGTAAAGGTAGATCTTTCTGCTCCTCTTTCTGAACAACAACAAGAAAATAAATTAATCGAGATGGATGGTTTAAAAACTATTCGAGTTGCGATCAAAGGTGGAGTTGTCGAAATGATGAACGATAAGATTATTGTTCTTGCTGAATAATGATCTTTCGAAATAGAATTGAGAGAGGGAGGTGAGAACATCTCCCTCTTTTTTGTTAAGGTATGTTAAGCTAAAACAATAATAGTTAGGCAGTATACAATAGATTCTTTATTTTCGTTTTCAACATTCTAGAACATTGGATTACTTGGCTCAAATCGATAAGAAAAAGACTCCTTCTCATGTGGCAATCATCATGGACGGAAATGGTCGTTGGGCGAAGAAACAAGGACACGAAAGGCTTTATGGTCACAACTTTGGTGTTGAATCTGTTAGAGAAGTATTGAAGGCTTCAACCAATCTTAGTATCAAATACCTCACTTTATACGCTTTTTCAACAGAAAATTGGAATCGACCTAAAGATGAAGTTGATGGGTTGATGGACTTATTAGTTAAATCCATTGCTAATGAAATAGATGAGTTGATGACTAGCGATGTTCGCTTATTGACAATTGGTGATATAGATGGATTACCTGCATCATGTCAGGCTGAATTGAAATCAGCCATAGCAAAAACAGAAAAGAATAAAACGATTAATTTGGTCTTGGCGCTCAACTATAGTTCAAGATGGGAAATGATAAATGCATTAAAGCAGATCTCAAAGAAAGTTTCTTCCGGAGAAATTAATGAAACAGATATAAATGACCAACTGATCAGTGATTACCTTACTACGAAAGGAATTCCTGATCCGGAATTGATTATTCGCACCAGTGGTGAACATCGTTTGAGTAATTTTTTACTTTGGCAGGCTGCCTATTCTGAATTTTACTTTTGCAATGTTTTATGGCCTGACTTTAAAGGAAAAGATCTTTATAAAGCTGTGTTGGATTTTCAATCCAGAGAACGCCGATTTGGATTGGTGTCTGAACAGTTAACTTGACGATGATAAGAATGAAATATTTAACGATAATAATCCTGTCTATTTTCACAATCACTAAATCCTGGAGTCAGGAAGTAACTGTGATGGGGGATATGGATATCGACTACCGAAATCCTAAACAATATGAATTAGGACAGATCAGGGTAGAAGGCGCAGACAACTATGATCATCAGGCAATCAAACTTATCGCAGGTTTGCGTCCGGGAATGACGATCTATATCCCTGGAGAAGAGATTTCCAAAGCGATTAAAAATCTTTGGGATGAAGGACTGTTCTCTGATGTAGAGATTTTAGCAGATAAGGAGATTGCTGG
>JALRFI010000102.1 GCA_023253775.1 Crocinitomicaceae bacterium
GCTTTTTCAAATTCACCCATCATGCGCAACATCTCTCCATTGAAGAAATAAACCTCAGGAGCTATTTCAAAATAGTCAAGCAAAACGGCACGGTCATACCACTCATTTGCCTCTCGATAACGTTCTGTATTTCGATAACATTCAGCTGTCATGAAAGCCATCTCTGCCTTTTGCTTTTTGGCCATATTTCCTTTTCTGGAAAGCTTGTTATATGCTGTGCTGCACTTCTCGGCAGCTTCACAATATTTTTCACTTTGGAAATATGTTTGAGCCTCAAGTATAACCTTACTTTGAGTATACCCAACGAGTGAGAGTCCTGTGAAGACTATAGTATAGGCGATTTTACGATACATAGACGTACTTTTCGTTTTGAAAATAGAAGCGAAGAAAATAATTTTTTACTAATAATCCAATGCTTTTCTAGTATTTTCCCAAGAAGCATCACAACAAAAATAATCAATAGACCATAATGGAGTAATCCAAAAATGAATTTAAGCGTGAAGAATTTAACATATTACTCAAAGTTTTGAGTGTAAGTTCTCCATTTGTTTAACACGTTTTCATATCCTGAAGGTAATTCAGAATTAAAACGCAAATATTCTCCACTAACAGGGTGCTCGAAACCCAAGGTTTTTGCATGTAAAGCTTGACCTGGTAACAAATCAAAACAGTTTTCAATGAATTTCTTGTATTTCTGTGAGGTTGTCCCTTTTAAGATGGAATCTCCACCATATTCCAAGTCATGAAACAGGGGATGGCCGATATATTTCATATGCGCTCTGATCTGATGAGTTCTGCCTGTTTCAAGTTTACACTCTACGAGCGTAACCAATCCAAAACGCTCAAGAACTTTATAATGAGTGACTGCATGTTTCCCGTAATCACCATCAGGAAAAACTGTCATCAACTTCCTGTTTTTTAAGGACCTTCCAAGATTTCCGACAATCGTTCCATCCTCTTGAACATCACCCCAAACAAGTGCCCAGTATCTTCTTTCAGTGGTTCTGTCGTAAAACTGTTTGGCAAGATGTGTAAGGGCTTGTTCCGTCTTTGCGATTACCATAAGTCCGGTCGTGTGCTTATCCAAACGATGCACTAACCCAGGCCGGCCATAATAATCCTGACTCCTTGAGGGTAATTGATCAAAATGAAACACCAACGCATTCACCAGGGTGTCTTTATAATTACCATATCCAGGATGAACAACAATATCGGCTGGTTTATTGATTACGATAAGCGTGTCATCTTCATAAATGATATCCAGTGGAATATCCTGCGGTATCAATTCAAGCTCCCTAACCGGATAAGGAAGCACAATAGAGATCTCATCACCGGGCTTTACCTTATAATTTTGCTTGACTTTAGATCCGTTTACGAGAATATTGCCACTTTTTGCGGCAACTTGAATTTTGTTCCGACTCGTATTAGACATACGATCGAGAAGAAATTTGTCAATTCTTATGATTTCCTGTCCAGGATCAGATTTGAAACGATGATGTTCAAATAATTCTTCCTCTTCATTTTCTAAATCAGACTCAATTCCGTCTATCATTGCAGAACAATCCTTTTTATGACTGATGAGTTATTGAATCGAACCAGATAAACCCCTTTCGGCTGATCATTCAAGTCAATTCTTAAATTTTCGGTAGAAAGTACTTTTTTTCCTTCCACGGATACCACCTCGCATCCTGTATAAATCGATTGGTCGCAAGAAATATTGAATATTCCTGCAGAAGGATTTGGATAGATCGTCACATTTAATTCTAGTTCCTCTTCAACACTCAATTCATCATCAAGAGATGTAGAGAAGATTGGCCTGATCATTACTGATCCTGCAATTGACGATGAGAACCAATTCACTCCATTATCGATCGAGTAAAAAGTATGCTGACTGTTGTCAAGATTTCGGTCTAAACCAATATTCAAACGTTCTGAATCAAACTGTCTCCAGCCAACATAAAACTTCTGACCAACAGCTACTTTCGTTGTATCTTTGAAATAGTACGAAACAAATTGATTCAATTGATTGCCGTATTGGGGTTGTCTTGGAAAAAATGCTTCGTCTTCATACAGCACACTTCCTGGCTCACCATTGTTGTCGCTCCAAACTGTAAGAAGAAAAAGCTTGTTTGAAACATCATTCACGCTTGGAACAAAATGCATCATCACACCAATAACAGAATCTGCCTCATAAGCCTCATATTGAATAGCCAATCTCGATTGAGCTCCAGTAGGACCATATGCTGCCTCGGCACTACCATCGTCGTAGGAGTAATAATTACTAAAATATTGAACTCCAAATGTGGAATCGTTTTCAGGGTAGTTTGGAAATTGCGCAGCCGCAGTTGCTACGATATCAAACTTTACGTGATCACCGGGCTTAGTGACATCATAAACGTATCCTCCTGAAAGATCGTGGTAAGAATAGTACGTGGTGCGTGCAACATAATTTATATTGCCATTTGACATATCCGTTGATGGAATGGAGTATACACCTTCACTGACAGCATTGTACAAGATTTCAATCTTTGCATCCTGATTGTTCTCATCAACGTTACTGTTGTTTCTTACGACCAGCTCAGCCTGATCATTCATTTTTCCTGATGAATTATTTTTAAAATGATCCCACGGAACTGAAGTATATTCCTTCAGCAAACTACCTACAGGGTAAACGAAGGCAAAATCCTTAAATAAAGTATCCTGGAAACCAGAAAAAGTTCGTAAGTGGACATAATCTAGATTGAAGTGATCCAAACTTCCACTTAATGCTCCATAATTTTTGAATCGAAACTGGAATCCGCGTTTAAAAAAATCTGCATTTGAAATACGCACATGGCCAACCTCAAAATCATCTACGGGACCACCATTCGCACTCCAGATCCAGATCCATTCATCCAAATCTTTCGCATAAAATTCAAGGATCAACGAATCACTTATCTCCGGAACATCTCCAAATCCTTGTCGCTGGTACAGAAAGCTGAAATAAACAGAATCTCCAGCATCATATGGACTTAAGTCAAGGGGTTTTGAAGTCAATCGGTCAGCATAATTGGTTGAAGTTGAACCTATAGAGTATGGATATCCGTTCTCATCCAAACCATCAAAAGTTACAACACCCAGTGTAATGGGCTCAAACCCATAACGGTAATTGTGATACGCATAATCATCCAACCAATATGCATTTGGATCATTGAGTGTTGCAAAGAACTGAGTTGCTGAGTCTTGATAATACTCTGGTCCCAGAATCCATATCGTATCCGAAACATCCGGTTGACCTAAGGTGTCATAAATGTAATATGGCGGATACAAATCCGCGGTAGCATAGCTTACCGGATAAGTACTAAGATCTCCAACCAAAACCGGAGTTGAAGCAAATGGTTGATCAGAGTAGGTCTGTGTTGCAATATCATAAACCCTTCTGAATGTTACCTGACCTGTATAAGCTGAATTCGAGGCGAGTGGTACTAGGGTAGTGTTATTGAGGAGCCTGTATTTCGTGTCAGAAGTCACTCCTGGATCAGAGAAATCAGCCGTATATTTTTGAAAATGATCTCTTGAAAATTCATCAAAAAACGGTAGATCCAATGTATCAGAGAAATAGATAAATGTGCTGTCGAATGTTGCTCCGGATTTCACTTGCTCCATGGATCGATCTCTAAGCACATCATAGGTAATCGGTCCTATCGATTCTTGCTGCCCATAGGAAACAAAAATTGTATTGATCAATACTAATTGGACAAGAAAGCTTTTCATTTTTTTATAATTATTACATCCCCTTCGATGCGTAAACCGTAATTGTTGAATTACCAGGTATCTGCATGCCTTCCAAGAATTCAGGCGATTGAGATTGAATACGCGCCGCAAGTGAGTCTTCATAAGTTATACAATCAGGACACACTGGGAAGAACCCAAAGTTACCCATAGAAGCCAAACGCTCTTTAGCCTCAAATATTGTCAAACCAACAAGATTCGGAATGTCCGAAGGTTCTGACTCTTCATTTTTACCCACGACAAGAGTAATGGTTGCCCCAATCGGAATTCTAATGCCTTCCTTGATCTCTCTTCCTTTGTACAATTGTCCAAGAACCGCTCCATTGGCCTCTCTAGTAGGCTTGTATTGAATCCGGTATTTTAAGCCTCTATTCTTCAAAATACTTTCTGCAAAACGCTGAGATTTATCAACTAGACTTGGCATTTCTACTAGTCTTGACTTCTTTGAAACTCTAACTCGAATAATCCTTCCTTCTTTAACGAAAACATCTGAAATATCCGTTGCCATCGGATCCTGATCAAGGATTGTTCCTTCAGGTTTCGAGGGATCATAAATAGAATCAAGGACTTCACAAGTGAGATCCAAGTCGCTGAGCAGAAGCTCTGCCTTATCAAAGTGCATTCCCTTAACATTCGGAACCTTTATCTTCTGACCGTGATCAGTATATGAATCAAGATAGAATACGATGATCGTAATGATCAACAAATAACTAAGGACAACAATACCCAGCTTTTTTAAAAAGCTTTTGGTCCAAATGTAAGATTTTAACTTTCGAAGAAGATCCATACCCAATTAATGGAACAAATATAAGGTATAACTTAGAAGTTGGGAGAAAGCGCGTGTGATTTATAGAAATCATCAATGTATCGATACGCTTCATCTGCTGTATCTACTACTTTAAAGAAATCCATGTCCTTTGGCGAAATATTTTGCTCGGTATTCAACATCACGTCTTCGATCCATTGAACCAATCCTTGCCAGTACTCTTTACCGATCAATACAACCGGTCGTTCATTGATCTTTTTTGTTTGGATCAATGTCAACGCCTCAAACAACTCGTCGAGTGTTCCGAATCCACCTGGAAGGATAACAAAACCCTGTGCATATTTAACAAATATCACTTTTCGCACAAAGAAATAATCAAATTCCAAATTGTGCTCTTGATCGATATACGGATTATGGTTTTGTTCAAAAGGTAGATCAATGTTCAATCCTACCGATTTTCCGCCACCTTTTTGAGCTCCTCTGTTTCCTGCTTCCATAATACCTGGACCACCACCGGTAATCACTCCATAACCACCCTTCGCCAAAAGCTCAGAAACTTCCACTCCTAACTGGTAGTATTTATTCTCAGGAAGAGTGCGCGCTGAACCAAATACAGATATACAGGGTCCGATTTTAGCCATTCGGTCGTAACCTTCAACAAATTCTGACATGATTTTAAAAATCGCCCAACTATCATTTATCTTTATATCATTCCAGTCTTTTCTGATCTTACTCATTCTCTTAATTTTATCTTAATGATGAACCTTAAAGTTACTATTACTAGCTATGAACGAGTTTTAACTATCTTTATTTTTTCAACACTCGGGTGGTCAGAAAAATGCTAAAACGTTTCCCTGTTCTGTTTTTATTGAATATTTTTTTATTCAGTTCTATTGTATCCATTGGTCAGATTGACACTTTGAACAAAAAACGTATTGCCACAGTTTCAATTAGCCTGGGAGGGACCTTCCTCATGAGCACTGCTACCCTTTACCATGTTTGGTATAAACAAAGTGATCAGACCCAATTTCATTTTTTCAATGACAGCAGAAATTGGCTTCAAATGGACAAGGCCGGACATGCTTACACTAATTATCAATCTGCTCGATTAGTTTCGGATATGTACAAATGGTCTGGAGTAAGCTCAAGAAAAGCCATTTGGATAGGGACAGGCACAGGGTTTGCTTTCCAGACAACTCTTGAGATAATGGATGGATTCAGCTCTGATTGGGGATTTTCTTGGTCAGATGTCGGTGCAAATTTAGCTGGTGCTGTTTTATTCGGAACTCAAGAAATGATGTGGAATGAGCAGCGTTTTTTACCAAAATTCAGCTTCTCCCCCTCTGGTTTTGCGAAGTACAGACCCGAGGTTTTGGGGGATGGATTCATGGAGCGACTGCTAAAAGATTACAACGGCCAAAACTACTGGTTATCTTTCAGCCCGGGAACCATCATTCCTGAAAGCTCTTTTCCAAAATGGCTTTGTTTTTCAGTGGGATATGGAGTGAATGAAAAACTCGTTGGTGACGAGGAACATTATTCCATCAATTATAGTGGAAGCAATTATGAATTTCATTCTTATCGACAATTTCTCATTTCCGCAGATGTTGATTTTGCCAAAATCCCATGTAAAAACAAAACATTAGCGAAGATCCTGAAACAAATGAATTATCTGAAAATTCCTTTTCCGACAGTTGAAATTTCACGGGGAAATCTGCGGTTTAACCCGATTTACTTTTGAGTTAAAAATGTAATTTTAAAGAAAGCTATATTATGATGCAAATCAAATCATTAGAGGAATACATCAAAACATATAAAAGATCAGTGGAGCAGCCTGAACTATTCTGGTCAGAGATTGCCGAACATTTCGATTGGATCGAAAAATGGGATAAAACTTTTGAATCAGACATGATCAAAGCTGAATTCAAATGGTTTAGGAATGCGAAATTGAATATAACCTCTAACTGTATCGATCGTCACCTGGACAATAAAGCAGATCAAACGGCATTACTTTTTGTTCCCAATTCGCCCGATGAATCAGCCCAGGAAATCACGTACAAGGAACTTTCCCTAATGGTAAACAGAATGGCGAACACCTTAAAGGACTTGGGTGTATCTAAAGGAGACAGGGTCTGTATCTACCTTCCAATGATCCCTGAACTTGCAGCTGCAGTGCTTGCCTGCGCGAGAATAGGTGCTATTCATTCAGTAGTCTTTGCCGGATTTTCAAGCACAGCAGTCGCAGCACGAATCAATGATTCAAGCAGTAAACTGGTGATCACGAGTGACGGCGGATATCGAGGCAATAAAACCATTGACCTTAAAGGTATCGTAAATGATGCACTCAAATCATGTGATTCCGTTGAATCTGTGTTAACGATGAAACGAACTGGTCAGGAAACAGTCATGATCGAGGGGCGAGATTATTGGTATGAGGATATTTCAAAAAATCTTTCTGACCAATGTGAACCCGAAATAATGGATGCAGAAGACCCATTATTCATATTGTATACTTCAGGGTCGACCGGTAAACCGAAAGGAATGCTGCATTCGACTGGTGGATATATGGTCTACACAGGATTCACTTTCAAAAATGTCTTTCAATATGATTCAGGAGATATCTATTGGTGTACAGCAGATATTGGCTGGATCACCGGTCATTCATATATTTTATACGGCCCACTGCTGAATGGAGCAACAACAGTGATGTTCGAAGGAGTTCCTTCCTATCCTAATTTCGGCAGATTCTGGGAAATCATTGAAATATATAAGGTAAATCAATTTTACACCGCACCTACTGCAATCAGATCTTTGGCCAAAGAAAGCCTGGAATGGGTTGAGAAATATGACCTTTCGAGTTTAAAAGTTTTGGGATCCGTCGGTGAGCCAATCAACGAAGAAGCATGGCATTGGTATGATGAGCACATCGGAAAAAGAAATTGCCCAATTGTTGATACATGGTGGCAAACAGAGACAGGAGGAATAATGATTTCACCAATCGCTCACGTTACTCCAACGAAACCAACATATGCTACTTTACCACTGCCTGGAATTCAACCGGTATTGCTCGATGAACAACACAAAGAAATAACAGCCAATCCCGCTCAAGGAAGCCTTTGCATCAAACATGCATGGCCATCCATGGCTAGAACGATCTGGGGAGACCATCAACGATACATAGATACGTATTTCTCAGCGTTCAAAGGATATTACTTTACGGGAGATGGAGCTTTGCGAGATAATTCTGGATACTACAGAATAACCGGACGAATGGATGATGTGATCATTGTCTCAGGCCACAATC
>JALRFI010000078.1 GCA_023253775.1 Crocinitomicaceae bacterium
AAGCTTAATTAGGAACAACTTCGTCTTTGTGACGATATAAACTATAAAAAGATGGCACATAAGAAAGGAGTCGGTAGTTCGAAAAACGGTCGTGAATCTGAAAGCAAACGCTTAGGAGTTAAAATCTTCGGTGGTCAGCTTGCAATCTCTGGAAATATTATTGTTCGTCAGAGAGGTACACAGCACCATCCAGGGGAGAATGTAGGTATTGGTAAAGACCATACCTTATATGCTCTTACTGACGGTACTGTAGAATTCCGCAGAAAAAAGAATAACCGTTCGTTTGTTTCAGTAATTCCGTTCGAAGGATCTGAAGCTTAATTCGATCAGATATTATGCAAGGCGAGCTTCGGTTCGCCTTTTTTTATGTCTTTAAACTACGTTTTTTCTTTAAATTCGTAACCTAATTAAATAATTCATGCTCGAAATTTCTCGCATTCGAAACGAAAAAGAGACAATCATTGAAGGTCTCAAAAAAAGAAACATTGATGCTACAGAAACCCTAAATCAAATCCTAGGTTTAGATCAGGAATGGCGCACAACAAAAACTCAATTAGAATCTATTTCTGCAGAATTAAATTCACTGGCAAAGGAGATCGGACAACTATTTAAAGATGGTAAGCAGGTAGAGGCAAACAATGCTAAAACAAAAACTTCTGAATTAAAAGATTCCGAGAGCAAGTTTAAAGACCGAGTAGATGAACTGGATAAAGAGATCATACAGCTACTTTATACTCTTCCGAATGTTCCAAATGACCTAGTTAAATCAGGAAGAGATGAAAAGGATAACGAAACTATTTTTGAATCAGGACAAACTCCTGAATTCAATTTTGAACCCCTTCCGCATTGGGAATTAGCAAAAAAATATAATCTTATAGATTTCGAGTTAGGTGTTAAAGTTACGGGAGCAGGATTTCCTTTCTACAGAGGCAAAGGAGCCCGTCTGCAAAGAGCATTGATCTCTTTCTTTTTGGATGAAGCTCAAAATGCAGGTTACGAAGAATTTATTCCTCCTCATGTGGTGAACGAAGCCAGCGGTTATGGTACTGGACAACTACCAGACAAAGAAGGACAGATGTACTATATTGGCGCAGATGATCTTTACCTCATACCGACAGCTGAAGTTCCATTGACTAATATTTTTAGAGATGTCATTTTACCAGATGACAAGTTCTCCATTAAGCTAACCGGTTACACTCCCTGTTTCAGAAGGGAAGCTGGATCCTATGGAAAAGATGTTCGCGGATTGAATAGACTTCATCAGTTCGACAAAGTAGAGATCGTTCGAGTAGAGCATCCAGATAATACTGCAGATGCGCTAGAAGAAATGATTGAGCATGTGAAAGGTCTTCTTGAAAAATTGGGACTTCAGTACCGCATTCTTCGTCTGTGTGGTGGAGATACCGGTTTCGCTTCAGCTATGACCTATGACTTTGAAGTCTATTCAGCTGCACAAGATAAGTGGCTCGAAGTGAGCTCATGTTCTCGATTTGACACCTTTCAGTCGAATCGTCTAAAATTAAGGTTTAAAGGCGCAGACAAAAAGACTCAATTGTGCCATACGCTTAATGGATCTGCACTAGCACTGCCTAGAATTGTTGCCGCACTATTAGAAAATCATCAAACTGAAGAGGGAGTAATCATCCCTGAAGTACTTCGGAAGTACACTGGATTTGACTCGATATAAATTGACCCGCCTTCGGGCGGTTTATTAATTTTTCTTAATTTTTATCCTCCACATTATTGGTTTAGTAACTTTAATCAAAAAGTTAATTATGCGTTTTATTCCTGTAGTTTTTTCAGTTATCGCGATCTTGTTTACATCTTGCAGTGACCTTAATAAGAAGGATCAATTGACGAAAATTGACGAAATGAATGAGAGTTTGGATTCGATTACAACAGTTTTATTGGAGAATAAAATTGATACAATAGCACAACTTATGTTTGCAGCCTCACAGGTTGAACAGAGAATTAAGACGAATTACGTTTCAGACACAATTAATATGGAACTGGCAAAAAAAATGAATGCCTTTAAAGTTTCCAGAAAGAGACTTCGCCCTTTAGGAAAGTCATATAATGAAATCAACCATGGTGTAAATGAAGAAAAAGAAGCATTAAGACTTTTGAGGTCAGATATCGAAAATGGTAGTGGGGAACGCAATAAATATGATGACTATGTCATGTTTGAAGCATCGAAAGTTCATCAATTGAGAATGCTTTTAAAAGATTATGTCTCGTCAAAGTCGAAAACAATGAGAGAACTGCATAAACTCTACCCTGAAATGAATGAGTTTTCGCTTTCACTTGTAAACAAAAAAGTAAATTAACAATAATGTAACTCAATGAAATTTCTTCTATTATTGCTATTACTTTTTTTCGCAGTACCTGTTTTTGCACAAACTGAAACGGACAGAGAATTAGCGCAGTATTATTATACGAACGGGGAACTCGACAAAGCATTATCTTATTATCAAAAACTCTACGATACTGATCCCTCTAAATTTCATTTCAATAGACTATACGAGTGTCTTCTTTTCCAAAAGGAATTTAAGTCGGCAGAGAAGCTGATAAAAAAACAGATCTCACTTAATAAGACTGAGCTGGATTATCAGGTTATCCTCGGTCAGTATTACGAAGAAAATGGTGAACCCGACAAGGCTCAAAAGATCTACCATGATCTTATTGACAACCTTGGTACCGATGCCGGAAGTATTGTAGCATTGTTCAACTCTTTCAAAGGAAAAGGAAGAAATGACCTGGCTCTTGCTACCATTGAAAAAGGAAGGAAATTGCTTAAGGACACCTATCCTTTACATATTCAATTCGCGGATCTCTACGGAGCAACTGGAGAAACAGAAAAAATGATCTCCGAATACATCAATTTAATCGAATATCATTCTGGATATCTTTCTTCGGTTCAGACCCTACTTTCCAGACAATTTGATCTTTCTGATGATAACCTCAGTGAATATGATCTAATCAAAAAAGCATTACTTGAAAAAACACAAAAGAATCCCAATGACGTCGTGTTCAGCGAGATGTTGATCTGGCTTTTTATTCAGCGGAAAAATTTCAATGGTGCCTTGATTCAATCACAAGCCATGGACAAAAGGCAAGATGGACAGGGTCGTGTAGTATTTGAACTAGGAAGAATTTGTGTTGAGAACCAGGATTACGTTACAGCAAGAAAAGCCTTTCAATACATCATTGACCTCGGGAGTGAAAAATTATATTATTTCCATGCGGAAAATGCACTTCTTAATACTCGTTTTCTGGAAGTAACGAAAGGGAAATCCTTCACTCAAGAGGATCTCAACGAAACAATCACCGCTTATAACGGAGCAATTGCAAAGCAACGCAACAAAAGAACGGCATTTCAGCTCATTCTGGAACTTTCACACATTGAAGCGTTTTACGCTGACCAATCAGATTCTGCCATTCTGAGATTGGGTGAAGCCATATTGATCCCTGGCCTGACCGATATTCAAAAAGCTGAGATCAAAATGCAATTGGCCGACATTCATGTATTACATGGAGATATCTGGGAAGCATCATTGCTTTACATGCAAGTTGAATCCGAATTCAAATATGAAACCATCGGACACGAGGCAAAATTTAAAAATGCACGAATTTTCTATTATGATGGTGAATTCGATTTTGCCCAATCTCAGCTAAGTGTATTGAAAGAGTCTACGTCCAAACTCATCGCCAATGATGCACTTAAATTGTCTCTACTCATCACGGATAATTTTGGACTAGACAGTAATTATCAAGCTATGATGTGGTTCGCCCAAGGAGATCTTCTCATCGAACAACATAAAATCGAATTGGCATTTGAGATTCTAGATAGTATTACGACAGTATTCCCTTATCATCAATTGGGCGATGAAGTTCTATTGAGAAAGGCAAATGCAATGTTGAAAATGGGAGATTGGCAAAAAGCAAAATCATTTCTTGAGGAACTTTTAAAGTATTATAAAGAGGACATTCTTGCAGATGATGCACTTTTCACTCTTGCTACAATAGCAGAGGAAAATGAACTCGACAATGTTCGAGCCTCAGAACTCTATAAACAAATCCTTTTTGAGATTCCTGGGAGTCTGTACAGTGATGAGGCACGTAAACGATTTCGCCAACTCAGAGGGGAAACAATCGAGGACGAACTGTAGTGAATTAATTCAATTTTTAACTGTAACGTTATCATTTGTTAATTTCTTATTTTTTTTTTGGCAACCTATTCGCTATATTTGCGTCAACCAAGCGTACCTTAAAAAAACAACTATGAAATCTACCTTATTTCTGGTTTTTACCACTTTAGCTGTACTCTCCATGGCGCAACAACAGGAAAACACTCCTCAAAAAATTAATGTTTCAGTAGATTCGGGGAATAAAATCAAAAAAGAACAGATCTCTAATTCAAAGAAAATTGAAAAAAGATTGAATCGAACGATCTCAACACCTGTTGAAAAAAAAGAAGACGAGATTTCACCTAATAATCAATAAATTTTCATGAAAAAATTAACGTTATCATCTTTGATGATATGGTCAACCTATTTTGCTTTCTCTCAAGTGTTTGAGATTAAAACAGTAGGTTCGCAATATTCTATTGATCAAATCCAAAGTGCGTTCAGTGCTGCAAATTTTTGTGGTTCATTTTTCTCTGCACAACGAAATATAATTGCGCTGAATGATGGTTCTATTGTAGAATTGCTTGACCGCGAAGAATTAGAAAATGCAGGAATTGTTCTTCAGGACTCATGTTTTTTACCTGATGAAGCAACCTTCTTCAATGCTGAATGGAGCATCTCCGTAGAAGGTAGACTTTTGAAAGGTATTAATGCATACAACACTGAGAAAGAATATTATCACTACAAATCGGGAAATTGATCCAATGAAAAAGCTTTTATTCTTCTATTTTTTATTACTGACATCACTTCTTTTCGCGCAACCTGCTAATGATGATTGTTCGGGAGCAATTAATCTTGGAACGTTACCAACTCCGGGAGCGTGTATCAATGGTCTACAAAATGGTAATCCAATAACCTTAAATAACCAGACAACGGTTGGGGCAACTGCGGCAAATCCTTATGTATATCAAACAGGTTGTCAAGGTGGAGGTAACATGCAGACTTTTGCATTGGACACATGGTATATGTTCACTGCAACAGGCACAACTGCTAATGTGACCATCTCTGGTTTCCCCAATGCAAACGTAGCTCTTTATGCCGGTAACTGCGGAAACTTATTGGGTAGAGGTTGTATAATACTTCCCAACGGAGGTTCAGGTACGCTAACGGTGACCCAGATACAGCAAGGGCAAACGTATTACATTCAGGTAAGTGGAAATACAACGAGTGCAACAGACCCCGGTTTTTCCATTGCAGTAGACAATGACATTGATTGTAATGACTGTCTTTTAAATGCAACACTTACAGCAAATCCTGCACCTGTAAATGGTGGTTATCAACCAGGACAGCAAGTGCAGTTTTGCTATACAGTGAATGGTTGGTCACAGCAAAATACAAATTGGTTTCACGGAGTTCAGATTACTATGAGTAATGGCTGGACAGGAACAATATCTAATACTATTCCCGCTCAAACTGTACAAAACATTCCAGGACCAGGGTCTGATGGGGCATGGCTCTATTATCCCACAGGTATAGGAAATGTTAATGGCCAAAACTGGGGCCCTGGTTTTTATTTCGATACACCAGACGCTGGGACTGCTGCAAATGATAATTATGGCGATGACTGCAACGGTACAAATTGTTCATGGACCTTTTGTTGGACACTGACAGTTAAGACCAACTGTACTCCTGGCACTCCTCTAGTCGTCACTGTTAATACTTCTGGTGATGGAGAATCTGGCAGTTGGCCAAGTACTGCCTGTGCAGATGACGCAGCAACTATTTTCAATGCGGTTCAGATTTGCTGCACTGCGCCAACAATGGCTTCGACTCCTGAGACTTGCATTGGTGCCTCTGACGGAACCGCAACGGCGACCCCAGGAACTGGTTCTGCTCCTTGGGATTACGTATGGACGAATGCTGCAGGACAAGTCGTGTCATCTACGAATAATGTTAATGGACCGAATACCATTAATAACCTTCCTCCAGGCGTTTATGATGTCGTTATTACTGACAATAGCAACTGTGTGTCTTCAAATACAGTAACCGTCGGACAAGGCATTAACTGCCAGTGTTTAATTACCAACTTCACAACGAACATTGGTACTTGTCAAACAGACAATACCTTCCCTGTTAACGGAACGTTTACATATAATAACGCCCCAACTACAGGAACACTTGTCGTTGAAGTAACAACTGCAACGGGAACCTATACACAGACATTTAACCCTCCATTCGTGAATGGCCAGGTGTATAATTACAATATAACAAACGCAGTTTCAGATGGCTCAGCTTCTACTGTAGAAGTATACTTTACAGCAGACCCCACCTGTACTCAGATTCTGAATTTCACAGCTCCAATGGCATGCGGTTGTGATGCGCAAATTGGAACATTTACTGCCGCTATTACCGGTTCAAGTAACACCAACTATGTTTTGTGTTATGGCGACCAGATTAATATCACAGCCAATGGTGATTACACTCCCCCAGGCGAGGCACTAGACCCACCAAATGCAGGAGGATATGAACCCGGTATCTCATGGTTAGTATATTCTTGTCCCCCAACTATTGCGGTAACTCCAAGTGATACTCCACCAAATGATTGGATTGGCAATGACCCGTGTTTAGTTGGTATCACATCTGATTTTAATCTGAATGACGTTAACAACTTGTCTTGGATCAACTCTTACCCAGGTGAATTCACGAATAATACGGTGTATTTCGTTCCAATCACAATGTATAATCTATCTGAAAATCTGTATTCATACGTTAACACGGATCTTCCATGTTATGAGATGGGAACACCTTTCGCGGTACAGTACCTTCCTCAGATCACTGCAACGCAGTCTTATCAGTGTACCGGTGTAACAGCAACCATCAATGGTGGTTTACCTGCTTTGAATGGTTCATCTTTTACAGCAGTGCCAGGTTCGATCACTCCTGCTGGAGGTTCTTTTGTAAATACAACTGCTTCTAATGGCGGAACAATTGCTGTTACAGGCTTGACTCCTGGAGCAGCATACTCTTTTCAGGTTCAGGATGCGAATGGATGTCCTGTTACAGTTTCAGGAACCATGCCGGCAGCTCCAACATTGACTTATCCCCAAACTGCTTATTGCTTGAATGCTTCCAACCCTTCTCCTACTGTTACCGGTGGACTGGGAGGAGCATATTCAGCTTCGCCAGCAGGACTGTCAATAAATCCTTCAACAGGAGTAATTACATTAGCTGCTTCAACACCTGGAACATACACCGTTACTTACACAACACCAGCTGTACCAGGACCAGCTTGTCCTGCAACATTTGTGATCACAGTTAATCCTTTGCCAGTTATTGTTGCGAACGATGTTACTGTTTGCGTTGGAGGCACAACTCCAGTTTCTGCTACCGGTGCGGTAACCTATACGTGGTCACCTGCAACCAACTTGAGTGGTACAACAGGTTCATCTGTGACTTTCACTGCAGGTTCTACCACAACTTACACAGTTTCTGGTACTGATGCTAACGGTTGTGTAAACACGGATCCTGTAACAGTAAATGTTAACGGTAATGCACCGATCAACGCAGGTCCGGATGTGGCTATTTGTGCCGGTGCTTCTACTACTTTGACAGGTACAGGTGGAGCAACCTATTCTTGGGCTCCGGGTGGACAGACGACTGCTTCAGTAACTGTTACTCCTGCTGCAACGACTACATATACCTTAACTGGAACAGATGCCAATGGATGTATTGGTTCTGATCAGGTGGTTGTAACTGTTAATCCACTTCCGACAGTGAATGCCGGAACAGACCAAACTGTTTGTGCGGGTGCTTCTGTTACCTTAACAGCTTCAGGTGCTTCAACATATTCATGGAATAACGGAGTAACACAAGGTGTTGCCTTTGTTCCTGCTGCAACAACAACATACACTGTGACCGGAACTACAGCTGCGGGTTGTACTTCAACAGATCAGGTGGTGGTAACAGTTAATCCACTTCCTATTGTGAATGCTGGCATTGATCAAACGATCTGTGTGGGTGCTTCTGTTTCCCTTACAGCATCAGGTGCTTCTACCTATTCATGGAACAATGGTGTCAATCAGGGAATAGCATTTGCTCCTGCTGCGACAACAACATATACAGTTACCGGAACTACAGCAGCTGGCTGTACAGGAACTGATCAGGTAATTGTGACAGTGAATCCTCTTCCGACAGTAAATGCCGGACCAGATCAAGCGATCTGCGTGGGTGCTTCTGCTACCTTGACTGCATCTGGTGCATCGACCTATTCGTGGGATAATGGCGTTACACAGGGTGTAGTCTTTACTCCTGCTGCTACGGCAACGTATACTGTAACAGGAACAAGTGCTGCGGGTTGTACCAATACCGACTATGTCATCAACGCTGTTGAACCCAAGTTCGTGCCAACCATCTTTGCTGCTTGCTATACCGCTGGGGCTAATTATCTAGACATGGCTCTAAGCCTTTCAGAACCGCATGAGCATGATCCTTACCATAAAACTGGTATCAAGCTCGGTGATGGTCAGTATGCGTTGAACGACCAATGGCAAAGAGCCGGAAAGTTAGCACTAGTTGGTATTGGTGTTGAACCTGGACTTAGCAACATTTTTGCTAAATACGCTGCCGATCATTTGTTCT
>JALRFI010000124.1 GCA_023253775.1 Crocinitomicaceae bacterium
TGGTCGAATATGAAACCCAACTTGAATCAATTATCAAGATGGTTACTGAGCAATACAATGTGAACTATGAATTTGAAGTAACAGAACAGTATCGAAATATGAAGGAAGTCCTTCAGTCTGTTCCATTTGTTGCTGATTATGCAATTCAAGCAATGAAAAATGCTGGAATTGAACCCAATCCTTCCATCATCAGAGGTGGAACTGATGGCTCAAGATTATCTTTCATGGGATTGCCCTGCCCTAACTTGTTTACAGGAGAAATGGGAATCCACTCGAAGCATGAATTTGTAAGTGTTCAGGACATGGAAAAAGCAGTTAAAACTCTGATCGAACTGGTGCAGATCTGGGAAAAGCATAAATAAACGATGGACCACAACATTGTTCTTAAGGATATCAAACAGAAAAAATTCGAGAAGGTCTATTTCCTTCACGGAGAGGAATCCTATTATATTGATGTGATCACCCAGTCTCTGCTGGACAATGTTCTTGAAGAACATGAACGCGATTTCAATCAAACGATCGTTTACGGAAAGGAACAGGATGTTGCAAGCCTTGTTGCTGATCTTAGGAGCTACCCTATGATGTCTGACCGTAGGCTGTTAGTGCTCAAAGAGGCACAGGAGATGAAAGATATAGACAAACTTGAGTCGTATTTCGAAAACCCCACTGATACTACAATTTTTGTACTCAATTATAAACACAAAACATTTGATTCCAGAAAGAAACTGATCAAATTAGCTGCAAGCAATGGTTTAGTTTACAAATCGGATAAAGTAAGGGATTATCAGATGACAGACTGGATCCGGTCCTACGTAAAATCTCATGGATATGAGATCTCATCCAAAGCAACAATGCTTTTGGTTGAATTCCTTGGAAATGACATTGGAAAGGTAGCCAATGAGTTAGATAAATTGTCATTACTTATTCAAAAAGGAACTACTATCAACGAGGTTCACATCGAAGAAAATATTGGAATTAGCAAGGATTACAACATCTTTGAATTGACGAATTCTCTCGGTACATATGATGTCCCGAAAGCTTTCAGGATCGTGAAATATTTTGAACACAATCCCAAGGCCGCTCCATTGGTTATGGTGGTCCCAACATTATTCAAATTCTTTTCTCAATTGATGAGGATCCATTTCCTTCAAAATAAATCAAAGGAAGCAATTGCAAGCGCGCTGAAAGTTCATCCTTTTGTCGCTGGCGAGTTATTGAGTTCAAGTAAGATCTATAATCCTAAAAAAATAGCTGCAAATATGCAGATCCTGAATGAATACGACCTTAAATCAAAAGGAGTTGGTGCTGCAGGAACCAATGAGAGTGAATTGATGAAGGAAATGATCTATCGTTTGATGCACTGATGAAAATATTCTACGACCCCTCTATTACCCCAAATAATGCGACTTTCATTCTGAATGAAGAAGAATCAGGACACGCGTGTAGAGTGCTTAGAATGAATGCTGGTGATGAATTGTTTTTGTTAAATGGAAAAGGAGATCGCTTTGCTTGCAAGATCATTGTCGCCCATGCTAAAAAGTGTCAGCTGGAAGTACTTTCACACGAGCATGGCTCCGCTGATCTTCCAAAAATTCATATTGCAATTGCTCCTACTAAAAACATTGACCGCATTGAATGGTTTGCAGAGAAAGCGACTGAACTTGGAATCACAAAGATCTCTTTGATCTTGTGTTCAAATAGCGAAAGAAGACTGGTTAAAACTGACCGAATTCAAAAGGTATTGATTGCTGCAATGAAACAATCGCAGCGATGGTTTTTACCAGAACTTTCTGAATTAACTGATCTTAAATCCTTTATTCTTTCTAATCCTGATGGATTTATTGCTCATTGCAGAATAAACGAAAAAGTGAATCTTTTGAATTCGATATATTCAGGGGAACAACCAATTCTAATTGGCCCTGAAGGAGATTTCTCTGAAGAAGAAATAGATTTTGCGTTGGAAAATGGATATAAACCCATAACTTTAGGAGACAATCGTCTAAGAACAGAAACTGCAGGCCTTTACGCTTGTATTGAAGCTTTGATCAAACAAAAGAACTAATGAGACCACTTCTCTTCTTCGTCATAATTACTTCATCTTCTTTCTGTTTTTCCCAGAACCTTCAGGTTGCAGTTCTTAAATATTCCGGGGGGGGTGATTACTACGCAAACCCCACTTCAGTTCCGAATCTGGTAAACTTCTGCAATAAAAACTTAGGTACTAATATTTCTATGGATGTTCCTTATGTTGAAGCAGGAAGTAAAGACATCTTCATGTATCCTTTTGTGCACATGACAGGACATGGAAACGTTGTGTTTAATACCACTGAGGCTGAAAATCTCAGAACCTACATGATAGGGGGTGGTTTTTTGCATATTGATGACAATTACGGAATGGACCAGTTTATTAGAGTGGAGATCAAAAAAGTTTTCCCTAACAATGATCTGATAGAATTACCGTCTGACCACCAGATTTTTCATCAGAAATATAATTTCAATGGTATTCCAAAGATCCATGAACACGATGATAAACGCCCACAGGCTTTTGGAATAATCATCGAGGGAAGACTTGTTTGTCTGTATACTTATGAGACAGACTTAGGAGACGGATGGGAAGACCCAGAAGTTCACAACGATCCAGAAAATAAACGAATGGAGGCCTTAAAAATGGGTGCCAACATGCTCATGTATGTATTCATGAAGTAATAAAGCTACCCCAGTTCTTTTATCATCCAGATCGTACAAGCAAAATGACCAGATTCGCCTAAAGGTTTGTCAAGGTTAGTGTATCCAGATCTTTTATAAAGTGAAACTGCTTTGGCCAATTCTGGTAAAGTTTCCAAGTACAATTGCTGATATCCAAGTTCTCGAGCAGCTTGGGCAGTGCGATCCATTAATGTTTGGCCTATCCCCTTGCCTCTCGCATCTGAAGAAACGTATAACTTTACCAATTCTCCAAACCCAGATGGTAGCCCAACTGTTGGATAAACACCGCACCCACCTAGGATCTCACCGTTCTCTTCTGCAACAAAATAGGCACTACCTTTCGTTTGAAATAAATCAAATAGATCATCCGTAGTTGGATCAGTATACACAGTACCCGGTTTAGCCACACCGTGCTCTTCTAAGGATTTTCGAATAACCAAGGCAATTTTTCGGTTATCTTCAATTCGCAAGTCGCGAATGATCCAGCTCATAAATTTCTTTCTTTGAAATAATAGGTAAATCCAAAACCAACTGTCAAGAAGGAAGTAGTTCTATTATAATCTGATTCTGAATACCCCATCATTGAATCAAAACCGATCATTTCATTACCAAATTTGAACCCTTGAAATGCATATCCAATAATTAAACTATAAGACACTTGGTCATCTGCAACCAAAGCCAGACGAATTGTCGGCTCTATGAGAACCGCATTCACCTGGCGTGTTACTTTAGCGGTAGAAATAGTATCCAATGGTTTGGATGTTACAAAGTAATTCTGTGTATATCCAAACTTTACTCCCATGTCCGTTGAAAATCTGTCTGTATAGAATTTCTCTCTGGAAATCTTTATAAATGAACCTGCACTGTGCATTCCTCCCAATGTTTTCTCAGGCACTCTAAATTGGTTGACACCGAAATAACAATACTTTATACCGGCAGCAATTGCCATAGTATTTTTGAAAGTATATTGATAATAGGGAGCTACAGCAACAAGCCCTTGCATAATATCTTTAAACGGTTTATTCACCATTCCATTTGGTAAACCTAGTTCCATATTAAATGTGTGTTTAGGTTCAATTTGCTGAGCGTTGGAAAAAGTCGAAACTGCTGAAAGTAATATGAAGATTAGCTTGTTCATCGTTGGATTGACGTAAAAGTAAAAAAAAGTTGCTCTACCTCGACTTTCTTCCCTTCACAAACGCACTTACCTATGATTCATTGTACATTTGCATCGTGAATAAAGGTATTCTTTACATTCTGATCTCAGGTCTTTCCTTTCTGGTCGTGAACTTCTTCGTAAAGATCCTTGGTGCAGGCCCCGAACAATCCCTTTTTGAAAACATTCAACATTATCCAGGACATGAATTGGTTCTAGCCAGATCCATTATCTCATTTACGATCTCTTTTTACATCATCAAGAAGAGAAATTTGCCTCTACTTGGAGTGAACCGAAAATGGCTTACCATACGAGGGGTATCCGGAATGATCGCATTAACCATCTTCTTCTACACCATCCATCACCTACCTCTTGCGATTGCTTCTACTGTGCAGTATCTTGCCCCTGTTTTTACAGTGATCTTTGCAATGATCATTCTGAAAGAAAAGGTAAAATCACTTCAATGGCTGTTTATTCTGATTGCCTTTGCAGGTGTTGGCATGATCGGATTAAATGAGCTATTTCTAACCGATGTTCACGAACAACTTGATCTTCGATGGTTAGGATTAGGTATTCTTTCTTCTGCGTTTTCTGGAATCGCCTACGTTTCGATCATCCGTTTGAAACATACGGATACTCCAATTAACATTGTGATCTATTTTCCAATGATCTCGCTTCCTGTAATGGCAGTTTGGTCAATCTTTGAATTTACGATGCCACAAGGTATAGAGTGGTTATTTCTTTTGATCATTGGAATTTTTACTCAGATCGCTCAGATCATGTTGACGAAAGGTCTTCACGAAGGTGATGCTTCTCTGATCACACCATTTCAATATCTGGGTGCGATCTACGCAACAATAATCGGATTCTGCATTTTCGATGAGCGACTTTCATGGGTGGTTTACTTTGGCATCGGATTGATCCTTGTTGGAGTGATTAGTAATGCAATTCTGAAAAAGCGATAATTTGACTATTTTTAGCTCATGGGAAAATCCATTGACCGACTAAAACTAGCGCAGTTCGGAAACCTTGAGATCCTTGCAAAACAGGTTGTTGAAGGATTCATTACAGGAATGCATAAGAGTCCATTTCATGGTTTCTCCGTCGAATTTGCTGAACATCGCCTATACAATAAAGGCGAATCAACAAGACATATAGACTGGAAGCTTTACGCTCGAAGTGAAAAGCTTTTCACTAAAAAATATGAAGAAGAAACCAATCTTCGTTGCCAGATCGTAGTAGATTGCAGTGGATCCATGTATTTCCCTAAAGATGGGGAGATCACAAAATTTGAATATTCGATCTATGCAGCAGCTTCATTGATCGAGATGCTAAAAAAACAAAGAGATGCCGTAGGAATGTCTCTTTTTGCTGATAAATTAGAGCTCCATACACCCGCCAAATCTTCCTTTGCACATCATCGATACCTATATAGCGAGCTAGAGAAACGATTGATCAGTTATTCCGAAGACCTTCAAAAGGATACGAATGCCATTCAAGCAATACACGACATTGCTGAGCTTTCACACAGAAGAAGTTTGGTCATTATTTTTTCGGATTTACTTGATGATCCGGATCGAGTGGATGATCTGATGAATGCCATTCAACATTTGAAGCACAATAAGCATGAGGTGATCCTGTTCCATATCGTTGATAAAAAATCTGAAGTTGATTTTGAGCTTGAGAACAGACCCTATACATTGATCGATATGGAAACCGGTGAAAAATTGAAACTTCAGCCGGCGGAAATCAAAGAAAACTATGTAAAGTCAATTGACAATTACTTTCAATCGATAAAGCGAAAGTGTATTAACTACGGTATTGATTTTATGCCGGTCGACATTAACAAGGGATATGATCAAGTATTACTTCAATACCTGATCAAAAGACAAAAACTCTATTGATTACATTCCAGGCATTCCGCCACCCATCCCTTTCATTTGCTTCATCATGCTCATCATGTTCTTGGGATTGCTCATCATCTTCATCATCTTTTTGGTGTCTTCAAATTGCTTCAACAATTTGTTGACCTCCTGAAGGTTCGTACCACTCCCCCTCGCGATTCTGTTTTTTCGTTGACCGTTTAATAATCCTGGGTTGGCTCTTTCCCTGGGTGTCATTGAAAGGATAATTGCCTCAACATGTTTGAAAGCATCGTCGGGTATATCTACATCTTTTACTGCCTTACCCATTCCAGGGATCATTCCCATTAGATCCTTAACGTTCCCCATGTTTTTGATCTGCTGGAGCTGTCCAAGGAAATCGTTCAGGTCAAATTGATCTTTCTGGATCTTCTTCTGCAATTTGCGTGCTTCTTCCTCATCGAACTGCTCCTGAGCTCTTTCAACAAGGGAAACAACATCACCCATCCCAAGGATCCTGTCGGCCATTCTCTTCGGATAGAATACATCAAGTGCATCCATCTTCTCTCCTGTACCGACAAATTTTATTGGCTTATCTACAACAGCCTTGATCGATAAGGCAGCACCACCTCGTGTGTCACCATCCAGCTTCGTTAAAACAACACCGTCGAAATTGATCTTATCGTTAAATGCTTTTGCCGTATTCACCGCATCCTGACCAGTCATCGAGTCAACAACGAATAGTGTCTCTGTAGGTTCGATCGCTTGCTTCACTTTCGCGATCTCGTCCATCATCACTTCATCGATAGCAAGTCGTCCAGCCGTATCGACGATAACAACGTTGAACCCTTTACTTTTCGCATATTGAACGGCTGCAGTTGCGATCGCAACAGGATTCTTTTCTTCTTTATTGGAATAAACTTCGATGTCCAATTGCTCTCCCAAAACATGCAACTGATCGATCGCAGCCGGACGGTATACGTCACATGCTACTAAAAGAACTTTCTTTCCTTTTTTCTTCGTTAAATAGTTCCCAAGCTTCCCGGTGAATGTTGTCTTACCAGACCCTTGAAGTCCCGACATTAAAATGATCCCCGGATTTCCTTTGGTGTTGATCTCGGACTCATTACCTCCCATCAACTCAACCAATTCCTCGTGACAGATCTTGATCATCAACTGTCCAGGAGATACAGCCTTCAACACATCTCTACCAAGCGCTTTTTCCTTTACAGTATTGGTGAAATCCTTGGCTGTTTTAAAGTTAACATCGGCATCCAGTAATGCACGACGAACTTCTTTAAGTGTTTCTGCGACATTGATCTCCGTGATCTGACCTTGCCCTTTTAGTAATTTAAAGGCTTTTTCAAATTTGTCCGTAAGATTTTCAAACATTGTTTATTGTTTTGGGAGTGTAAAGTTACGACTTTTCAACTTCAATTCAGGCAGAATGTGATGCTCTTTTCTTAGCGATTTTTATATTCAAAAAACCAACAATCATTGTCAGCACCACCTATTGGTTCGCCTCACGGACCGGCATAGTCAAGCAGCATGTGAACATCAACGGCATGCAGTTTTCCATACTGCTAGAAAAATTTGAGGAAGGCAAGTAAGTTAGAAGCTTGCACTTCCTAACCCTGCTTTTTTCCCAGCGTTCTCAATGCCCTACGAATTATATAAGCTGTCTCCTTCGTGGGA
>JALRFI010000134.1 GCA_023253775.1 Crocinitomicaceae bacterium
ACCGGCGTCGAGTTCCAGCTGTAGGTATATACTCCCGCACCACCTCCTGGTGTTGATGATGTTGTTCCATCACTCGATCCAATACAGCTTACGCCAAATCCTGTGTAGTCACTTGTTGTTGCTGCCGCTAGTGTTACGTCTGTAGGTTGCGTGACTGTCGTTGTTGCAGTTGTTGTACATCCGTTAGCATCCGTTACAGTAACAATGTATGTGCCTGCAATTAATCCCGTTGCATTTTGTGTGGTTTGCACAGGAGTTGAATTCCAGCTATATGTGTACGGTCCTGTTCCTCCAACTGGGGTTGAGCTAGTGGTGCCATTCGAAGAACCAAAACAGCTTACACCGAAACCATTAAAGTTACTTGTTGTGTTTGCCGATAAAGTTAACACCGTCGGTTGCGTAATACTTGCTGTTGCGTTGCCCGTACATCCGTTAACGTCGGTTACAGTCACCGTGTAGCTACCGGCTGCTATACCGGAAATATCTTGAGTAGTTGGTCCATTAGACCAAGAATACCCGGCCGTAGCATAAGGTGGGCTGCCAGGAGTCTCTGTTAAATCAATTGATCCATTCGTTAACCCATTACAGGTGATGTTAGTTGGAACAGCATTAAGGGCTGTTGTAAATTGGGTAAGATTAACATTGAAGGATGCTGGAATAAATGGACAGCCAAGCGTATTGGTCGGGGTAAGTGTTAGTGTAACAGTTCCTGTGGAGCCCGCATTCGGAGTGAAGGTGGATGCGGCTCCAGGGGCAACCCCTGACGAAACATTCGCATTAGAAAAAGATCCTGGGACTGACGCGGTCCAAATCCCCTGATTTGTCTCAGTAATATATCCTTGTAAATTTATCGTTGGGGTCGGTGTATAACAAACGCTCACCGAGGGTGATGTGATAAACGCTTCAATATCAGTATCATAATTATAAACCTCAATTGTATCTGTAGCAGTCGCACACTGATTGGCATCCGTAATTGTTGCCACATATGTGCCCACCAGGGAAAGATTCACAGTTTCATTAACATTTGAAGAAGTCGTGGTGTAATTGAAACCATTCGCCGCGCCGGATATTCCTTGCCAATTATAGGTAAAGGGTGGTGTTCCACCTATTGCCGTGGCTGTTGATGCCACGGTTGTTCCGGGAGCAGCTCCAGCACAGATTGCCAGATCTGGCCCTGCATTGACAAATAAATCGGGATAGATCGTAATTGTTGTTTGGTCACACCATAACACAGGAGGAGTGTTTGAACAAACCGCGGCCAACAATGGATATCCACACACTTGATAGGTTACTACACTTGGGCTTCCTAAAATCGGCGTGACAACAACATCCTCTACCCCTGTTGTTAAATTACCCCCATTTGTGGTTGATGCATATGGAACACCAGAAATGCCATTTGCCGACCCCCCGGAAAGCAAATTATTCCATGCCCCTGTAGCACCTGGGGATACAGAGTTCCAAATCACGCCGGCCGGGTCAAGTCCTGCCACGCTTAAATCAATAAAACAACCCTCTGTTACACCTAAATCTCCTGTTCCACTGGGCGTGGGGTAAGAAACAACATCAAGTATGTAATCATTTGCAAGTCCGGTTCGACAGATCATGAATTCGTGCGGACCAACACCATTAATACAAATAATGTCTCCCAAACCATAGGTGGTTCCTGTGGTTCCACTGCAAGGCTCGTAAATAGTTAAGCTCCCCGACGGTCCATCAACAAAGTTAAACGAGATCCCTTCACTGCCGGGATTCAAATAGAGCTCAAGCAAATAACAGTTGTTATTTGAATTTAAGCCGCAACACTCTCCCTGATTACCGACAAACTGAAGTGTAATATTTGATGATGTGTCAGGATTGGAAGAATAATCAAAATAAAAGAAATCAAGACCATTGACTGGAGCAAAGCTGCACCCTCCAAATTGGTTGATTTGATTGGGCTCGTTTGTGGGAGGGCAGCTTACTGGAGCTGTAAAAAGGTTGTTGACAGTTAAATTACATCCAGGTATAGAGGAAAATGAGGCTGTAACATTAACAGGCAATCCATTAACGGGTAAATTGTAAATGGTAACCACCTGTGAGTATGGTCCACCCGCTAGCGGAAATTCGATCGTATGAGCTTGACCATTTACGATTAGTGTTCCGGCTCCACCACCCGTAGGGGGATTCGTATAAGTTACTACTACGTTTTGAGCATATGTTGCAGAACCCGAAATACAATAGACCGGCGGATCTGGGGCGGTAATAGAACTAATTGAGCATTGAGAAAATGTATAATTCCCATTGATTAGCAAATGAAGTAAAATAAAGATTTTAAAGACTCTATTCATTATAGAATTAGTTCTGTTTTTAAAAACGGTCTAAATTATATAAATCAGACGGAATTATCAACAACTAGTTGCCTTTATCAACATTTTAAACTAAATATTTCTCAATTCATAAATAGAATATATCCATTTAACGAAGTAGCAACTATTAACCATAGCAAATAGGGTAATAAAATTAATTTTAAAAGACTCTCAGAGTTTGCAAAATTGAAATGAATCAAAAGCAATATTAGAATTAAACCCAATAAGATAAGCGTGCCAAGAATAGGCCAATGAAAATTGAAAAAAATCAGATTCCACCCAGCGTTTAATACCCATTGTAGACTATAAAGAAGTATCAGTAGTTGTAATTTGTGTCCTGAATATCTGACCGATACAAGACCCATATAGACACTAAAACAAATCATAATCACGGTCCAAGCAACTCCAAACATCCATCCGGGTGGGGTCCATGGAGCTTTGTCCAACGATTGATACCATTCATTTTCGGCTGGACTTCCACCCATAAGAAGGGCTCCGATATACAGAGCCCCGAAATTTAATATTAAAAAAGTGAGTGTCCTTATCATTTCTGAATCGCCAGTTTAATTGTTCTTTGTTGACCTAATGCTGAGCCAACAACTAACCAATATACCCCATTCTCTAGTTCGCTAACATTCAAGTCTGTTCCACTTGGGATCTTTTCGTATTTCATTCTTACTCTTCCCGAAAGATCTATTAATTCCGCATCAACTTCCTCTTCAAAAGCAAACTGAAGGGTTACACTATTAACGGCTGGATTTGGAAAAAGGTTGAATGAATAATCCATTAGTGCATTTTCTCCTAGAGAAGTACAGGCCGTCCACTCATTGTTTGTTGTACAATCCACAACTGAGTATAGTGTTGCAATTTGAGCCGGAGTATTTGCCAATTGTAGCGGCGGATTCGTACATCCCATTTGGCCAATCAAAAAGTCTCTAACAAAATTAACGGTGGTATCCATGTATTGTGTTGAGGTTGCGTGGGGTACGTGACCCGCGCCATGAAATGTGTAAAAAGCGTGTTCAACCCCTATTTGGTTGCTTCGTTCCCACAACATACGACTGCCATCTAAATACATTAACGGGACGCCCGGGTTAACGATCTGTCTATTATATCCAACTGTGCCATCATTGGTTCCGTGTAATGACACCAAAGGTACCTCATCCGCATCCATCCAATTATATCTTGCTAATGCTCCACAAAGATTAATTACCCCTTTAACTGTTGTGGAGTAGCAAGGATTGCCAGATATCCCCTCTGTACCGCCCTGAGAGTCTAAATAAGATTGAGACAGGTAATCACCGATTTCACAAGTCTTATCCAGGTATGCATAGTGCAGAGCAGTAATCGCACCGGCAGAAGACCCTCCTATAAAGATATTATTCGTGTCAATTTTATAGCTATTCCCGTTGTCTTGGGCGTCTTTATAAAAGTACCTCACGGCTGCTTTCAAATCGTGAACCGCCCTAAGCACCGCCTTCACAGCATTTGCTGAATCAATAGGAAAAAATCCAAGCCGATATTCTACTGACGCACACGTATAGCCCATTTTCGCAAATCTTGTAGACAACTCAACCATGTCTCCATCGGTTTTACTTCCACCAAGAAAACTTCCGCCATGTACCCAAAAAATCAATGGCCTCAATTGTTCTGTATCTCCATTAGGCTCATAAAAGTCCAATTTTAGAATTTTTGTTGATCCACTGAAATTAAGGTTGGCACCATAAGTAATGTCGCTAGTTACATCCACGTTGGTGAAAACCTCCTGAGCATATCTGCCTGTAGCACATGGTTCCTGGGCTGACGCCGTAAAAAGCAGGCTCACCATAGCAAAAGAAAAAAGTACTTTTTTAATCATGTTTCTTGTTTTATCGGGTTATAAAAGTAGAAATTATGGGAAAACAATCCCTTCGTATTTAATAGGATCGGCATAAGGGATCCTTGCATTATATTTTTTATTTATTGCTCTTATGTATTCATTTGCTAAAAGCGCATTTCCTCTTGGGTTTAAGCGCAAACCATCCAGAGAATAAGCTCCTCCCGAAACAAATTGAGCGTTTAAGGACACTCCGTTATACACAATTCCGGTGCTTATAGACTTATAGAAATAATCTTCTCGAACCACTGCAAACCCTTTTGAGTTAGCCATGTTTACCAGCACTTGATTGTATTCTTCAGTTTTAGCTCGAATTTCCTGTTGCTCAGAATTAGTTAATATAAACTCATCTCTAAACGGAAAAACAGACCCCATTTTATAACATTTAACACTGTCCAGAGGAACGTTTAATAAAATTAATTCTCCAGGAACCATTTGACGAACCCCAAAAACTCCTGCGTCTGGATCTTCAATCATAAATGCATTTTTTCCAATGACAAAGTTGATCCCAATTGGATTGTAAATTTGATTCAGAGTCTCTACACTTTCGGCGTCCAGATCAAGCCCGTCAAAAGGAATAGTTGTAAAGTAAGGCGCTGACATTACATCGGGAATTGTTGCAACAACCGCTTTTGCCCCTTTACTTTCAATGATGTCCATTATTTGTTGAACACTCCCATCAAAACCTGCACCTGCAGGACCGCTTGCCGGCACAAGGCTTCCTGTTGAAGCCCCTTTTCTTGCATAATCCATTACCTCATCTGTTCCAATCTGAACCGAACAAAACGTCATGTCTCTTGCTGAAAGATCTGAAACCATGGAAGCACTCGGAGAGGATGCCATCCTTGCAAAATATGGGTTGTGTCCTCCATTTGAAGGGTCTCCATAAGCAGCATCGTTCAATCGTATTGAAGAAATAAAAGGAACTCCAAAATTTCTATTCGTCGCCGAATAAATGTTATTTAAAATTGTTGCGTCTCCGGTAGGCCCGGTTCTGACGGGTGACAAAGAAGTGGTGCCATTACAGTCGGTTTTAAACCCAAGCTCCAAAACCGAGGCACCTGTTAGACTCCATCCAATACTCGACGATGCAACAGATGGGTGAACCATTGGTGACCCCCCGACCATTTCAAATTGGGAGCCTAAGATGGCAGCCAAAGAATTTTGTTGGCCCTCATAAGTTAGCGCGTCATGCATATAACCCCCCGTTGAAGACCCACCAATCGCAACGTAAGCAGCCATGTTTGCTTCTCCTGAATTCCAGTCCGATTCTATTTTCTTTGGTTTGCAGGAATACGTTACTGCAAGTGCGCTAAAAACAATTATCCAGTTTGTTCTCATGTTAAAACTTGTAACGAAGTGCAAATCCCGGGGCCACGACTTTTGTCGTGTATTTACCGGTAAGGTTAGTTTCTATATTGTGATCCCATCTCTTTACATGAGTATATAGTAATGAAAGATCTATATCAAAATGCTCATGAAGATTCAAAGAAAGTCCGCCAGTATAACTTATCCTGTCGGCATCCGGGGTTTCAGGAGTAACATACCCGTTTTGAACAGGAGTCATCCCGTACGCCAAACCCAATCTCACAGAGAGCAGATCGCTTAACTTGTATTGACCTCCCAAACGAAAAGCAAAAGTGTTTTCGTAGTTTCTTGCAGACCTTGTATCCTCAAGTGACTCTGTATTGTTTACATAATCAAAAGCAAGCGTATCGTAGGCGCTCCAACCGATGTAATTGATGTCGGCAGCAATTGATAAATTCTCGTTTGCTATGATTGCAGCACCCAAAGTGATCACTTGTGGTAATGGTAGCTCTGAGGAAAAACTTCCATTCGGAAAATTGGAAGCCAGGGCTTCCGGCACAGTGAATTCAGCAGAACCATCAGCAACTCCCATGGTTACCTTGGATCGGTATGTTAATCCAAAGCTCAGCTTTTCACTTGCTTTGAAATACACCCCAGCGTTTACCCCCATACCGCTCGCTGACGCTGAAAGTTCAGCATGCGAATACTCTCCAGTTTGATCAAGCACGGGAATATCTTTTTGAAGATTCACCCTGCCAATGCAATACACGAAACCAGCGCCAATGCCAAATTTATCATTGAGCTGATACGAAATTGTCGGTTGTACAAAAATGGACATCAGCTCAAGTCTGGTTAAGGCAAATCTCCCCACCCAACCATCTTCGTATTGAATGGTGCTGCCAAAAGGAGTATAAACCCCAATACCATATGAAAGTGCTTCGACTTTTTTGTTTCTGAACAGCGCATATACTGAAAAGGGTTTTCCCATTGGGGAATTTGTTCTGCCTGTTACACCCGTGCTGTCTTCTTCAAATAAAGTGTTTCCAAAAACCGGGGTCATGGCTATTTCCACAGATCCTTTTTCTATAAATGATGCGGCTCCTGGATTAAAGAAAACGGTACTCGCATCCTGCGGAAGGGCTGTGCCTGCACTTGCCATTCCTTGTTGTTTCTGCCCCTGAAAATTTACCTGATAACCTTGAGAAAACAAAGCTGTATACACTCCTGAAGTCAGAAACAATAAAAAGATCTTTTTCAATTGAGTAGCGTTCATGTTTGTTGAATAGCAACTTGCGCAACGAAAGATACTCATTTTCCAACAACCTCCAAATGTTGCCGCTACAACATGAGGCCATCTTCTCTCTTTTTATGACACTTTTCTTTAAGCCAATTATTGAGATAAAAACATCCTACTGCGCTGCCCGATCCGATCAATGCTCCAAAAAAAACATCCGAAGGATAGTGGACCCCAAGGTGCATTCTGGAATAACCCACTGCTCCAGCCCAAAGATGTGCCGGAACGGCAACATACCATTTAGGAACGGCAAGGCTTAAAGATGTAGCAGTGCTGAAAGCCATCGATGTATGCCCCGATGGAAATGAGGGGCTTCCTGCAGGTGAAAGCTTCACAATATCCGGATACGTAACAAAAGGCCTGTCTCTTTTAATGCTATACTTCAAACCCGTTGTTATAATGGTCGACACAACTAAAGAGCCTCCTATGTATAATCCCTTATTGATCAATGAGCTGTCTTTTTTTATTAATCCAGCAATTAGAAAGCCACTCGGAACTGCTAAACTTACCGGTGAATCTGAATTAGTAATCACAATAAAGGCCTGGTCCAGTTTTGTGTTTCTGTCAACATTGATTTTTCTGAGCAGATCGATATCCGTGTTTTGTGCCATCAGATTTGTAGCTAGCAAAAGGATAAAGATCAATCGAATGTACTTCATCATTTACTTTCCGATAGAGAATGTTTTTAACCTTTATTTATGGGGTTTCTGTGCGTTTCAATACAAATAAAACACATTAAAGACTATTTTACTTTACCATTTCTTAAAAAAACAGATCCTATTAAAGTAGTTGCAACAATAAAATCAACAATATTCCAAAGTTCTCTACCTAATGAAATTTTATAGAAAGGCTGAAAAAGAAGCGCCAAACTGGCATAAATTACAAGTTCAGTTTGGCTATTATTTGTCATTGCCAGATACGCTAAAATCCCAAACCCTATCAAACTTATGAACCTTACGAATTGATAATAACCATAAGGCATATTTGCAAGACACAGAAAAAATAGAATTGCCAGAATAAATTTAATTGCACTTTCCATTTGGTTTTATTTCATTTTATTAATCTCAATTCCTTTGATTACTTCCACCACCAAATACACTTAATCCAATAAAAATGAAACTTATCCACCACCATACATGATAAGCAGCCGTTCGCAGTGGTGCTTTACAATAAATATCATCTGCAAACCAGGTCATAACCCAATTCGGAATCACAAAAATTCCATGCCAAATACCTGAATACCATGTGTACGTTTTTTCAGGATTTATATAACATATTCTATTAGAAAGAAGGCAAAAAGCGAGGAAAATTCCCAAATAAAAAACAATGGAACCTGCCACAGTGAGGAAACCGAAAATGGGTTTTGGTTCTTCTGAAAGATCTATTCCTGCACCTACTGAAAATGATGTCGCAAAACCAATTGTGAGACAAGAGAGCATTATCTTAAAAAACAAACCCAATGTATTCTCATTAAATTCAGGCCTAGTCCAAAAATCCTCAATTGTTAACAAACCCAGAACTAAACTAATTATGAAAATAGTGTAAAATGCAAAAGTTCTATTCGGGGATATTTTAGAAGCTAACCAAGTAATCGCTCCAGGTAAAAACACAAATGCCACTACGATTAAACCCCCAAAGAATATTAAAAGGAAAATTACCCAAAACTTACTTAAACTCATTAACCCAATTATACCTAAAGGTATTAGGGTATAAACCAAAGCAATAATTACAAAAACTATTGGGATTAAAATGATATTTCTTACTGCGTTCATAGATTATTGATCTTTAATTTAGTTTATTCTTCGGTTTAGGGCCAGTTTTAGTGTTTAATATGATTCTTCTTTATACATAAGCCATGTCAAACTAGTCTTGGTCTTTGATTTTATAATTAATCCACAGAATTTTGCACAATTCTTTCTGGACATCTCTTTCACCTTGTGTGGTGGTTTACCGGGAAACGAACGAAGCGAACAATCCCCAGAAGTCATTCAGTATTCATTCTATAAATGGCGGTCTTAAAAAGGTTTTCAGAATTAATTGAGCTTGAATATACAAATCAATTTAATATTATAACACTAAGAGATGTTTTCGGTGATTTCATGTTATTGTAAGATATGATTTATGTTTGTTTTGTTTTGATATAGTTACTTTCCGATACAAAACTTACTGAAGATATTACCAAGAAGGTCATCCGTAGAAATATCTCCGGTAATTGATCCTAAATGAAACATCGCCTGACGTATATCCATCGCCAAAAAATCGCCTGTTACTCCACTGACCAAACCGTTCTGTGCTTTTGTTAAAGCATCTCTGGTGCGCAGCAATGCCTCATAATGACGAGAGTTATTGACGATGATGTCCTGATCTAGATCTCGATCACCGACAACCAATTCAACGATCCTCTTTTTCAAAGCATCAATATTGGAGCCCTCTTTTGCGCTAATTACTAAAACATCTTCACTTGCCTCGTCTTTCGAAAGGTCCATTTTGTTTCCGACGATCAACACTTTTTTGTCCGGGAATTCATTTCTGATTTCCTCTGCCCAGCTATTTACTCTCGCGAGATCATTCTCAACAGAAAGATCAGACATACACAATACGACGGATGACTGAACAATCTTTTCCTTTGATCTTTGGATCCCCAGCGCTTCAATTTCTTCCGCATTGTCTCTGATCCCAGCAGTGTCAATCAGCCGAAATAAAACACCTTCAATATTGATGGTTTCCTCAATAACATCTCGTGTCGTTCCAGCAATATTCGATACTATTGCTCTGTCTTCTCCCAACAAATTATTCAATAAGGTGCTTTTTCCGGTATTCGGTGCTCCAACAATTGCAACCGGAACCCCTTTCTTGATGGCATTCCCTAGCTCAAATGAATTCGCAAGTGTTGTTATGTAGGCAATTACCTCATCAACCAGGTTCTTAAGCTCAGTTCTATCGGCAAATTCTACATCTTCTTCTGCAAAATCCAGTTCGAGCTCAACCATCGATGCAAAGTGAATTAGTTTTTCCCTTAATTCCTTCAATTTATTCGAAAATCCCCCGCGCAATTGTTTAAGGGCGATGTTGTGAGAGGCCTTTGATTCTGAAGCAATCAGGTCAGAAACGGCTTCAGCCTGAGAAAGATCAAGTTTCCCATTCATAAAGGCCCGCATGGTAAATTCCCCAGCGTTTGCTACACGGGCACCATTTTTATAGATCGCAGAAAGGATTTCTTTTTGAATGAATGGAGATGCATGACAAGAGATCTCTACACTCTCTTCACCCGTGAAGCTCTTTCCTTCGTGAAAAACAGAAATTAATACCTCATCAATTAGCTCATTCCTTTCATTTTTCAACGTACCAAAATGAAGGGTGTGACTTTGGGCTTCAGTTAAATTTCCTGAAAAAAGTTGATCGACCAGTTCAATAGATCCCTTACCCGAAGCTCTTATTACAGCAATTGCTCCGGTTCCATTAGGAGTAGCAATTGCACAAATTATATCAGCCGTGTTTTGCAATTATTCTTTGCGATTAATTTGGAAAATCGATTTTCCAATAATTTTGTAACACAAAAGTAACGCTTGTTTTAACTGTGGTTCACAAAAAATACATTAATTTGGATATTGTAATTCAACAAGAAAGCTATGAAAATCTTATTCTATACACTTGCGGCATTAGTAACTTTAAGCTTCTATTCATGTGATGTTTTAAAAAACTATTCAACAGACGGTTTTTCAATTTCAGGAAACATTGTTTCCTATAATAATGCCCCAATGGCAGAATTGTCAGGAATTGAGTTCGCCTATGATGACAAAAAATTTGTTCGTGAATTAACGTTCAAAATCACAGATGGTACTCACATGGATAAAATCCATAATATGATTGCTTTTTTACACAGCAAGCACCCGGATTATGAAATTGAGGTTGAATTGCCAGCAGAGTTTACTAAGATAGAGTAATCATCAAAATATACAACACTGTTTTTCAGCGGTTTATAACGTTGTTTTTTGGTAGATTACCAAATTGTTAATTATATCAATTCACCATATTCCGATTAGTACTTTCTAATACATTTGCTATGAAATTCATTTAACAATGATCGCCATGGCAAACAAGTTAATTCAGTTCTTTTTACCTAAAGACAGAGTATTTTACACCTTATTCGAAAACGCCAGTGAGAACCTGGTTAAACTCTCCAAATTACTCGTCACTTTGGTGAACGAACCTGATTTTGGAAAACGCAATGTTTTGATCAAAGAAATGGAAGATCTCGAACATGCAAATGACGAATTAACGCATCAGATTTTTCTCGAATTAGGCAAGAATTTTATTACTCCGTTTGATCGGGAAGATATCCACAGTTTAGCTTCGGCGCTTGATGATATCGCAGACTATATTTATGCATCCGGTAAAAAAATCAATTTTTACAGAATTGAACCTACCTCAGATCAGGGAATTCAGAAGTCCGCCAATGCTATTAACGAAGCCGTTATCGCGGTTAAAGAGGCTGTAGAACAATTAAGAAATCTCAAAAACACTCAAAAAATCATTGAGTGTGTTATTAAAATTAATAGCGCAGAAAACACTGCAGATGATATTTTCGACATGTGTATCGAAAAGCTATTTGACTCGGATGTTGACGCTAAGGAATTAATAAAGATGCGAGAACTTTATCAGTTTCTGGAAAATGTAACCGATAAGTGTGAAGACGCAGGTAATGTAATTGAATCGATCGTGGTTAAATACGCCTGATCCAACTGTTCTTATTCACTTTTAACCATTCTGTTTATGCTCACTTTATTGATCATTGTAATAGTTATTGCGCTTCTTTTTGATCTTGTTAATGGGTTTCACGATGCTGCGAATTCCATTGCCACAGTTGTTTCAACTAAAGTCTTAACGCCATTTCAAGCGGTGGTGTGGGCAGCGGGTTTTAATATTATCGCTTTTTGGGTTTTCGATATGAGCGTAGGTAATACCGTTGCAAAAACCGTAGATAGCAGTGCAATCGACCTTTGGGTTATTCTTGCCGGCCTGTTGGCAGCAACCTTCTGGAATCTATTAACTTGGTGGCTGGGAATTCCTTCATCCTCCTCGCACACATTAATTGGGGGGTTTGCCGGGGCCGCTGTAGCTCATGCAGGCTTTAGTGTTATCGCTTCCGCTGAAATCTTAACGGTCATTCTTTTTATTTTTTTAGCGCCCTTGATCGGAGGATTTATTGCCTTCCTAATTGCCCTTGTGACCATAAGCCGATCGTTCTGGAAAAAGATGTTTGTAATTTTTATCCTAACGGCGATCACTGTTTATTTCATGATGTACATGATTGAATTCAATGACATGAAGCCGATCATGATGTACATTGTCATTGGAATGATTACTGTTTTCATTATCACTTACTTTATCTTCGAGGCAATCAACAAGAAAAAGCCATCTGCCGTTAGAGAAGCTAACATGCATAAGAAGCTACAATTGCTTTCTTCAGCAGCATTTTCTCTTGGTCATGGCGGGGCAGACTCTCAAAAAGTAATGGGGATTATCTGTGCTGCCTTGATGGTATATGGAAATATGGCCAGGGATGGGAAAACAGACTCTGAGGTTCCAAGTTATCTTACTGTTGCTGAGGTCGTACAGATTGAATTCAAGGATGAATCCGGTAAAACCAAGAAATTCAAACCTGTTTATGGCGAATACAAAGGGGTTCAAATGTATGTTGCAGGCGATGATGTACTGGATCTTAATTCGCAGGAGATCATCTATCATGAAGAAGAATTGAACCCGAACTATTCAGGCGCCTCAACTTTTCCCAAATTTAAAAAGATAAAGAAAAAGCTTGAAAACTTAACCGTATACTCCGATGGAGACATTCTATATGATGCATCTACTCACGACACCATCTTTAAAGACAAGGCGTTAAACTCAAACTACAAAAAGGCCGTCATCTTTAAAGAGGTAACGGACCCAGACAAATTTGAACTTCTCGCGGACCACAAGATCAAAACAAAAGTAAAGTCTGAAACAATGCCTTTCTGGATAGCATTCGGTTGTTATTTAATGATCGGTTTAGGAACCTTGATGGGTGGATGGAAGATCGTAAAAACAATGGGGACCAAAATCACCAAGGTAACTCCTCTTGAAGGTGTTTGTGCCGAAACAGCCGGTGCTTTGACTCTTTTCACGGTCAGCCAGTTCGGAATACCTGTTTCAACTACGCATACGATTACAGGATCGATAATTGGTGTGGGGGCAACAAAGCGATTAAGTGCTGTTCGCTGGGGTGTAACTATCAACCTACTTTGGGCGTGGATCCTTACAATACCTGTAAGTGCATTACTAGCTGCCATTTTTTACTGGGTCATCCATTTATTTGTTTAAAACATAAGGCGGGTAATGTCCGCCTTTTTTATGAATCCAAAATATCTGGATTAACATACGTTTCCTGCAGAGGCTTTATGAAATAGAAATAGGTCTGAGCAATCACTCCAAACACAAAATAGATCAACAGTACATAAAAGTATTTGAAAGAGCTGCGCTCAAAAAGAAAAATGGTAAAGCCGGTGAACAATGTCAAAAAAACATGCATGACCTGAATGAGCCAAAAAGGGTGTTTCCAAAGATTGAACAAGATCATGACGACCAGATAAGGAAGTGAAAACAAACCTGAAACAAGTACAAATAACAAAATGGCGACTGGCTCACCCAATAAAAGGCCACAAATCACACTTCCAGCGATCACTGAAATTAACCATGACAAGACTATGCTGCCTATTTTCAAGAGCGTTTATTTTTAAAAAAATCTAACACCAAATCTCCACATTCCTTTTCCAAAACTCCACCAGTTATCTTTGTTTGTGGATGATACAATTCGTTGCCAAACCTTCCTGCTCCTCTTTTAGGGTCTGCCGCACCAAATACAATGTTATCAATCTGCGACCAATACAAGGCCCCGGCACACATGGCACACGGTTCCAATGTTACATATAGTGTACATCCTTTTAAGTATTTCCCGCCAAGGCTTTCGGCCGCCGCTGTTATTGCCTGCATTTCTGCATGAGCGGTCACATCATTCAAGTGCTCAGTAAAGTTGTGCGCTCTTGCTATGACCCTTCCTTTGAATGCAACCACAGCTCCCACAGGAACCTCTTCTTCAGAAAATGCTTTCTTAGCCTCGATAAGCGCTTGCTTCATAAAATACTCATCAGTAAAAGGCTCGATCATTTTTTATGTTTTCGTTGGATGTGTTTTTGCTCTGGGTATTTCATATAATTTAAATGCCCTATTCGGTTTTATTTTTACCAAAGTAACCAATTTTAAAAGTAACAGGTTTCAACTTTAAATACCGGATTCAAAATATTACATTTGGATCATGCCAGATATCTCTAAACCCAAAGCACTTCAGCCAGGTGACCTTGTAATGATCATCGCACCGGCCAAAGCAATTGAATCATCACATGTTTATTATGCCAAGGAATTGTTTGAATCGAAAGGGTACAAGGTGCAGGTAAGCGAGCACTGTTTAGGAAATCACCATTATTTTTCAGGAACAGACGCTCAAAGGACCTCTGACCTTCAAAAGGCGCTAGATAACCCGGAAGTAAAAGCGATCATTTGTGCCCGAGGAGGCTATGGATGTGTAAGAATCGTCGATCGTGTTCAATGGGCCGGGATCATCCGTGAACCAAAATGGATCGTTGGCTTCAGCGACGTAACCGTATTCCACCAAAGAATGCAACGATATGGTATCGAGAGTTTACACGCTACGATGCCTTTAAACTATCAAGAAAATTCCAAAGAAGCAATTGATACGCTATTCAAGGCCCTTAAAGGAGAATCCTACAGTGTTTTCTCACCGGCAAACCAAAACAATAAACCCGGATTAGCATCAGGTAAATTGATCGGGGGTAATCTGAGCATCATGTATAGTTTACTTTCAACTGATGAATGTCCGGACTATTCGGATGCCATTCTGTATATTGAAGATCTATCTGAACAACTCTATCATATCGATCGCATTTTCCATACTCTTCGCAAATCGGGTATTCTTGAAAAAATTTCTGGTCTCATTGTGGGCGGAATGACGGATATAAAAGATACCGTTGTACCGTTTGGTAAAAGACTTGAAGAAATTGTTGTTGAGCATTTAAAGTATCGAAAAATACCTGTTTGTTTTAACTTTCCTGCCGGTCATATGCCTGACAACCAGGCACTAATCCTTGGTAGAAAATGTTCTCTCGAAGTTAACTCAGAGGGCGCCAAGCTTTATTTTGAATGATTTTTACTATCTATAATCAATTTAAATAAGAACCAAAATCCAGCTAATTTGTTCCATCTATTAAATTTGCGGGGATAATTTCAAACAAGAAATTTTACATGTATGAGTAATTCAGCTATTCTTTCATCATCGATCGCCAAAAAATATTGGATGGCACTAACGGGATTATTCCTGTGCTTATTTTTGGTTGGTCACCTTTTAGGAAACCTTCAATTGATCTTTGTAACAGGAGAAGAAGGAAAAAGAACATTCAACGAGTATGCATATTTTATGACGCACAATCCCTTTGTAAAGGTTTTGTCATATGTTACTTATCTATCCATTTTGTTTCATGCCATTGATGGGTTCTTATTAACCATTAAAAACAATAAAGCACGACCGGTACCTTATGCTTATAACAATCCGGGAGCCAACTCAAGCACGCCATCACGATACATGGCTCTTTTAGGCAGCTTGATCCTTGTTTTCATTGTTACACATATGGCTAACTTCTGGTGGAAAATGAAATTTTCGTCAGATCCTATGCCGCTTCATCAAGTAGTTGTAGCAAACCCTCAATCCGGAGCGGAAGAAACTTTTTACATCACCCACACTGGTGATTATATCCCTACTTCTGCATTCGATGGTGAGGGTGAAATGCCTGCAGCGATGGAAGTAAGAAACGGAACCGAATTCTTTTTGAAAGAAGTCAACTTGAAAAGGGGAGAGGGTTATAAAGATCTTCATTCTGTTGTTCTTTCATTCTTTGGTCAGGACAAAACAAAAGATGGGGTTCCTGAAAAGAATGAGATGGCATTGTTTGCAGTTATTTTTTATGTTACAGCCATGATGGTTCTTGCGTTCCATTTGTGGCATGGGTTTGCATCAGCATTCCAATCATTAGGATTGAACCACAGGGCTTACAATAAGATGATCAGGGTGGCTGGACAAACATTTGCAATCATAGTTCCAGCTTTGTTTGCGATCATTCCGATCTTATTATTCATGAATAAATAGAAATCAAGATATTCAGATTATGTCAATTCTAGATTCTAAAATACCAGAGGGTCCAATAGCAGAAAAGTGGACCAACCATAAGAACCACCTGAAGTTGGTTGCGCCGAATAACCGCCCAAAGATCGATGTGATCGTTGTAGGTACGGGTTTAGCGGGAGCATCCGCGGCGGCATCTCTTGGAGAAATGGGTTACAATGTGAAGGCTTTCTGTTTTCAGGACTCACCAAGAAGGGCGCACTCAATTGCTGCACAGGGAGGTATCAATGCTGCAAAAAACTACCAGAATGATGGTGACTCCATTTATCGTTTGTTCTACGACACCATCAAGGGAGGAGACTATCGTGCAAGAGAGGCGAACGTTTATCGTTTAGCTGAAGTTTCAGGAAACATCATTGATCAGTGTGTTGCTCAGGGAGTTCCTTTTGCACGCGAATATGGCGGTATGCTTGACAACCGTTCTTTTGGGGGTGTTCAGGTACAAAGAACATTCTACGCAGCGGGTCAAACTGGTCAGCAATTATTGTTAGGAGCCTATTCAGCTCTTTCTAGACAGATCGGACTGGGTCGCGTTCAAATGTTGAATCGTCATGAAATGCTTGACCTTGTTCTTGTTGACGGAAAAGCACGCGGAATCATAGCAAGAAACCTGGTAAATGGCGAAATAGAAAGACATTCTGCACATGCCGTTGTTTTAGCGTCTGGAGGATATGGAAACGTTTATTTCCTTTCAACAAATGCTATGGGAAGTAACGTTACCGCAGCTTGGAAGGCACACAAAAAGGGGGCTTATTTTGCTAACCCTTGTTATGTACAGATCCACCCAACATGTATTCCCGTTCATGGAACGAACCAGTCAAAGCTGACATTGATGTCCGAATCGCTTCGTAACTCAGGAAGAATTTGGGTTCCAAAGAAAAAAGAGGATGCTGAAGCGATCAGGGCGGGTCAATTAAGGCCTACTCAAATTGCAGAAGAAGACCGTGATTATTATCTGGAGAGAAGATATCCTGCGTTCGGAAACCTAGTGCCAAGAGACGTTGCCAGTCGTGCGGCTAAGGAGCGATGTGATGCAGGATTCGGAATAGAAGCAAATGATACTAACGAAGGTGTTTATCTTGATTTCGCTTCTGAAATAAAAGCAAAAGGAAAACAAGCCGCTTTCGCTCAGGGAGATCATGATCCAAGTGAAGAAAAAACCATCGAACTGGGTAAAAAATGGGTAGAAGAAAAATACGGGAACCTTTTCCAGATGTATGAAAAGATCACCGATGAAAATCCATATGAAACACCAATGAAGATCTATCCTGCTGTTCACTATACGATGGGGGGGCTTTGGGTTGATTATAATCTTCAAAGTACAATTCCAGGATGTTTTGTTGCGGGAGAAGCAAATTTCTCTGATCACGGAGCAAACAGACTTGGCGCCTCTGCATTGATGCAGGGACTTGCAGATGGATATTTCGTAATTCCTTACACTGTTTCAAATTATTTAGCTGATGAGATCAGAACAGGTAAAATTCCTACTGACTCTCCTGAGTTTGATGAAGCAGAAAAGAACGTTAAGGATTTGATCCAGAAATTCTTGACAAACAATGGTTCTAAATCAGTTGATCATTTCCACAAAAAACTTGGATTGATCATGTGGAACAAGGTTGGGATGGCAAGAAGCGAACAGGGTCTGAATGAAGCCATTCAAGAGATCTCCACTCTTCGTGATGAGTTCTATAAGGATGTTTATGTTCCAGGGAATGCGGATGAGTTGAATCCTGAGCTAGAAAAGGCCCTTCGTGTTGCTGACTTCCTTGAGTTGGGCCAGCTTATGGCAAGAGATGCCTTACATCGTAACGAATCTTGCGGGGGACATTTCCGTGAAGAATATCAGGATGCCGAGGGCGAAACACTGCGCGATGATGAAAACTATAAGTTTGCCGCAGCATGGGAATACAAAGGAATGGACATAAACCAGTCTGAGCTTCACAAAGAAGATCTGAAGTATGAATATATTAAGATCGCAGCTCGAAACTACAAGTAATAAGGTTCAATCAGAAAAACATTAGATATGGCATCAAAGTTTATCAATATAACCCTAAAGATCTGGAGACAAAAAAATTCTCAGGCAAAGGGCAGTATGGAAACATACCAACTTGATCATGTTTCAACTGACAGTTCATTCCTTGAAATGCTGGATCAGTTGAATGAACAGCTGATCAGTGAAAGAAAAGAACCGATCGCATTCGATCACGATTGTCGTGAAGGAATCTGTGGGATGTGTTCATTATACATCAATGGCAGGGCTCATGGACCAGATACGGGCATCACTACTTGTCAGCTTCACATGAGAATGTTCAAAGATGGTGATACTATTTACGTTGAGCCATGGAGATCGGCTGCTTTCCCGGTTATTAAAGACCTTGTTGTAGACAGAAGTGCTTTTGATAGAATTCAGCAAGCAGGTGGATTTGTTTCTGTGAACACTTCCGGAAGAACGATCGACGCAAACTCAATTCCAGTTCCTAAGACAGATGCGGACAAGGCCTTTGAAGCTGCGGCTTGTATCGGATGTGGGGCATGTGTTGCTACTTGCAAAAACGGATCAGCAATGCTTTTCGTGGGTGCAAAGGTTTCACAGTATGCGTTACTTCCTCAAGGAAAAGTTGAAGCTAAAAATCGTGTATTGAACATGGTTCGCCAAATGGATGAAGAAGGATTTGGTAACTGTACAAATACGGGAGCTTGTGAAATCGAATGTCCGAAAGGCATCTCACTGGAAAACATCGCGCGCATGAATCGAGAATTTTTGTCTGCGGCAATTTCCAGTGAAAATTAATTTTCAAAATACCTCATTTCAAAGGGATAGCAAATTTGCTATCCCTTTTTTTCAACCCTTTTATCAATAAAATCGTTTATCTTCACAAAATGAATAAATTAATTTTGTATTAACTTTGCACAATCAAATTTTAATCTTATGAAAAAATTATTACTTTCTTTAGTAGTAGTAGCTTCCGGTTTCATTTCATATGGACAAGCCATTGTTGCGGGTATTTCTCCTGCAGCAATTCAAGGAAACTATGAATTCACATGGGCAGATCCGGCTGGCGGAGACTGGACAACATTGGACCTTAACATCCCTGGAAACTTTGTACAGGCAGAGATTATGCTTGTTGATGATGGAACAACAGGAGACAATGCGACTTACGGTTTTCCAAATTCATTAGCGGGTTGTAATCCTTTAGTCAATGATCTAACAGGTAAAATTGCAGTTGTTTACCGTGCAGACTGTCAGTTTGGTACCAAAGCATTAAATGCCGAAACTGCTGGAGCTGTTGGTGTTATTATCATTAATCACTCTGGTGCGGCCGTAGGAATGGCAGGCGGAAACGATGGTGCTAGTCTTGTTAATAATATTCCGGTGGTAATGCTTTCTACCACAGACGGTGAAACACTTATTAACGAAATGAGCAATGGACCGGTTGAGGTGTTCATTGGAAACAAAACGGGTCTTTATGGAGATGATGCTGGTATCCTTGCCAACGCATGGCAAGCGCCTCTAATTTCTAAGTTGGGTGGTCTTCCTTCTCAATTGGCTCAAAACGCAGGTGAATATAGTTTTGAATTAGGAGCAAGAGTATATAACTATGGAACGAATGCTCAATCAGCTGTAACGTTAAACGCTACTATTACTGGTCCTTCTGGGGTAGTTTATAATAACACTACTTCTGCTTTCACGTTGAACGCTGCATCAACAACTGCTGACTCTACAGATGTTTGGTCTGGAGGAACAGTAACTTTACCGAACTTCGATTTTGATCCAGCTAACCCACTTCACGTTCCAGGACGATATACTTTAACGTATACACTTGATTTGAATGGCGCGACAGATGAATATGCTGGTGATAACACTTATTCTGCTGATTTCGTAGTTCAAGATGAGATTTACTCTGTTGTTCAATTGGATGCAACAACCGGGCTTCCTGATGGAAATCAATTCTATCAGCCAGGAACATGGACAACCACTTTTGATGCATGTATCGTAATTGACAACCCTAATGCAAGTCGCTTGGCAGTTGATGGGCTTTACTTCTCGGCGGTAACTTCTACTGCTTCTGGTCTAACTCTGGACGGTGAAGAAATGGGATTATATCTTTACACTTGGGATGATGTGTTCACAGATTTGAACGACGCTAACTTCCCTGCAAATACTTGGACACTAAATGAGGTAACTAGTGCATACTATTATTATCCTAGCGACCTTCAAGGAGAAACAGTTTACGGACAGTTTGCCAACCAGGTTGTTCTGCAGGATAATCAACGCTACCTAGCATGTGTTCAAACGGTTAATCAAGAAGTTTACTTAGGTTTTGACAACACATCAAATGTAACATGGAATGTTGATACATATTTGCAACCAGTAGCGCCAGTAGGAAATGATGGATCATACTTCGCGGTAGGTTTTGGATCTGATGTTCCTCCTGCAATTGGTGTTCGTGTATTCAACGCAGCTGAAGTAGGATTGAACGAAGAAGCTAATATCGAAGGTTCTGCATATCCAAACCCAGCTGTTGATGTTGTAACTGTTGCTATGGACGCTGAAGGTTCAGCTACATTGAACATTACGGATCTTGCAGGAAGAACTGTTGCATCTCACACAATCTCTTTGATTGCTGGAAAAGCTCAGATCAACGTTGCTGATCTTAATAGCGGAGCATATATCTTCAATGTTGTATTGGAAGACGGAAGAACTTCTCAGTTCAACGTAGTTAAGAAATAATATTCCAAACTATATCTTAAAAGGGTTGACTCCGGTCAGCCCTTTTTTTATGCAAAAATGGTTTCCAACAACGGGCCGCTTTCAGCCTAACTTATTTACGAACTAAAAATTCAATGAAAGTCCAAATGTTAATGGATACACCTCTGTAGTTTTTGATGTATCAAACAAAGGCATCAAGCTGTAGGTCGCAAATGTGCCCCATAATCCATATCCCATCCTCACTGTAGCATCAAGCTTAAATGGATTCAAACCATAGATTCCTTTTAACACCTGCTTGAATTCTTTACCATCGAACTCACCTGCTCTTTTGATCTTTGAGGTCAAGCGCACCCCGCCTACAACTCCGGCTGCCAGATAAAAGCTTTTATCGTTATTTGCCGAAGTACAGAACTCAAAAAGAAGTGGAACGTTTAAATAAGATGCTTTAAGCTTGTTTTTTGAGTAAACATTAACCGTATCAATAAATGCCGTTAAAGTGTCGTTAGAGGCACTCAAAATGTAGTTTTCGCTAAACGCATATTGATTCCACGAGAAGCCAAGTCCAGTTGTGATGCCAACATACTCTTTTACGATGCCAAATTTGTGTTCTAAAAGGTTTAGGTTCCACGTCAAAGAGCTTGCTGGATCGTTTTCCCAATATGGGTGGTTAGCGAAAGACATTCCAAAAGAACCATCCGTAAACATATTTAATCCGAAATCCAAACCAGCCCAGTGAGCTTCAAGTTTTCTTTTCGTTTTAGCATCTGGAGCAGCGTCGATTGTATCGATATCCTCATCTCCTTCGTGATCAGAATGATCAATAATTAGTATTTCTGTAGTCTTCAGATTAAACCGCGTCGTATCCGGCACCTTTTCATTTTGTGCGAAAACAATTCCACCCAGAATTGTAAATGCAATTATGTAAACTGTTCTTTTCATATTTATTTGTATTAATGGCAATTCGTTAAATATTGTGCCAAAGCCAAACAGGAAAATTGATGCGGGCTTGCAGAAAAGCTACCAATCGTTCATGAAATCATCAATGTCTCTGCGGTCTTTCTTGGAGGGTTTTCCTGTGCCATAATCCCGATAGGTGCTTTGAGCGATCTGGTATTGTCTAAATTTCTCTATTTCTTCGAGAGGAGTAATGTCCGTGATATAATCAGCCACCAATTTAGCACCAACCCGTTTATCAAGTAGCTGAACAACCTTATAGGAAAAGATTGCATTATTTCTGGATACAGAGATTATATCTCCTGTCTTAGGTTCTTTCGAGGGCTTGATTTCAAGGCCATTTACCTTGATCTTTCCCTTACTGATCAGCTCGGTTGCCAGGCTTCTCGTTTTTGCCAATCGAACAGACCAAATGTATTTATCCCATCTCAAGCTCATTCTTTAGCTTTTTAGGCAACGAACTATATATTAATTCATAGGAATGTAGTATCAATTCCTTTAACAGATCATTGGATACATCCTCATTAAATGTTATCGTATTCCAGTGCTGCTTGTTCATATGGTATCCCGGATTGACCGCATTAAACTTCTCTCTCAATTCAATGGCTCTTTCAGGATCATATTTCAAATTCGCTGATATTGCTTGCTCCACGTCGATCAGCGCAAACATTTTTCCTCCAACTTTAAATACAAGAGTAGTATCATCGAAAGGAAATGATTCCGTAACGAATGGTAGATTTATGCAGAAAGCTCTGAATTCCTCTGCATTCACGCGTGAATCGGCTTCGCATTATCAAAATGCCCTAAATTGTATAGCATTCTACCATGTTCCAAGATTGCCCCATAGAAAGTAGGGTAATCATAATATGGTAATCCAAATTCCTCTGCTGTTTCCTTCACTATTTCAGATATATTCCTGTAATGGATATGGCATATACTGGGAAACAAATGATGCTCGATCTGATAATTCAGTCCACCCACATACCATGACAACAACTTTGATTTTCTTGCAAAATTAGCTGTATTCAGCATTTGACTTACTGCCCAATCAGCGTCCACATTTCCAGTTGGGTCCGGGACAGGATAATTTGACACAGGAACCACATGAGCTGGCTGAAAAACGATTCCCAAAATAAACCCAGCAACAAAATGCATCAGAAAAAACCCGCCCAGTATCAACCATACACTCATGTCTGTCAAATAAATCGGAAGCCCAATGTATACGGAGAGATAAATTACTTTAAAAATGATTAGAAAAAGAATATGCTTGGCCAACGTTGTATGTTGGGATTTCAGTAAATCTTTTTTGTGATATCGTATCGCTTGTGTAAAATCCTTGCTTGTAATCCACATGAATGTCATCAATCCATAAAAAAACCAAGCATATAAATGTTGAAATCGATGTATTCCAAGTCTTTTCGCGTCAGGCGAAAACCGTAATATCGGAACAGGACTAATGTCTTCGTCGTGGCCATGCACATTGGTGTATGTATGGTGCAACAAGTTGTGTTGTATTCTCCAGTTAAGGTCACTTCCTCCGCACATTAACAGTGTATAGCCCACCCATTTGTTAACAGTTGGGCTCTGCGAATAAGCTCCATGGTTTGCATCATGCATAATTGATAGCCCTATTCCCGCTAGTCCAATGCCCATTGCGAGCCAAAGCAAAATGCCGGCCCATGAAGGAAGAGATAATGTCAGCATCAACGCAAAAGGAACCCAATACAAGCAAAGCATACCTACCGTTTTCAAATACATTTGACCGTTCGCGTGTTTTGAAATATTCCTTTCTTTAAAGTAATTATTCACTCGTTGCCTCAGAACCTTACTGAAATCTTCTGCTTGTGTTCCGGTGTATCTAATTGGTTTTAATCCCATATTTTTTATTGAAACACAAAGGTACGCTTCTTAATGGTTAAATCCACACCTTTATCTTAATCAGTATGAAATTCCTGTTGATTAACTTCGAACATAAATTCTATACCTTTGTTTAACACGAAAGTAATGATAATGAACCAAAACCTCAGTAAAAGCAATGTGATCAATCGTTTTTGCAACAACCCGTATCATCGGGAAAGAATCAAAACAATAGAGGTAAAGATTGGGATTACAGCAATTGGTGGCGATAATCCTATTCGGGTTCAATCTATGACGACTTCGGATACAATGGACACAAAATTGTCTGTTCAACAATCAATTCGAATGATCGATGCGGGCTGTGAGCTTGTTCGTTTAACTGCACCAAGCAAAAAAGAGGCAGAAAACCTTCTTAGGATTAAGCAAGAATTGGTTAACCTCGGATATAATACCCCTTTAGTAGCGGATATTCACTTTACTCCAAATGCTGCTGAAATTGCCGCGAGATTAGTAGAAAAAGTCCGTGTTAACCCGGGGAATTATGCGGATAAAAAGAAATTTGACCACATCGAATACACCGATGAAAGCTACCTTGAAGAGCTTAAAAGAATTGAGGAAAAGTTTACTCCATTAATTCAGATCTGTAAAGATCATGGAACAGCGATGCGAATAGGAACGAACCATGGCTCTTTATCCGACAGGATCTTGAGCAGATTCGGTGACACCCCTCAGGGAATGGTAGAATCGGCCTATGAATTCATAAATGTTTGTGAAAAACACGGTTTCGATCAGCTTGTTATTTCAATGAAAGCCAGTAACACACTTGTAATGGTTCAGGCTTATCGATTACTTGTTTCAAGAATGATTGAAACCAACAAATTTTATCCAATTCACTTAGGGGTAACAGAAGCCGGTGATGGTGAGGATGGTAGAATTAAATCAGCTGTCGGCATCGGTGCGCTTTTAGAAGATGGGATAGGAGACACCATTAGGGTCTCATTAACTGAAGAGCCTGAATTTGAAATTCCCGTCGCTCAAAAGCTGGTTAGCAAATTCGATAATTTGGGCACAAAACCTTTTCTGCCGTACAACGAATTCAAGCTTCCATTTGATCCATTTAAATATGAGCGTCGTAAAAGCGCAGAGATTTTAAACGTCGGGGGGAAACATGTTCCTGTCGTGATTGGAGATCTTTCCTCAAAAGAAAATATTTCTCCAGCTAATTTGTTTGCTTTTGGATACAACTACTCTGTTCAACTGGACAAATGGCACATAAATGATCTCGCTGCAGATTATTTATATGTCGGTAAAACAAAAATTGATTTCGAATTACCCGGCACTCTCGGTGTTATCGCTGACCTTGAACTATTCAATGAAAAGTACTCTGACAAGAAGGGCTACTACGCCTTGATTGAAAAATTCGATGACGCGATCCAATTCGAAAAGAAAAATAAACCCTATTTCTTCAGGGTACATTGTGAAGAAATAGAAGCGGAGGAGATCAAGAATCTACCGAACGCGATCATTGTTTTAACCACACATAGTGACCAATATGTACACCTTTGTCGTTATATCTATTTAATTTTTGCGAATAACAGGATTAATAATCCAGTTATTATTCAAAACATTCAACACACAGAAGACCCAGAAACCTTCCAATTATATACTGGAAGTGAAGTTGGTACATTGCTCATAGATGGTTTTGGTGACGGTCTTTTGCTTAATGGAAAAAACATTCCAAACACACTTATCAATAGCACATCCTTCGGCATTCTTCAAGCCACAAGAACCAGAATATCAAAGACTGAATACATATCATGCCCGTCATGCGGAAGAACCTTATTCGATCTTCAGGAGACTACCGCGAAAATCAGAAAAGAAACCAGCCATCTCAAGGGTGTGAAAATTGGTATCATGGGTTGTATTGTGAACGGGCCTGGAGAAATGGCAGACGCAGACTACGGATATGTCGGAACCGGACCGGGCAAGATCAATCTTTATAAAGAAAAAACAGTCGTAAAAAGAAATGTGCCTGAAGAAGAGGCGGTGAACGAATTAATCGGCCTAATTAAAAACTACGGGGATTGGGTTGAACCAAAATAAACTAGGGTGAAAATTAATGTTTCCACTCTTGTTATATTGTTTGTTTCACGTGAAACTATCTACCGAGATGAATCAAAAGAACAGAAATATCGCTTGGTGAAACCCCACTAACCCTAGATGCCTGTCCAATTGTAACCGGCTTAATTTTATTCAGCTTTTCTTTGGCTTCCAAACTAAGACTTTTCATTTGTCTGTAGTCCAGCTCTTCAGGAATCTTAACGTTTTCAAGCCTATTCAACTTATTAGCCATTTCTTCTTCACGCTGAATATATCCCTCGTATTTCATAACGACTTCAGCTTGTTCCACACTATCTGGATGTTCTAATGATGCCTCCATAGCAACACTATTGAACTCCTCACTCCATAACTTTAAATCATCACTCGACACAAATGGTCGCGTGATTAATGACGATAATTTCACTTGTTGATCAATCGGAGAAGAACCAAGATCCAACAATCGCTCGTTAGCCACCTCGGGCTTTACTCCAATATTACGCATTGCCCGAATTAGTTTTTCAGTGCCGCTTATTTTGTTTTCAACTCGTTTCATCGCTGCATCATCAGCTAATCCAATTTCATAGCCAATTGGAGTCAGTCTAAGGTCTGCATTGTCCTGTCTTAGAAGAATTCTAAATTCCGCCCTTGAAGTAAACATGCGATAAGGTTCCTTTGTGCCCTTAGTGATCAAATCATCTATAAGAACACCGATGTAAGCATCATTTCTTCCTAAAACAAATTCTGGCAACTCATGAACCTTTCTGTGCGCATTTATGCCGGCCATCAATCCTTGACAAGCAGCCTCTTCATAACCCGTTGTTCCATTGATTTGACCAGCGAAATACAAATTGTCAACCAATTTAGTCTCTAACGAATGCTTCAGCTGAGTAGGAGGGAAGTAATCATATTCAATGGCATAACCAGGTCTAAACATCTTTGCATTTTCAAAGCCCGGAATACTCTTTAGTGCCTTGTATTGAACATCTTCAGGTAAAGACGTACTAAACCCATTCACGTAGATTTCTACCGTATTCCAACCTTCAGGTTCAACAAAGATCTGATGTCTTTCTCTGTCTGCAAAACGGTTGATCTTGTCTTCAATACTAGGACAATATCTCGGACCAGAACTTTTAATAGCCCCATTAAACATCGGTGACCGATCAAAACCTTCTCTCAACAACTCATGAGTTTCAAGATTTGTATACGTAATGTGACAAGGCCGCTGCATTTTAAGCGCCTCAGTATCGCCAAAACTAAATTTTGAAGGAACTTCATCTCCAGGTTGAATTTCCATTTTAGAATAGTCCAACGATCTTCCATCTATTCTTGGAGGAGTACCCGTCTTCATTCTTCCAGATTCAAAACCCAGCTCAATCAGATCTTCCGTTATTCCCGTTGCCGCTTTCTCACCAACACGACCTCCTCCAAATTGCTTCTCACCAATGTGGATCAAACCATTTAGAAAAGTGCCATTTGTCAACACAATCGCCTTACCATTTATCCTCATGCCAAGACTCGTTTTAACACCAACAGCTTTGCCATTTTCCACCAAAAGACCAGAACACATGTCCTGCCAAAAATCCACGTTGGGATTTCTTTCTAATAACAATCGCCACTCTTCTGCGAAACGCATCCTGTCATTCTGAGTTCTTGGCGACCACATAGCGGGGCCCTTAGATCTGTTCAACATTCTAAACTGAACAGCACTCACATCACTCACATAACCACTGCCACCACCTAAAGCGTCAATTTCTCTAACAATTTGGCCCTTGGCAACACCGCCCATAGCCGGGTTACAGCTCATTTGGGCAATTGTGTTCATGTTCATCGTCACCAATAAAACCTTACTCCCCATCTTTGCTGCTGCGTTAGCGGCCTCACAACCTGCATGGCCTGCGCCCACAACAATCACATCATAACTCGAAATCATTGGAAATTTTTTGTTTCACGTGAAACAAAAGTACAACATGTAAAAGGAG
>JALRFI010000227.1 GCA_023253775.1 Crocinitomicaceae bacterium
GTCTCTTGCTGAACGAACGAATGAAAGACCGATCCAATCAACATTCTGATCCAATGCAAAACTCAAGTCTTCCAGATCCTTTGGAGTTAGCGAAGGCATGGATATTTTTGTGTTCGGGAAATTCACTCCTTTTTTAGAAGAAAGGATTCCGCCATGTGCCACCCTAGCTCTGATGAGATCCTTGCCATTCGTACTGACAATATCCAGCGCAATTTTTCCGTCATCGAGTAGAATTCTTTCCCCGGCCTGAACGTCTTGCGGTAATTTCGAATAGTTGATCGAGAAGCGTTCTGCCGTTCCCAGTATTTTTTCAGTAACAATTTCAACTTCTTTTCCAGTAACCAATTCAATTCCATTATCAGTCATAAGATCGGTTCTGATCTTTGGTCCTTGAAGGTCAGCAAGAATTGCAACATTCAATCCTGTTTCTTCATTGAGCTCGCGGATTGTTTCAATTGCTGCCTGATGATCCTCATAGGCACCGTGCGAGAAATTTAAACGACAAACATTTAATCCTGCTAGGAACATTTCTCTTAGGGTGTCTTTGTCCGTTGATGCAGGCCCTAGCGTTGCTACTATTTTTGTTTTTTTCATTTCTAGTTAAATATTATGTATTCAGTTGAACCAAATTCTTCCGGATCGAACTGATATGCTCCAATTACACTTGGAATTGATCTCAAACGATCTACAATGTCATCGACATCATAGATATGGTTTTCGTATAAAAACAGGAAATAATCGATCGTCGGTTTTTCCGGGATCAGGTATTTTCCTGCTGATTTATTTTTGACGAGATAATATTCAAGCATATTTGCCTCGTCTTTATAATGGTAAGTCGAATGACTGGTCTCCTCCTGGCCTTTTTTTCCTTGAACCACAAAATCTTTTTCAGCTTTAACAAGTTGCGTTCGCAAGGACTCATTTAAACCCCATGCCAATCGATAATCGCTATGATGAGTGCAGATTCCGATCAATTCGAAATCATAGACTTGTTCAAAGGTTAGAATGTGCTTTTTAGGTTTAGCCATTTGCCTACAAATTTAAGGAAAAATGAGTGGTAACGGATATGGAATGAAAACTTCACGATTTCTTCATGGTCCTATCTCAAATGAAAATTTGATTAACAAAAAAATAACATTTTTAATTCGCGTAATAAACAGTAAATCAGATAAATACGATTTTGGCATAGCATTTGAAAATTCAGAAATTGTAAACTTTTAAATTTTTAATTATGATCGCGAAAAAAAATCCGAGGTACGACCTCGAACGCAAGAGAATTGTCCTGTTTCAGATAGGACTTCTGACAGCAGGCTCCTTCACATTAGCAGCCTTTACCTATCGTTCTCCGACAGAAATGATGTATCACAAGGAGAAGGTCACTGCAAGATCCATCAGTTTTGAAGTAGAGGAACCAAAGGAAATTCCAAAAATGGATCAACCTATTGTGAAGCTTCCTCAAAAACCTCAGGATGATAAGTCATCTGATCCAACGATCAACATTCAGAAAACAATTTCGAATGACATCAAAACAATAGATGATCATAAGAAAAAAGCCGATTCTGACGTTGGTCTTGACGGCTTGACGATCAAGTTTGATGATAAAATTTCCGATGGTGACATTGTTGATGTCAAAGGTGAAGTTTTAGAGATCGTTGACAAGGATGCAGAATACATTGGAGGGTACATTGCAATGATGAACTTCATCCAGAAAAACATGAATTACCCTCAGGAAGCAATCGAATTGAACGAACAAGGACGTGTATACATCTCCTTTATCGTTGAAAAAGATGGGTCAGTATCCAGTGTTCAGGTAGAGCGTGGAGTGTCCAAATCGATTGATCGCGAAGCGGAGCGTCTGGTTCGTATGTTCCCGGAATGGAAACCAGCAGAAATGGCCTACGGAAAGGTAAGAGCGAGAGTTCGTTTGCCGATCAACTTCATTCTGGAATAACGGATCTGTTCCGATAGCAAAAGGGCGGTTGAGTCATTAGCTCAGCCGCTTTTTTATTTGAACCTTTTAAAAAAGAATTTTCATTTAAATATTTTATTATTTTTACACCGTAATAAATCAAGAAAATATGAGTGTTTTCGGTATTGTATTGTTTCTTTTGATCGGTGGAATGGCATTTTGGATGCTTGTTTTTCTAATGGGCTTTATTCTTCCTTATTGGATCACATTGGGTGTATTTGAGCAAATGCGTCCGAAAAGAATTTTCGAAGAGAAAGAAGAACATTAATTGTTCACAAGATATTTAAAGCCTTCCATTTCGGAGGGCTTTTTTTATTTCCTGAACTTTAGAAATGGAATGAAGCGTGGAACGTTTTTCTGATATTCTTTATATTCAGGATACTTGTTAGCAGAAAGCTCTTCAGAAAAATCTGAGCTTCCTTTGAAAAGTATTACTAGTAACAAACATCCTGCTATTGACCAGTTGATCCATTCGCCTGTGGCCACGACACTATACAAATAAAAGATGATCCAGATGGTTTGCTCCATTGTATAGTTTGGATGGCGAACCAGAGACCAAAGCCCGGATCTGACAAAACCGTGAGAGTATTCATCAAGGGGCTCGTTGTTGTTCATCCTTCTATATTTCTCAATTTGAAAATCATATTGTTGTTGATCTGCAATAAATTCGATCACCACTGCAGAGACAAATAAAATCCCAAGAACAATATCGATCGCTCCAATGGATGTGTTTGTATTGTCTCCTAAACTCGTAAGAATTGGAAGTGTGAAAAGAAAGATCAATCCATTCTGATAGAGTGAAATGAAAAAGAAATTGAAAAGTCCCCAGATGAATTTGTTATTGAAACCGGGTCGTTTTCTTAATTCCTCCCAGCGGTAATCTTCTTCTCCTGCCCAGAATTTCCATTGATAAGCACCCCTTCTGGCGAAGTTATAGGTCAAACGCACCCCCCATATCGTCACCAATGTGCTCATCAGGATCATTCTGGGTGTGAACCCTCCTTCAATGGTCATGAACCATGCATATACAATGGGCACGACACTCCAGAGCTTATCTACCTGTGAATTATTTCGGGATAGTTCACCGACGATGAAACAATAAAGGATGACACCACCAACGATCCAAGAAGTGTCCTGAAGTACATCAAACTGTATGTCATTTAAAGGTGTTCCCATATAAAAACTTACTAGGGGAACGACGATCAATGTAAAAATGAGTAATAAAATGGTGCCTAACATACAGGTAAGTTTTTGAGAAGAACAAGTAGGATGCTATTTGGTTCAGGTCCACACTTTGGATCCTTCAGAACAATTCTGACAGATGTCTATGCTGTTTCTTGATGTGAAAATAGTTTGTCTGAACATTTGATACTTTTTATTTTTCCAGACCTCACTGAATGTTGAAGTGGAAAGGTCGCCTAATTGATGAACAGCATCTTTGTCAAAACAACACGGAACTACCCTTCCATTCCAAGTGATCACGCTTCCCGACCACATTCTCCAGCAATTATTTCCAGTTTTGTATTTTAAAGAATACGTTCCGTCTTTTTGAAGTTTATACCGGGAATATTCTTCGTTAGAAGGCATCAAAGGATTACCTTGTTTATATTCGTAAAGCTGTGCTGTCTTAATCCGTACTTCGTCAACACCGATCTCATGACCGAGGTTAATTATTGCAGGAATTTCATCTTCATTCGGTTTAACGGCAAGGCATTGAAATATCAAGTGAGGGGTTGAAGAATTCAACCTCTTTTTCGCTATTACCAGATGCTCAGTTCCTGAGATCACTTTCGAAAGATCACCGTGAACCCTATATTGCTCATAGTTCTTCTGTGTGATCCCATCAATTGAAATAATCAGTCTGTCCAGACCTGATTTTACGATCTCTTCTGCTTTTTTCTCGTCTATGAAATGTGCATTGGTTGAAGTTGCTGTGTAGATCTGATGTTTCTTCGCTTGTTTGATCAATTCAAGGAAATCAGGATGCAGAAAGGGTTCTCCTTGAAAGTAATAATTGATATAAAAAACATGTCCTGCCACTTCACGCAGAATTTTGGCGTTCAATTCAATGTTCAATTTCCCAGTTGGTCTTGAAAATTGCTTTAATCCGCTCGGACACTCCGGGCAACCGAGATTGCACGCAGTGGTTGGTTCAATGGAAAGTGAAAAAGGTTTTCCAAATTGGAATTTTCCCCTAGAGAGTCTGCTGAGCGTATAACTCGAACCTAATCCAATCAAATTAATCATCCTTGGTAAACTTAGATGCTTAAGTATATTAATCGTATCTCGGTTCTTCGACATTTCTCAAAGATACTATTTGACAGTTTATTCCGTTATTTTTAGATCATGAAAGGGATCATCTGTTTGGTCGGAATTATTTTCCTCAGTTTTTTGGGGCATTCGCAAACGACCTATTTCATCAAAGACGCAGTAACATTAGAGGTTATTCCTTTCGTGAAGGTTTATCCTCAAAATGGTCAACCATTTTTTGCAGATATCGATGGAGCCTTTTCTCTGGAGGATGAGAAATTTCCTGTTCAGTTGAAGGTGTATGGTTATGTTGATACGCTTTGCGCCTTGACTTCGGTTCAAGATAACTTGATCTTTCTTCGTCCTGTGTTTCAACAAATTCAGGAAGTGAAAGTAATTGCAGGCGAGAATCCTGCTCATCGCATCATGGACCTCGTGATCAAAAACCGGAAAAAAAATCATCCGATGGAAAATGATGCGTTCCGATATAAAAGCTACAGTAAGTTTTATGTGGATGCCAACCGAGATGCGATCGATGCGATCTCTGATTCCACGGCGGACTCAACCTTGATCGAGATCAAGAAATTTTTTAATGAGCAATACCTTTTTATGCTGGAGAGCTCATCAACGAGAACCTTTATTCCTCCTTCAAGAGATAAAGAAGAGGTAACTGCATACAAAGTTTCAGGATTTTCAGATCCCATGTTCTCGAATTTTGTCAGGGAAATGCAATCCTTCAGCTTTTACGAAAATCAGGTGGAATTGATGGGTAAAGAATATGTAAATCCGATTGCACTCGGAGGAACGAGAAGATATCTTTTTATTCTTGAGGATACTACTGTAGTTCATCAGGATACCACGTTCACCATTTTTTACAGACCCAGAAAAGGAAAGAACTTTGAAGGATTAATCGGTAGATTATACATTAACACGAATGGATACGCAATTGAGAAGGTGAGTGCAATGCCTT
>JALRFI010000043.1 GCA_023253775.1 Crocinitomicaceae bacterium
TCCCAGGAGATAACGTCAATGACAATACCGACAATCTTTTAGTATTTGGTAAAGGCTGGAGCTATGGTGCAGAGTTCTTTTTTAAGAAGAGCTACGGTAAATTAACTGGATGGGTCGGATATACTTGGTCTAAAACTGAACGTGTATTTGAAGAACTCAACAACGGGAATCCCTTCCCTGCTAAATACGACCGCAGACATGACCTATCTATCGTTGCAGGATACAAATTAAATGCAAGATGGACATTCGGAGCTTCATTCATTTATGCAACAGGGAATACACTTACACTTCCGGCTTCTTGGTATGTACAAGATCAGAATCTTTTGTTTAATTATGGACCGAGAAATTCAACAAGAATGGCACCTTACCATCGACTCGACCTTTCAGCAACTTTGTATGACAAACCTTACAAAAAGAGAAAGAACGACGAGGGGGAAAAAGTACTTGTTAAAAAACGTTTCAGAAGTAACTGGTCTTTCTCGATCTACAATGTTTATAACAGAGCCAATCCATTCTTCCTATATGTAGATAACGATGGAGATTTCCTTCAGGGAGATTTCAAGATCACAGTGAAACAAGTCACATTATTCCCTGTGATCCCAAGTGTAACCTGGAATTTTGAATTTTAAGATGAAAACAAGTATTTATTTCTCATTCCAACTAATGTTGCTCTTTTTATATAGTTGCACAAAAGAAGTTCAGATTGATATTCCAGGATACGAAGAATTATTGGTCGTCGATGGTAGTATCGAAACCGGAAGAAAACCATTAGTTGTTCTTTCGAACACAGCAGACGTATACTCTCCTACTAATATACAGGCCTACCTGAGTAGTTTTATAGAAGGTGCAGTGATTACTGTTTCGGATGGTACATCAACAATTAATCTTGAACAAGTATACACTGATGAGCTCAGCCCATCAGAGGTGAAGGAAGTATCTCAAATCTTGGGCTACCCAGAGGTCCTTATTTCAAATCTTCATATGGCGATTTACTATCCACTGAGTAGTTCAATGGTAGGTGAAGTTGGCAAAACGTATTCCTTGATAATCTCATTGGACGGTAATACTTATACAGCTTCAACAAATATCCTTCAACCTACTCCTCTGGTCGATACATATTGGAAACCAGACGCGGGCTATGCTGATAGAGGTTTTACTTGGGCGAAGCTTGCCGATCCAGCGAATTCATATGATGCCTACAAATGGGAAGTAAAGCGATTGAACGGTGCTTCGAGTGATGAGTTCTTTATGAAGCCCTTTAATCCTTACTTTGATGACGATTTTTTCGATGGACTAACCTTTGATTTTGCATATGAGAATCCAATGACATGTAATGGGGATTATTTGCCAGAAGAAATGCGTTGCTATTTTGCGTTAGGAGATACTGCAGTAATAAAATTTTCAAAGTTAGACAGAGACGTGTATGAATACATGGAGAAAAAATATTCCCAGATCTATTCTGCTGGGAATCCGTTTTCGACACCAACAAACATTCCTACCAATATTGTGGGAGGTGCAGTGGGGGTATGGGCCGGTTTTTCTCCTGTATATGACACTGTTATCTGTGCAGAATAGATCAATAGTATTTATTGGACAATAAGTAGCTGCTAACGTAGTCTTGAACACCTTGCTCCAAGGTATGAAAAGGGGTATCGTATCCTTGACTGATCAGCTTTGACATATCCGCTTCAGTGAAATACTGATATTTATCGCGGATGTCTTCCGGAGTATCTATAAACGAAATGTTTTCAGTTACTTCCATGTTGGCAAACGTATTTTTAGCGAGGTCGAGGAATGTTCTTGCTGTACCCGATCCAAGATTGTAAATGCCAAATTCTGGTTGATTCTCCATCAAGAATAAACATACATTCACGACATCCTTCACATAAACGAAATCGCGCAATTGTCCACCATCGGTATAGTCGGGATTGTGCGAACGAAACAACTTCATTCCCCCAGTATTTTTGATCTGATGATACGCATGGAATATCACAGACGCCATGCGTCCTTTATGATATTCGTTGGGCCCGTATACGTTAAAGAATTTCAGTCCTGCCCAGAATGGAGGAGTAACTTCCTGCTGAAGAACCCACTTGTCAAAATCATTCTTTGAATCTCCATATGGGTTCAAAGGTTTTAATTTACTGATCACCTCATGATCGTCTTTGTATCCAAATTCTCCCAAACCATATGTCGCCGCAGAGCTGGCATAGACAAAAGGAATATTAAATGTTACACAAGAATCCCACAACGCTTTTGAATAATTAACATTCAGCTCATCAAAAATCGCTTTGTTGAATTCAGTTGTGTCTGTTCGGGCACCAATATGAAAGATAAACTCTACCTCATTTCCAAAATCTTTGAGCCATTTAATAAAATCTTTACGCCCAACTTTAGCGATAATGGTCTTATCAAGTAGATTGTGATCCTTTTCTTTTTTTGAAAAGTCATCAACTACGACAATATCAGTATAACCTGCCTGGTTTAATTTTCCGACAAGACAACTTCCAATAAATCCGGCGGCTCCTGTAACTACAATCATATTTGCAATAAAAAAGGGGCGTCGCCCCTGAAGTATTTAAAATAATCCGTTGATCTCTGCATCGATAGCGTTGATGATCTTCCCGAGATCCTCTTGACTTTCAGGGAATCGGTTATTATCAACATCAATGATCAATAATTTTCCTTTGTCATAGGTAGAGATCCATGCCTCATAACGTTCATTCAGTCGCTTCAAATAATCCAGACGAATACTTTCTTCGTACTGTCGGCCTCTCTGCTGAATCTGATTAACCAGAGTAGGAACAGATGCTCTCAAATAGATTAAAAGATCTGGCGAAGAAACAAATGAATCCATCAGATTGAAGAGTGAAAAATAATTTTCAAAATCACGAGTGGTCATCAATCCCATAGAATGTAAGTTAGGTGCAAAAATGAACGCATCTTCATAGATCGTTCTATCCTGAATTACATTTCTAGTGTTACTCTTGATCTCCTGGATCTGAGTAAAACGACTGTTCAAATAATAGATCTGAAGATTGAAAGACCACCTTTGCATGTCTTCATAGAAGTCATTCAAATAAGGGTTCTGCTCGACATCTTCAAAATGGGTATCCCAATTAAAGTGTTTGGCTAACATCTTTGTCAATGTGGTCTTTCCTGATCCGATATTTCCTGCAACCGCAATATGCATAATCTCTCTGAATTTGGACTGCCTAAATTAGTTCAAAAATCGAAAAAGACAAACATTAATCCGCTAAAGAAACACGATAGTTGATAACTTTCTCCTCTGTTCTTAAATAAATTTGTTTGTCACTTATTCTGAACTCTTTAACACCCTTTAAAGGCAGGTCGATCTCGGCTGTAAATCCATTAGATAGATCAATCGTTTGAAGTTCATCATTTTTCAAAAGTAATAAATGTCCATTCCAGACGCCGATATCTTTAACTTCCTCATTTTTGATGTGCTCTATTAGTGTTCCGTATAGATCAAATCGATAAATTCCATTGGATCGATCCAAAAGAAATAGTTCATTATTGCATTCCATAATTTTGTTAGCCTCAACGATCCCGGCAATACCGTTAAGGTTAGTTATTTCCTGATACTGAGAGGAATTATGAGCAGGGACCAATCGAAGCTTCAGATTAAGCTGATCAATGATCCAAATCTTGTCAGGTTGTCCAGACACTGCAACTTTCATCGCGTAATCAAATCCAAGTTCAGTCAGATCGATACAGTCATTTCCCAAAGTCAATGTATTGTCTAGCCAACAAACTGATTGTTGTTCCTCCGAAAAAACAAGCAACTTCATGAAATTCACAGGTTCAATCGCTGAGATCCGCCCAACCGACCTAAAAGACTGACTGAATTTCATTACTCCGACAGAATCATACTTCTTCAACAGATTCTTTTTGGTGAGGTAAACATTTTGTAAAATATCAACATTCCAGGCCTCGTTCTTGCCTAACTCAAAACTTCTGATTTCCTTCCACGTCAATGAATCCGACTGACAGAAAAGCATCGAAGTAATCGTCATAAAGAGATTGAAGACAATACATCTCATAGTTCCATTTTTTTTAGTTCCACAGATCTAAGAAATTCTTCAACCATTTCACGATTGTTGGATAACCGAGGGATCTTATTTTGTCCACCCAGTTTCCCTTTCGATTTCAACCATTCATCGAATGTTCCATTTGGTAAAATTCTAACTATTGGCTCTTTAAGGATCATATTCTGATAACGTTTAGCATCATAATCCGAATTGATCTGTCTTAACGTTTCATCTAGAATGTTAGTAAACCTATTCAGATCGTCGGGAGTTACAACAAACTCAAAAAGCCATTCATGTCTGCCACTATTGATATCAGTCATATAAATAGGGCATGCTGTAAAGTCCCTGATCTGTGCTCCGGTCTTTTTACAAGCTTCAGACACAGCTTTTTCTGCATTATCCACGATCAACTCTTCCCCAAACGTATTGATATAACTCTTAGTTCTACCGGTAATTTTAAAACGATAGGGTTTTGTAGATGAAAACATGATCGTATCACCAACAATATATCTCCAAAGTCCTCCATTCGTTGAGATGACCAATGCATAATTCACTCCAGGTTCAACACCTGAAAGATCCACTACATTTTTCGAATCAATTCCTTTGTAATCAGACATCGGAATGAATTCATAAAAAATCCCATAATCAAGCATCATTAAAAGATCATTGGAATCTACCTGGTCCTGAATTCCAAAGAAACCCTCCGAGGCATTATAGGTTTCGACATAATTCATGTTCGGATCTGGAATAAGCGCTTTGAATTGTTCCCTGTATGGATCAAAACTCACCCCCCCATGCATGAACAACTCAAGGTTTGGCCAAACCTCTTTCAGATTATTCTTACCCGATATTTCCAGTACTCTTCTCGCCAGAACCATGGTCCATGAAGGAACACCGGCCAGAATGTACACATCCTCATTGACCGTATTCTCGGCCATTTTCTCAATTTTCGACTCCCACTCACTCATCAAAGCAATATCCTTTGAAGGAGTTCTTCTGATCTCAGCCCACCAAGGTAAATTCTTCAAAATGATTGCTGATAGATCACCGAAGTATGAATCTTCACTGAGCTGATTGACTTGCGCAGAGCCCCCTACTATGAGATGTTTTCCATTGTACAATTTTCGATTCGGGAAATTATTGTAATACAGGGCCAGAAGATCCTTCCCCCCTTTGTAATGGCATTCTTCGAGCGACTCTCTTGTCACTGGTATCAATTTACTTCGGTCGGAAGTAGTACCGGAGGATTTAGCAAACCATTTTGTTTCTGTTGGCCATAAAATATTCTGTTCACCCTCCATTAGTCTGTCGATAGAAGGCTTAACATCTTCATATTGCTGCAGCGGAACTGCCGATCGGAAATCCTGATAGGAATGAACTTTACCGAACTGGTATCTCATCCCGAATTCCGTATACTTTGCCATTGCGATCATACGATCCAGCAGCTCTAACTGCACATCGATCGGATATTTACGGAACAGATCGATCTGATGTATCCGCTTTTTTATGATCCAGGCAAATATGGAATTGAATGGCATGCAGGCTTTTTTCTAAAGTTAAATAAAAAGCACAAAAAAAGCTACCCATACGATGTACGGATAGCTGAATATCTTAAACTACAGTCGGATTATCCCCAGATAAGGATAGCTGTGATGATTGCAAGAGCAATGATCGTATAGATCGTACCTACTGCAGCAGTTGAGCTTTCAAAGAAATTATCAGACATAACGAGCTTTTTTTTTCAAATGTATAAATATTTTGTACTAGCTAAACATTTAGACTTTAGAAATTCTCTATCTATTTGATTTGTTTTGTTTTGATTAAATTATATTCAAACATTTCACGATCCTAAAAATGATTTGTGTTAAATACTATTTATTTAAAATGAGCACTTTAAACCCAAATCACAATAGATTCAATTTAATCTCTTGCACCTAGTATTCGCAACAAAGAAAGAAACAAATTGATGAATAGAATATACAGCTGTAACCCTCCAATTAGAGATAATTTACTCCTATCGATACCTGAAAGGGACATATCCTGAGATACACCTTTAAGTTGTTGCATGTAATATGCCGTTAAACCAGTAAATACAAAAACGCCTATAACTGATATAATAAAGCCCATGGTATCGCTTTGAATAAAAATGTTTACAATTCCAGCGATAAAGATCCCTATGAAAAGCATGTACATTAAGCTTCCGAATTTAGTTAGGTCCGTTTTGGTGGTGTACCCTAATATTGCCATTCCAGCAAAAGCGCCCGCTGTAACAAAAAATGTAGACACAATCGATGGAATCGCATAAACAAGGGGATCACCTCACCGACGCTTTCGATAACGCGGCGCGTACCATGCTCAAACCCTGTCTGGATGGCGAGAACATCGGTCTGGTTAGTGAAGCGGGGATCCCCGCCGTTGCTGATCCTGGCTCGTCGGTGGTTCGTGCGGCGCACGCATTGGGGTTGACTGTCGTACCCCTGGGGGGCTCCGTCTCTTTGATGCTGGGTTTGGCTGCCAGCGGATTGAATGGCCAACAATTTGCATTCATAGGCTACTTGCCAAAAGGTGCCGAGCAGCTGGCACACATTCGCAGCACTGAGGCACGCGCCTTGAAAACAGGCGAGACTCAAATTTGCATCGAAACGCCCTACCGCAACGATGCCTTGTTGCAGACCCTGCTTGCGACCCTACAACCCAGCACACGATTGGCGGTTGCCAGTGGTCTGGCGATGACGCCCTTGGTGGTGAGTCAGTCCGTGAAAACCTGGAGCGAGCAAAACAAAGCGGGGACGATGCCCCGCTTCCCCTTACCAGCGGTCTTCTTATGGGGCCCTTGACCCACTGAGGCGTTTACCCAGCTTGGTGACGCAGCGCGGGGAACAAGATGACGTCTCGGATACTGGGACTGTCCGTGAGCAGCATCATCAACCGGTCAATCCCAATGCCGCAACCACCAGCAGGTGGCATGCCGTACTCCAGCGCGCGGACAAAATCATGGTCGAAAAACATGGCCTCATCATCGCCGCCATCTTTGGCCGCGACCTGCGAGTGGAAGCGGGCGGCTTGGTCTTGCGCGTCGTTCAACTCGGAAAAGCCATTACCAAACTCACGGCCCGTAATGTAAAGCTCAAAACGCTCGGTCACCTCGGGGCGCTCATCGCTGGCACGCGCCAATGGGGAGATCTCCACGGGATGCTCGCAAATGAAGGTCGGTTGCCACAGCTTTTCCTCGACCAACTCCTCAAAGTACATGACCTGCAG
>JALRFI010000054.1 GCA_023253775.1 Crocinitomicaceae bacterium
GTTGATGGGTGGAATGATGGGAAACAATGCTGTTCGTTCCACTATGGAAGAACTTGAAGTTCAAAAAGAAGAGGCAGAGAAACCGAATTACGAAGTAACCCTGTCAGATGAGACGAAGGAGATCGTTGGATACACGTGTAAAAAAGCGACACTTGTTTCGGAGGATGGTGCAGAATCAATATTCTGGTATACGGAAGATATTGAGGTATCAAAGAAAGGACAGAACTATTTGAGCGAAGAGGTACCAGGGTTCCCGATGCAATTCGCAATCAACAATGGTGGACTTGTAATGACCATGACCGTGACAGAATTAGACAAAAAGCTGGACAAAAAGAAAGTATCAAGTCTGTTCTCAATGGATATTCCTGAAGGCTATACAGAGATGTCAATGGATGATTTGAAAATGATGGGGATGTAATTCTCAAAATCATAAAATAACGAAAGGGCTGCAATTGCAGCCCTTTTCTTTTGATGTTATTTTAATTTCTGGAACTTAATCGAGGCAATACCAGAGTACTTATACACCTTGATCACATAATGCCCTTGAGAAAGGTGCGAAATATCCATAGAGATGGTATGAGAGCCAGGCGTTAGCTGGCGGTCACAAACAACTCCAACGGATCTCCCTTGAAGGTCAATTATTTCCGCTTTCACCCATTCATCCTTACAATCTAATCTCAAGGTTGCAGAGGATCTTGCAGGGTTAGGATAGACCAGAAGATTACTTTCTTCTTTTTGTTCTTCGTCCAATCCAACGTTACATGCACCAAGCACATCCACGTAATTAATCGTGTGTTCGAACAAAGGCTGAATCTCAACCGGATCAACCTGGAACCAATCCTTTAAAATGGAAGCATAAACATCTCGGAAATCGATCATCATTTCATTTCCGGCCTGATTAACTACTTGATCTGTCACTGTAGGATTTGGTCCAATAATACCGCTGTTGATACATGCTCCAAACAAGAACATCGGAGCGGCATCTCCGTGGTCCGTGCCATAGGATGCATTCGAAGCGATCTGTCTTCCAAATTCAGAGAAGGTCATACCTGCTACTTTTTGCTCCAGACCTAGAAGATTAAGATCATCCTGGAAAGCCTCGACAGCATCTGATAGGGTCTTCAAAAGATCAGCATGTGTACCCAAAGTAGGATCAGTCATCAGCACCTGTGCGTCATGTGTATCGAAACCATTGATATTCAGAATGTACACTTTTGACTGTAATCCTCCAGAGATCATTTGAGCAACATAGCGCAGCTGAACAGCAATAGGATTATTATCATCATACAAAGTCGAAAGTGTATTCCCTGCATTTGCCGATGCGTTTATCTGATCTCCATATTGATTTGTCTGATCAATAAGGGTTTGGATATACTCCATATGCGATCCGAAATAGGTCCCGTCATTCACTGCATTTCCATTCGCAAGATTGAAGGAAGCAAAAGGATCGGTTATCGCGTGACTAAAGTTCCCCATCAGACCCTGACAAGTAGCAGAAACCTCAAAGCCCATGCTAATTGCAAAAGGATCAGGATAAGATGCATTTGGATAATCGTTGGGATAATTCGGATAATGGTTATCAAAATCTCGACCCAACCATCCTCTGGTTTCACTGATATCCATTGATCCACTTGTCCAGATATCCATTGATCTGAAATGCGATCTGTTCTGCTCAGGATAGCCCACATTTTGAATGATCGACAATTTTCCGTCGTTAAACATATTTCTCATTCCTGTCATGACGGGATGAAAACCTACCTCAGTGGTAATCGGTAATATACTTGTCTCAGGAATAACAATGTTTGATCTCTGAACAACCAGATTCGCATATTGATCTACCGGGATCACCGTATTCAAACCATCATTACCTCCTTCTCAGGTAGAGAGTTGTCAAAGCGGTCGTCAGTTTTCGGTCTTATTATGAGTTTGGCGATTTCGTGTACGACCTCAAACTGCTCT
>JALRFI010000226.1 GCA_023253775.1 Crocinitomicaceae bacterium
AAAGCTAGATCCAACGCTTTTAATCGCTGTTTTCTGCGAGAAAAAACATGAGAACCTTTTGGATGCTTGGCATAAATCTCTGTAAGATTGTTGTCGGTTTTTTTGCTGATCTCAATTTCTTTCTGATCATCAAGTGGTACTGTATGAACAACAGTGACTTTAAATTTTTCAGCAAGAATTATAGCTTGTCTTTGCACAAAATTCCCCAGAAATGGATGGTCTAATGTTGGATACCAGGATGACAGAATTAGGATATGCAGATCAGGCGATGTGGACATAGACCAAATATACGAAATTCAGGCAAGGGTCTTTTCAAAGACTGTTTTCACCTGTTCAAGTGCATAGTCAATCTCAGCCTTGGTCGTATATCTTGAAAAGGAGAACCGAACGTTAGGACGAGACATGTCGGCTCCAATTCCTTCAAGTACATGTGATCCTTTTGCAGCTCCTGATGAACATGCACTTCCTCCTGAAACTGCTACACCTTTAAGATCTAGAGTGAATAATAACATTCCCGCCTTGTCCGTTTTAGGAAAGCAAACATTCAATACTGTATAAAGTGATCGTTGTGGGTCGATCTCGCCATGAAAGTCGATGTCTGAAAAATGAGACTTAAGTTGTTCTATCATATAAGTCTTCAAACCCTGTACATGTTCTTGATGTGCATTTACATCCTCATAAGCAAGCTCAATGGCTTTAGCCAATCCAACAATACCGTACACATTTTCTGTTCCTCCTCGGAACCCTCTTTCCTGAGCGCCACCATGAATAAAAGGCTCAGCTTTCACACTTTTGTTAACGTACAAAAATCCAATACCTTTTGGTCCATGGAATTTGTGAGCTGCGCAAGTAATAAAATCAATTTTCAATTCCTTTAGATCAAAAGGATAATGTCCCATTGTTTGAACTGTATCAGAATGAAATAGGGCATCATATTTCCTGCAAATCTCACTAACTTTTGAGAGGGGGAGTAGAGTAGCGATCTCGTTGTTTGCGTGCATTAAGGAAACCAATGTTATCGGTCCGTTTGCCAATTTGTTTTCCAGATCAATGAGATCTACATTCCCTTTAGAATCAACATCAACAAATTCAACAGAAACTTCTGGGTAATAGTTCGTAAGTGACTCTGCAGTATGGCCAACTGCATGATGCTCGAGGGTAGAAGTGATAATTCGCTTTACGCCCATCTGAATAATGCAGGAATGGATTGCCATGTTGTCTGCTTCCGTACCTCCTGAAGTAAAGATTAGCTCAGAGGGTTGACAGTTGAGGTGTTTTGCAATGTTTCGTCTTGAGGTTTCTATCAATGCTTTCACATTTCGGCCGTAAAAGTGAGTAGACGACGGGTTCCCAAATTCACTTGACAGAACAGGTATCATCGCTTCAACAACTTCAGGAGCAACAGGAGTTGTGGCTGCATTATCAAGATAAACACGCATAATTTTTCTTTTTTGCGAAGATAAAGAATCTTGAGGTATTATTCTTTTCAAAACAATCCCATCATTGTTTCTTCATCTGTTGAAAGTTTAATGAATATATGTCATGAAATCAGCGCATAAAAAAAGAAGGCTCCCATAGGAGCCTTAAATTTATAATGAAAGTACTTTAAATTCGGTACGTCTGTTTTCCTGATGTTGCTCATCTGTACATTGCACTCCATTACTACATTCATTAACTAGTTGTGTTTCTCCGTAGCCAGCCCACTTCAAACGTTCAGCTGTTATACCCTTAGAAGTAAGATAATCCACAACTGCCTTAGCTCTTTTCTCAGAGAGTTGTTGATTGTATGTATCAGAACCTCTTGAATCCGTATGTCCACCTAATTCGATCTTCAATGTAGGAACATCGTTCATCAACTTGGTCAATCGCTCAAGCTCTGCCGTTGATTCAGGACGTAATGTTGCTTTGTCAAGATCAAAGAAAATGTTTCTAAGCACGATTTTTCCACCAACAGCGAGTTTCTTAAGTTCGATATTCTTCTCAACCTCTTGGAAAGCTGCTGTAGCAGGAATGTCAAAGTTCTCTGAATGGAATAAATATCCATCTTTCTTGACTGCAATACCATAGTTCTTTCCAGCTGGGAGTGATACAAGATATTTTCCAGTTAAGGAATTCGATTTGAATGTTGCGATCACTTTATTTGCTGTATTGTCCACGATTTCGATCTCAGCAGCCAATTTTTCTTTTGTAACATAGTCAGAAATAACACCTTTTAATAAAGTCAACTGTGCTTCTTTCACTTCCACCGTTGGTGCAACAACCAATTCTTGAATTGGTTTCACAGCACTAGCGATCAGTTGATCCTCATTGTTAAGGATCATTGGCTTCTCAGGTCCGAGGAATGTTATCATATAAAGATCTCTTAATCCTAGAGATGTCTCGTTCATCGAAGTATAATATCCATGTTTTCCACTTGCTGAGATGACGAAGAAAACATCGTCGTCAGAGGTGTTTACTGGAAATCCAATATTTTCTGGTTTGCCCCACTGTTTAGTTGATTCATTATAAACAGATTTGAAAATATCGAAACCGCCCATTGAGCTATGCCCTTGAGACGAGAAATACAATGTTTTGCCATCTGGGTGCATGAATATTCCTTCTTCATTGAATTTTGTGTTTATTACAGGCCCAAGGTTCACTCCTTCGCCCCAACGTCCTTTTTCATCCTTTGTAGAAACATAGATATCATGTTCTCCATATCCACCTGGTTTATCTGTTACAAAATACAATTTGTTGCCATCTGGCGAATAACATGCAGTTGGCTCATGAAAATCCTTGGTATTGATATTCTTGTTGAAAGCTTCTGGCTTGCTCCAAGTTTCACCTTCAAGAACTGATTCATAAAGATCACCGGCATTATCTTTTCCAAGATAAATAATGAATCTCTGACCATCAGCTGAAACCCCTGAGTTTGCATCGTGGTTATCACTGTTTATCGGTTTTGGAAGGTTCACTGCAGGAGACCATGTTCCGTCAGATTGCTTTTCAGATATGTAAATATCCTCAAAACGCTCATTTAGGAATGGATCGATCTTATCACCTGTTGAACCAGGTCTTCTTGAAGTGAAAAGCAAAACGGATTCATCAGCAGAAATTACCGCACCGTAATCGTTGTATTGTGAGTTAATATTTGGTCCAAGATTGTCAATGAAAACACGAATAGGATTTTTAACCAGATCTTTTCCATTATAGCACTGAGAGATTCTCATTTGAACATCCTGCATTACGGAAGGATCTTGATTGCTCATTGCCGTTTTCTGGAATTTGCTGTAAGAAGCTATTGCTTTGTCGAAATCCAGTTTCAGGTGATATCCCTTTCCCAGATAATAATTGATCGTCGGATCAAAATTTGGATTCAATTGCAGCGCTTTTTCCAAATGAGGAAGAGCTTTGTCTTTATAAATTGAAGCCAGATAACATTGTCCTAGCTTATAATTAAGTGCAGCATTATTTGGGTTGAAAGCATTGGCCTTTTCATAAAAAGGAAGAGCGTCTTTATAGAATACTGGTCCTTGCTCATAGAATTCATCTCCCGATTTCAGGTTATCTTTGGCTTCTTTAAAACCATCCTTGTTGTCTTTGAAGTTGTCCTTTTCAAACTCCACGTTTTGTCCAAATGTTATTCCCGTAATCACTACAAAAACTGAAAATAGTATTGATCTCATAGCTTTCTTCTTAATGTGTTCTGATTAGATGAATTAATTACAATCTCCAATATTGCTTTTGGCAGATTCCACTCCGAGTTGAGCAGCTTTTCTCCAATCTTCACAAGCACCTACCTCATCTCTCATCATTTCTTTTGCATTTCCTCTATTGAGATAGGCAAAACCATAATTAGGATCCAGCTGAATTGCTTTGTTACAATCTTCAATTGCTCCCTTATAATCTTTGATTTTGAATTTTGCAGCTGCTCTATTGTTATATGCATAAGCGTATTTGGAATCCAATTCGATTGTTTTCGTGAAGTCTTCTATGGCCCCTTTGTAATCCTCGGAATCATATTTTGCACTTCCTCTGTTATTGTAGGCAAGTGTGTAATTCGCGTCAAGACTAATCGCTTTTGAATAATCCGTAATGGCACCTTTTAAGTCGCCGTTCTTTCTTTTTGCACTCCCAAGGTTGTTATAAATGAATGCTAGTGTTTTATCGATCTGTATGGCAGCGTTGTAATCGGCAATTGCACCATTTAAATCGCCCATTTGACGCTTTGTACTACCTCTATCGTTATACGCATAGGCGTTTGTACGATCGTTCAATATACAACTGGTAAAATCAGTCAAAGCCTTTTCATATGCTTTGCTATTGAAGTAAAGGACACCTCTACTGTAATATGCTTGAGCATGAGTTGATTTATTCTCGATCGCAGAACTGTATGATGATAAGGCATCATCAGTTTTTCTCATTGATTCATAGATTTTTCCTTTAGTGAAATAGCTATCTGAATTTTTTGTGAGTGCAATGCTACTGTCAAAATCCTTCAACGCATTGTCAAAATCCTTCATTTCAAAATAGGTAATTCCTCTGTTATAAAAAGCTTTTTCGAATCCTGGTTTCATTTTAATTGCTTCGCTGAATGCCTTTAATGCATCTCCGAATTGCTTTTGGTTATAAAGTAATATTCCTTGGTTGTATTGTCGGTCGGCTGCGGCATCTGAACTATCCAGAATTGTGGCCTTAACAACCTGGTCTTGACTAAAATAAGTGAAAGATATCAAGGAGAAAATGCCTGTTAGAATCAATGAATTTAAATTAATCATAAACGAATATTTTTTTCGAAGGCCGAAATTACAAAAATGATACCGACAATTTATTGAACCCCAATAAAATCGATTCCTACAAACAGTAAATAGGCGACTACTTAAAACAAAAAAAAAAGCCCGAGAGGGCTTTTTTTATGGCGTTGTTTCTTTTTCGTAACCAAGCTCGGTCGCTTTTTTCTCTATACTTTTTCTGACTGAAGATCCAAAGTCATCTTCACCTGGATTTCCCTCATTCTTTTTCTCTTCGATATACTTTTGACGTTCAACAGCTAACTCATTGATCTTTTGCTGGAACATTTCTCTTTCTGCCTTCTTTTCTTCGATCAACTTTTTCTTTTCATCTTCAGTTTTTCCCTGAAATTCCTTTGGTAAGTCCTGCTCACTGATCGTGTTGATGTCTTTTCCTTCGTTTTCCACAGCATCAATTAGGTCCCAACTACCATTGGAATAATTGGCTTTTGATTTTGCGATCGATCGCTCTGCTTTTACCGATATAGATTGTGCTTCAGCGTTGGCATCCTCTGAAACCTGAGCTAATTTTCTTGTATTTCCAATAGAGCCATATCCATAGTAGGTCCTATTCAATGAATCGTTATAGGCATTAATGTTATCATCATAAGGGGTACTTATGTGAACAATTGCTTTATTAGAGTTTATATTGAAGTACTCACCCTTTCCTAGTTTCGCTCCATCATACCAGAATTCACGAACTCCTTGATCGTAATCGCCACAATAGATTGTGTTGACAACAATGTCTTTCGTTGCAGCAGTTTGACAAACTTCCTTATAATTGACCGAACCTTGATTGAAAGGCTCATTTCCAGCAATGTAAATCAATCTCAGATCCTGCGGATGACTTGTCCAGGAAAGTTCCGATAAGGAGGAAGAAATGACCGCACCACAATATTCAGCGCCACCATTTGTTGTAAGGCCGAAGAGTTTTTGTGAGATCAGATCTAGGTCTGTAGAAAGATCGATCTGTTTTCTGATGTAGTTTGATGATTCTGTCAATGAAGAATTTCCGTAATCATACAATGCAATTTCAATTGAAGGTACCTGACCCTGATGTCTCAATCCTGAAAGGTCATTGATAATTGTCCAGATTCTCGATTTTGCCTGATCGATTAAGCCATCCATACTATTGGATGTATCGAAGAGAATCGCAACTTGAATTTTACGTTGACTGGTTGGTTGTGCTAAAGAGGTCAAGCTCAAAAGAAGAGCGGGTATCAAAAAGTACTTTTTCATAACTAAGAAATTTCTCAATGATACATTACAAAGAATAAATGGTTCAATCAGGTCTGATTTTAAATTGCTTCAGTTCATGGAAAATAGAGAAGCATTTGAGAACATGATCGAAAAATTGATTCTAAAAACGAAATAGGTCATCAATGCATAAAACACCAATAAATTGTAACTTTATTTCTGAAACCATAGATTGTATGTTGGAGAAATCACATAAGCATGATTCCTGTGAGTTTTGTTCTGCAAGGAAAGAGTCGTTGTTCGGTAGCGTCCATCATCACGATTTGGATGAACTAGATGATCGTAAGAACTGCAATTTTTACAAGAAGAATCAGCCACTTTTCATTGAAGGAAGTTTTCCGAGGGGTGTATTTTGTCTCAATGGAGGAAAAGTAAAAGTTTTTACTAGGGGTAATGAAGGGAAGGAGCAGATTATTCACATTGCTAAAGAGGGCGAAATAATTGGCTTTAGAGCAATGCTAAGTGGTGAAACATATAAGGTTTCTGCTTCTACACTAGAGGAGTGTAAAATCTGTTTTATAGGAAAAGAAGATTTCCTGAACATGATAGAAACCAGTTCAGTGTTGAGAAATGGGATTATGAAAGAGCTTTCGAAGGAGTTAGGTGAGAGAGCAGTTTTTATTACGAACATGGCACAGAAATCAGTTAGAGAGCGTTTGGCTTTTGCACTGTTGATTTTGAATGATATTTACAAACCTGAAGAGATTAATCTTACCAGAGAAGATCTTGCAAATTTTGTCGGAACTGCTACCGAAACATTAATACGATTGTTGAAAGATTTTAAGGAAGAAGGAATAATTGAAATTCACACCAGAAAGATTGAAATCATTGATTTAAATGAACTAGACAAAATAGCTGGAACCAGATAATCACTTTCAAGTGATATTTCGAATCCCTATTACAAGACATTTTGGATGACTAGTTATTATTTTTCCTTGATAATTCTCTCAATTATCATTCTTCCATCGGGAAAAGCAACACTTAAGATATAAACACCAAAGGGTAGATTTGGATTTGGAATAATTGTCGATGATCCAGCCTCACAGATGATTTCAAATTCAACAGAATTCCCGATGAGGTCTGATAATTTTATTTCAACAGGATCATTCATCTTTACACGAATGAATTCCTCGAATGGATTTGGAGAAATGCTAGATGAGTGAATAATACCGGTTATCCCTGCGTCTGGATCTTGCCACTTTACCAATCCTCCTCCTGCGGTTCCGATCCACAATGCACCGGAGGCATCGGTTTTTAAACAAGTAATATGGTTGTCGGGAAGTAGTGAGTTATCACTATTGAAATTAGAAATAATTCCGTTTGCAGGATTGAATCGGATCAGACCCGTTTCAAGACTTCCTCCATAGACATTGCCATTGCTTGGATTATAGCAAATGCTGGTTAGTCCATTGGTTGGAATTGTAGTGGTAGACATAGAAAACACCTGCCAGTTTTGAGTTCCATTGTCCACGTAAAAGCCCGAAGATGGTGTAGCAAACCAAAGGTTTCCTAGATCATCAATGGCAATGTCCGTTACTGAATTGTCCGGTATTCCTCCTTCCAAAAGTGTGTATTCGGTCATGGTAATACCGTCATAGTAGATGATACCACCATTTAGTGTTCCAATGATTTTGTCATTATTTGGCTTGACAAGGATTGAAGCAATATTATTTGAATTAATATCGGAATTGCTTAGGGTCCAGGTTGTCCAGTTAGTTCCATCGAATTTTGCCAAACCTTCAACAGTTCCAAACCACATATTGCCAGTAATGTCCTGATTGATGGTTCGAATGAAGTGATCCGGGATGTTACAATTTTCAGGAGCGAAATTTGTCCAGCTGGTCCCATCAAATTTATAAGCTCCGGCAAAGGTTGTTCCTATCCAGATGTTTTCCGATTGGTCGACGATAACTGAGCGAATTGCATTATCTGAAATGTCAGAATTAGTGCTGTTAATATTTTGAAAGGTAAAGTCATCAAAGATTGACAAACCGTAGTCAGTTGCAATAATTTTCTTACCTGAATTGTCAAATGTAATTGCCCGAATTGTATTTTCTGGTATTCCTGAATTTGTTGTGTTGAAAATCTGAATATTCTGTCCCAAAACAAAAATGCTCCCACTGAAAAGAAACAGTGGAAGCATTTTGCATAAATATTTGAAGGATTTATTCAATTATTAACTTTTGAGTATAAATCTTTCCTTTGTACGTAACGTTCATTAAATAAACACCAGAAGACAGGCCTTTTGTACTGATCATTTGTGTCATAGTGCCTGAAACATCATTCATTGTCTTAGAGTACACTTGTGCACCGATCAAATTTACCAATTCCAGATTGATATCACCAGCATCGTTTGCTGTGAATGAAACTGTAAATTCTCCATTATTTGGATTTGGATAAACATTCAATGAATTCTTAAAAGGAATATCCTCCCCTAATCCTGTGCACGGTTCAACTAACACCTCAGCAGGAACCATTTCACTAGGACAAGTACCATTTTCTGTTACTACTTCAACATCATAACAATAGTAATAATAAGACTCTCCGGCGTCAGATCCTGTCAACTTGAAAACTCCATCAATCGTGTAAGGATAGGTTGCACTGTTGTTGTTTCTATACAATCCAGTAGATAAATTCTTTCCATAAAGTCTGTAGTTGTATCCAAATGGAACAAAAACATTCAAATCAACTCTACTTTCTCCAGCTGGAACAGAGGCAGTAACGCTACCTAATGAATTTAATGCAGCATCTACAACATCAATTGTAATTGTTCCTGCATTTTGGGCATAAACTTTAACAGACCGTATCGTTAAGTCAGACAAAGCGTCAAAATTATTATAATGATCTGTAGCAATGAAACCACCCCCGCCAATGCCGTTTGTATGAGGCTCTGAATAAATTGTATCCCAGTAGTTATCGGTATTTTGAACGTAATATGTTGTTGTTGTATTGATTACTGGTGTTGTGTAAGTATCACCCAAAGCCAAGAAAGTCCCTTGATCATCATACCAACGAAGAGTACCAGTTCCGGTTGCAGTCAATGTTGCTGAACCTTCCACACAAATAGTTGACCCTTGAGTGGTTGGAGTATTCACGCTTACCTCTTGGACTATATAAGGTTCAGAGGTTGCAGTACCGCAATAGTTTGTCACAGTGCAAGTGTATGATCCGGGTTGACTAACAGTAATTGATTGTGTCGTTTCGCCGTTTGACCAAAGAAAAGAAGTTCCTCCAGTCGCTGTGAGGGTAACGCTATTGGATCCACAAATTTTATTCGAACCATCACTCCAAATTAAAGGCGTTTGAGATGTTCCACTAGGAAGTTGTTGTGTTAAAGTAACTGGCACTGCAGTAAAATTATTGTCCTCGTTTTCCTCCATGAAGTTATTGTTCTTATCCACCTCGAGAACAATATAATAATCACCATTACAAGTGTTTGGAGGAATATTAATCCACATTCCATCCAAGTGTTTGCCGTAAACATCCGTCCAGCCAGAAGAGATTCCTTGCTCAATTACTGAACAATTATAATTTCCTCCACCAAGATTCCAATTCGGAAAATCAACATTATGTAAAGTATTTCCACCCAAATAAACGGTGTTATTATCTCTACAGTGTCCGTCATAAGTTGAACCAGGTGTTCCACATTGACCATAATCCATTAAGCAAAAACCAATTTTGGCACCATCTCCAACAATTGGCCAGTTAAGTGGGTTTGGATCAGCAGTTTGAATTCTAAGGGTCATAACAGCCCAGTCATCAACGTGGTTGTGGCCGTGTGAAGGATGATAGGTCATACTTCCTGTCCAGTAATCAGTGTAAGTCATTTGATTTCCTTCTTTATGATATACCCTTTGGGTTACTAACTGCTTTGGATTAAGCTCTCCGTTAGGACAAGTGAAAGAACCCGTCCCATTCACATTATAAATGGTGTCCGCTCCACAAATGAAAGCTCTTTTACCGTTTGCATCCTGCCCGCGCACTGTAAATGATCCGTGTCCTATA
>JALRFI010000069.1 GCA_023253775.1 Crocinitomicaceae bacterium
GAATCCCAATGTTTTCGGTATCTTCACAAATAGGGAATACTAAAGATGTTTACGACTGTTAATCAGAGGGTCGCTGGTTCGAGCCCAGCAGGAGGAGCAAAGGTCATCTTCAGATGGCCTTTTTTATTTTCGTGCGGCCGAGCCCAGCATCTGGATTGCTCTAGAGCTTGTCGATATTTCAGCCTCAACACCGATCGGAAGAATAAATTTTGTCTTCACATGACCGAATTGTAAGCCCGACATTACGGGAATTCCAATATCCTTAAAGTGTTGATCAAACACCTCTTCTAATGTAAAAGCTCGATTAGGCTCTTCAGCAATACAGTCCCTGAATACGCCAAGAGCGATTCCGTCAACCTTGCTGAATACTCCTGCGAGCCTTAACTGGGTAAGCATCCTATCAATTCGATAGGGCTCTTCTTTTACATCTTCCAAGAATAAGATCTTCCCCATGAAATCAGGCAAATAACCACTTCCTATTAGTGAAGTGATCACCGTCAGATTGCCCCCATACAAATACCCACTTGCTCTTCCTTCTGAATGAACAATCACTTTCTGATCCTCATTTTCAATATTGGAAAACGAAACTCTTTCACCTTTCATGATCACACTTTCAAAATAATTGAGTGTGCGTTTGTTCCAAGTAGAATTTCCTCCGGGACCGTGAAACGTAACTAATCCGGTTCTCGAAGTGATTGCATTTAACAACGTTGTAATATCACTGAATCCCATTATGATCTTCGGGTTTTCTCGGATTACATTAAAGTCGATCAAGTCTAATATCCTTGCACAACCCCACCCTCCACGAATCGTAAAAATGGCTTTTACCTCTTTATCCGAGATCAAATCCATAAACTCATCCGCTCGTTCTTTATCGGGAGCAGAAAAGTATCCATATTTTAAAGAGACATTCTTCCCCGTCCTAACATTAAACCCCATTGAACGAAGTGCATGAGCAAAGTCCTTTACTTCGGAGAGTTCAGAAATACATCCTGCAGGCGCGCATACACCGACAACATCTCCTTTTTTAAGAACATTGGGAAGAATCTCCGGAAATCCCTCCGTTTTTTCTTCCTCCTTTTTGTCGACAGACAAAAAAGGGATTGATAAAGGTGCTAGACCAGCGATTGGCAGAAATGCTCTTCTGGAGATCTTTTTCATGACTTTAATTTAAGTAAAATCCGTTTGCTATTAACATTCTACTGTTCGAACCCCAATAGAAAGGACGTTAATCAACTATTTTTTTCCTTACATTTGCGATATATCGTTAAAACTATTTGTATGAAAAAACTACTACTTATGTTTTCTTTGGTAAGTGCAGCCATCACAGCAAGTGCACAATGTACTCCAGGTGCCGACTACCCTTCTGCGAATTGGGCAGACACCGCGGTTTCGCCAGGATATGGTGTTTGGCCTGATACAGTTGAAAATTTCCCTCCTGCTTTTGTAGGTGTTGCATATTCATCGAATCTTTCGTTCATGGTTCCTGACCAGGTAACTCCTGAATTAGCTGGAGACGATCCTGCAGCACAGGCGGTTATTGGAAGTACTATTCAAGAATTCACAGTAACTGATGTTCAGGGTATCCCCCCTGGAATGATATACCAGTGTAATCAATCAAGCTGTAATTATCCCGGAGGATCTTTTGGTTGTGCAACTGTAAGTGGAACTTGTAATGCTGCCGGAACTTATCCAGTAGAGATTTTTGTTGATGCTGTAGTTTTAGTCGAAATCATTCCTGGTTTCCCTACTCCTGTTACTCAGCAAACTTCTTTCACAGGATATAGAATCGAAGTTGGCAACACTGGTCAGATCGAGCTGACTCAAGCACCGTTCATCGTTGTGCCGAACCCTGCAAGCGATAAAATCTCAGTAAAAGGATTTGCAGCTGGAAATGTGGTTGATGCAATCGTTATTACAAACATGAACGGACAAGTTATGTATTCAACAACCGTTGAAGGATTAGCTTCTGTAGATGTTGATCTTAACGGATTTGAAAACGGAATGTACTTTGTAACGATCTATAATCAGATCGGTTCTGAGGTAGTTAAGTTCATTAAGGAATAAAAAGTTACACCATAATAAAAAAAGGGGGCTTCGTCCCCCTTTTTTATTTTAATATTTCCTTAGTGACGTCCCTTATTTTTTCGAAGATCTGATCAGTGGGCAAATCATTATCATCAGTTCCAAAAGGATCTTCGATCTCTTCTGCCAAAACCTCCATGCTTACCAGAACATAAAAAACAAAGGTTGCAATAAGCGCGGAAAAATAGCCAAACGTATGCACAAACGCTAAAGGAAGGGTGGTGACGTATATGAAGATGAATTTCTTTAAAAATAAACTATAAGAATAGGGTATGGGGGTATTTTTAATCCTTTCACACGCCCCCAGGCTATCGAGAAGTCGATTCATATTTCCTTCTAATGCAATATATTCTCCTTCCGATATAATCCCTTTCTCTTTCAGTGCTCTTAATCTTAAGTACATCAGTGAAGAAATTCCTGCGGGCAAATGAGAATGTTGTTCCAAATATTTTTTTTCTTCTTCCGATAATTCAAGATCATTAAGTTTTGTCCCTTTTCGCAAATGCTCCTTCATTGTCCAAACAAAATTCACGATCATCCTTTCAAAGAACTTACGATCTTCATCGATCAAGATGGGAGACAATTTTACAGCAAGGTTTCTGGTATCATTTACCAGTTCTCCCCATTTTTTTCTTCCTTCCCACCATCTGTCATAAGCCGTATTTGTTCTGAAAACCAACAAAAGAGAAATAACGAAGCCGATAAGAGAATAAACCGCAATCAGTTTTTCCATTACAACTGCCTTCGGAAAATAGGTGATTTCTGCCCAGGCTACCAATAACGAAAAAGCTCCAATATATATAATTTCCTTCCAGAGCACCCTGAAAGTATCGCTTTTATGAAAGGCGAAAATTAAGCTAAACCATGATTTAGGATTGTACTTTATCATTCTTCAAATTTAATTCCTTTTGGAATATCAGAACATAGGACAAAAAATTGAAATGGTGTTAATATTTTAACTTTGATTTGTGAGGGTTACAGCTTATTTTACCTTTGCTTTGTTAAAATATAAACAGCATGGAAATAACCCCGGAAATACAACAGCGACTTGAACTACTCAATGAAAAATATGCATCAATTGGTCAAGACATAGTATCATATCTGGATGGACTATTGTATTCTGATACGGTAAAATATTGGGATTACATTGAATTAGACACCTTACTTAGCCTTCAAAAACCAAGAACGCAATTTCCAGATGAGCATATTTTCATCATGTATCATCAGATCACCGAGCTTTACTTTAACCTTGCATTGAAGGAATTTGAACAGCTCGCGGCTAAAAAAGATATAAATGAGACATTTTTCATTGAACGCGTTTCGAGGATCAATCGGTATTTCGATGCCTTGGTAACCAGTTTTGACATAATGTCAAAAGGGATGGACCAAAATCAGTTCATGCAATTCAGAATGTCCTTGCTACCAGCGTCAGGTTTTCAGTCTGCACAATATCGCTTCATTGAGATGTACAGTACTGATTTCATAAATCTGGTTGCTAAAGAAATGAGGGGGCGTTTTAATGAAAATTCCAGCATTGAAGATATGTATGAGTTTATCTACTGGAAAGCTGGAGCAACAGAAATTGCAACAGGAAAAAAAACATTGACATTAATCCAGTTTGAAAAAAAATACCAGGATGAATTTATAACGCTTGGCAAGCAATGTATAAGTAATAATTTGTGGCAGGTATATCTTCGATTACCTAAAGAATCTCAGGAGTCTGATAAAGTTAAATCGGTTCTTAGACACAACGATATTAACGTAAATATCAATTGGCCATTAGCGCACTACAAGTCTGCTGTTCGTTATTTAAGCAAGGATTCTGCTGACATCGCAGCCACTGGAGGAACCAACTGGCAAAAATATTTACCACCACGTTTCCAGAAAAGAATCTTTTATCCTGCTCTTTGGACCGATCAGGAAAAAGAGGATTGGGGGAAAGCTTGGGTTGAGGACATCCTATCGTGATGTTTTGGCCTCAGCTAAAAATTCTGTCATAGAGTCAAATTGAAAATCAGCAAGGATCAATTTGGGCTCCTGATGATGTGTTTTTTCTGGAATACAAACCACTTTCATTCTGGCTGCTTTTGCAGAAATTATCCCATTTAAAGAGTCTTCAATCACAAGACATTTCAATGGGGAGACATTCATTTTTTTAGCTACTGTCAAATATACCGCCGGATGAGGCTTGCCATATTCCTCGCGTTCGGCAGAATGATAGTATTCAAAGTGTTCTTCGATATTCAACTCCCTCAATACAGTCTGAATAAGCACCTCATATGACGAAGTGGCTAATCCAATTTTAATTCGGTTTTGAAATAAATATTGCAAGGTCTCAACAACGCCCTCTAATGGTGAGGCGTTTTCTTCGATCAAATCAACCATTTTCATGACAATCTGTTCTTCTACCTCATTAGGAGAAACGCCTTTCCATCCTTCGCGGGCATGCCAGAATGCAACAACTTCATCGATTCTTAATCCAACGGTTTTCTGAAAGTCTTTTTTTGTCAAATTCGATCCGAGTGACCCAAATACCTCGGCCATAGCAATCTTCCACAAGGGTTCAGAGTCGATCAAAACTCCATCCATGTCAAAAATGACAGCATCATAATTACTTAAGTCTATTTTGTTTTCCATTCGATTGTGTATAAAAATGGCCCCCCCAGAAACCGATTATGTTCTGCGGCAACCAAGCATTTTTGATCATTAATAAATACAAGCGCCTCTTTCTGGGTTAATTTTTTGAAATTGATTAGCTGTTCTTCCTGTACGGCAGGTCCTTTATACACATACATTCCATCGTAGGTAAGAAAGAAGATCTTTGAATCAAAGGCGTCTGCACTTGTAACCTGATCCTTAAATCCTTTCCTGATTCGCTTAATCTTCAAAGTATCCATCACAACCGCTTTGCCTCCTTTTAGAGGGTCCAATGCATATAATATCGGTTGTCGTTTTTTCAGACTTTTCTCCACTTTTTTAGAGGTCCTGTTTTTGGAGATCATCCACAGTGTGTCTTCCTTCCAATAGAGTGACTCACAATCGTAAGGGTGACTTTTGACTTTTTCTTTTTGATAAGGTTGCCCTTCAAATGAAATGCCCATTCTTACGGACACCATGGTATCCTTGTTAAGCCCTTCTTTAAGATCTAATTTATATATGGCTCGATCTTTTCGATTTCCAAGATTATTTCCGAAATCTCCAATATAAAGGGTGTCACTCTTCCCAATCGCAAGGTCTTCCCAATCTTTATTCCTGGCATTTTTCAAATAAACCTCATGAACAATTTCACCTTCGAGATTCAAAAAATAAACCACAGGGAGGTTCCCACCATCATTCACCGCAATAACAAGTGTATCTCGCCAAATATCAATTCCTGAAATTTCCGAAAGCCTTCTGTCCAGTTTTATTTTCTGTGTAATTCTTTGAGCATACGAAGACAGAAAAAAAAAGAGAAGAGTTATTGTCAGCGGCCCTCTGATCATGTTCTTATTTGAGTTGAACCCTAATCACTTCGATCCTTCGGTCACTTACCTCTTCAATGGTAAGAGTGGCCAGATCAAGCTCAAGGGTGGTTCCCGCCTCAGGAATTGTTTCCAGTTCATGGATCACCAATCCGCCCAGGGTTTCATACTCCTCTGATTCCGGTAAATTCATTTTATAGGTATCATTCAAATAGTCAATATCCGCTCTTGCTGAAAGTCTGTATTGTTTATCCGTGATCTTTTCTTCCAGCCAATCTTCTACATCGTGTTCATCTTCGATCTCTCCAAAAATTTCTTCAATGACATCTTCGATCGTAATAATACCCGCAGTTCCTCCATATTCATCCACAACAACTGCTATTGAACCACTTTGCTTCGTAAACAACTCAAGTAATTCTTTTCCAGGTATTGCTGCAGGTACAAACGCTATAGGGCGTAAAATCTGCTTAATGGAAGATGGTCGCTTGAACATTTCATAAGAATGCACATAACCGATGATGTTATCAATACTATCCCGATAGATAATGATCTTGGAAAGCCCGGTTTCTACAAATGCATTGGCCAACGTTTCTATTTCGTCATTCACTTCAAGAGAGACAACCTCTGTGCGTGGAATCATGCAGTCGCGTGCTTTTAAGCTTGAAAAATCGAGCGCATTCTGAAGAATCACCATTTCATTCCCCAATTCCTGCTCCTCTCTGATTCTTGAGTTAAGGTCTTGAACGTAATGTTCCAGATCCACTTTTGAAAAGACATGTTCACTTTGCTGAGCATTCGCTCCAAGTAATCTAAGGAACCCACTACTCAAGAACATAACAATCATGGTTGGAATGAACAGCAAACCATAAATCAAAAGCATGGGTAATGAAAACAATTTTAAAAATCGATTCGGGTTGATCTGTACTACAGCTTTTGGAAGAAATTCTGCCAAAAACAAAACCATAATAGTAGATAGTACTGTCTGAATCAAGAGATCAATACTTTGCTGCCCTATACCCCAGGAGTGAATGATCGGGTCAAGTATTTTAGCGAAGCAGATGCCGTAAATTACCAGGGCAATATTATTCCCCAATAAAAGCATTGCAATAAAGCTTGATTCTTTTGCGTAGAAGACCCCCAGGACCTTACCATTGATCGTCCCTTTGGATCGATCTAATTCCACTTTCAAACGATTGGAAGCTATAAAAGCAATTTCCATCCCTGAAAAAAATGCCGAGAAAATGAGCGAAACAATAATCGCAGTGAAAAGTAAGGAAGGGTCCATTTACTTGATTAACACATCCGAAGATACGGAATTTTCATTTCAGACAACGTCAAAACCAATATCCTTGCGATAATACGCCTTATCAAATTCGATCTTTTCTGCAGAATCATATGATCTTTTCAATGCGCTTTCCAGGTCCTTTCCATAAGATGTCACAGCAAGAACTCTTCCTCCAGCGGACTTAACTGTTGGCCCATCTGCAGATGTGCCTGCATGAAACACAATGCTGTCAGTTACTGTATTTAATCCAAAGATCTGTTTTCCTTTTTCGTAGTCTTCTGGATATCCACCGCTAACAATCATAACGGTAGTGGCACATTGATCCATATACTGTATATCTCTTTCGGAAAGCGTGTTAGTAGCGACGCCCTCAAACAGGTCTAAAAGATCTGAACGCAGTCGTGGCATTACCACTTCTGTTTCGGGGTCGCCCATTCGGCAATTGTATTCGATCACGTAAGGCTCCCCCTTAACATTGATCAATCCAAAGAAAATAAATCCTTTGTATGGAATACCATCGGCCTTCAATCCTTTGATCGTCGGAATTAAAATCTGATTCTCTATTTTATCCTTGAATGTTGCGTCAGCAAAAGGAACAGGAGACACAGCTCCCATGCCTCCAGTATTCAAACCGGTGTCGTTTTCGCCAATTCTTTTATAGTCTTTTGCCTCTGGCAGGACTTTATATGAATCCCCATCAGTAAGAACAAAAACAGACAACTCTATTCCACTTAAAAACTGTTCAATCACAACTCTTGAGCTTGCATCACCAAACTTAGCGTCGGCCAGCATACTCTTGAGTTCTTTTTTAGCGTCTTCCAAATTGTCCAGAATAAGCACTCCTTTTCCAGCAGCTAATCCGTCCGCTTTTAAAACATATGGTGGTTTCATTCCTGCAAGAAATGAATAACCGGCTTCCAGTGTATCTTTTGTAAACGTTGCATATTTCGCAGTCGGGATGTTGTGACGCATCATAAACTGTTTCGCAAAATCCTTGCTCCCCTCCAACTGAGCACCAAGTTTCCCTGGTCCAATTACCGGAACTTCCTTTATTTCTGGATCTGCAAGAAAGAAGTCGTGAATCCCATTAACCAAAGGTTCTTCTGGCCCAACAACAACCATTTGAATGCTGTTTTCAAGAACAAAGGTTTTAACTTCATTAAAATTCGTGGGATTCAAACTAACATTTTTCCCATGTTGACGAGTTCCTGCATTTCCGGGTGCAATAAACAACTCTTCAAGCATTGAGCTTTGAGCCATTTTCCATGCCATCGCATGCTCTCGTCCACCAGATCCTAAAAGGAGAATTCTCATATCGTTTCTTAACAGAATTTAAGTAGGGACTCAAGAATTGCCTTCCCATCGGTGTTGCCCAAATTTCGGTCGGCAGCCCTTTCAGGGTGCGGCATCATTCCAAATACATTTTTAGACGGATTCGTAATACCAGCAATGTTCAATATTGACCCATTGGGATTATCATCATCGTTTACTTCTCCTTCCTTATTGCAATATTTAAAGATCACCTGATCATTGTCCTGTATACTCTTTAACATTTCTTCAGGAGCATAAAACCGTCCTTCTCCATGAGCAATAGGAATTTTATAAGCCTTGTTTTCAAGCCCTCTGGTAATTGCAGAAGTGTTTGATGAAGGATTTAAATAAACGTTCTTACAAATGAATTTTTGATTGTTGTTGTGCAACAACGCCCCTTGAAGAAGGCCGGATTCAGTCAGAATCTGAAACCCATTACAAATTCCCATTACATATCCCCCTCGATTGGCGTGAGCGACCACTTCGTTCATGATCGGAGAGAATTTTGCTATTGCACCAGACCTAAGATAATCTCCATAGGAAAACCCACCAGGAAGCACTACAAAATCAACTCCTTTAAGGTCTGTGTCCTTGTGCCACAAACGCTCAACTTTTTGTTCCATCAGATCTTGAAGCACATATACCATGTCTTCATCACAATTGGAACCCGGGAACGTAACAACGCCAAATTTCATCGAATCCAGATATTAAGCGGGAATAACCGCAATGATGCCACGAAATTAGTCATTTTAACCCGATGTTTTCCTGAAAATTAGATGAAAAATTTGAGCCCTGAATAGATCAAGGCGAAATAAAAGAGGATCGTTGCAAACACCCCATAAGTCTTTTGAATAAAGGCAAAAGTCAGAAAGATTGAGAGCGGAATCATGATAAAGCTAAAGCGCTCAATCTGTCCGTACATTATATAGTCCCCCCCCCCAAGAATCAAACCCAACAACAAAAACCACCAGAGAATGTTGATGAGCTTTTTAAGCCGAAGTGAAGACTTCTGTTTTCTGAAACGTATACTTACAATACTTAGAAGAAAGATCAGCGTAAAGAGAATGGCTGTTATCAGAAAGTCTGTTTGTTTATTTGTATAATCAGTAACCTGTTCCAGAAGTTTTAATTCCAGTTCATTGCCCGACAACCACAGATATACTGCGGCGTATAAAAGAGGGATTAAGAACCCCCCTATTGCCAGTATAAACTCCCTCATCACAAAAGGCCTTATTACCCAGATCATAAAAAGTAAAAGCGGAAAAAGCCCCATTAAAGGCGGGTGAAATGTAGCGGCCATCCCCGCAAGGAACATCCCGTTAAACACTTCTCTTTTTCCAGACTCGTGTTGACTTAGACTAAACAATCTATTCATCATTAGAATCAGGAATGTATGACTCAGTAAAAGTCCGTCAATACTGTAAAACGAGTGATAATAACTCAAAAGCACCACATACAGAAGGGAAGAAAGATAACTGTTCCGGTCCATGAAATCATTTGAATTATATATCCAATTAATAGAAACCGCATTGATAAAGATCAAAACCGCTGAAAGTATGCCTTCCAAAACAGGATATATCACTAATGCTTCTCCCCAGAATCCAAGGTTTGACGACTCTTCCAGAACGTAATATCCTGTTTGAAAATTGAGCCATACATACCCGAAAATGATCAGGGGTAAAGCCAATAATACCCTGGCGTTATTTCCAAAAAACAATCTTACCACAGCGCGAAGATACACATGTTCAGTTCATTGAATAAGTTAATCACTCACATTAATTTATGATTTTGTGTGCTTAGGAATGAAATAGGGCTCTCTTAAAAAAATTTTGATTTATATTTGTTCTCCTTCCCAAAATGGAAGATTTTCAGAATCTAATACTATTTGGCTATGGCAACTGAGAAAACGAGATATTCGGACGCGGAGTTAGAGGAATTCAAAGAATTGATCCTTAGCAAACTTAAAGAGGCTCAGGAAGACTTTGATCTTCTAAAGGGCTCATTATCACATAATGATGACCACGGAACAGACGATACGGGACGCACCTTTAATATGATGGAAGATGGTTCAGAAACACTTTCCAGAGAAGAAGTGGCTCAATTGGCCGCAAGGCAGGAAAAGTTTATTCAAAGCCTTCAGGCTGCATTGGTGAGAATTGAAAATAAAACCTATGGTATCTGTCGTGTAACGGGTAAACTTATTCGAAAAGAACGCTTAAAATTGGTGCCTCACGCAACAATGAGTATTGAAGCAAAAAATGCTCAGAACAGATAATCATTTCAGAAATAATCTGATCATTGTGGGGGCAATCGTTGCCCTCATTTTGTTGACTGACCAGTTAATAAAGATATGGGTCAAAACCCTATATCTTAATAATCCCGGGGGTGGATTCAATTTAATTGGTGACTGGTTCGTGCTTGAATATATTGAAAATCAAGGGATGGCTTTTGGGACCACCTTCGGTTCAGCAATCTGGCACAAATTGGCTTTAAGCATTTTCAGGATCGTTGCCATCTTTGGTATCGGATATTACTGGATCAATCAAGCTCGAAATGGCGTTCGAAGATCCCTTTTGATCGGTATTGGCCTAATCCTGGCTGGTGCAACTGGTAATCTTATCGATTCAATGCTGTACGATTTCGTGTTTCCTTACGATCCTTGTATGCCCTTCAATCATCTGGAGGGTTCAGGTGTGGTTTCTGATTGCGGTATTTTTGGAGACATTGAAACACGCCATACCGGATTTCTTCTTGGTAATGTCGTTGATATGTTCAAGTTTCAGGCGATCTGGCCAGACTGGATGCCTTTACTCGGTGGAAAAGAAGTTTTTCCGGCTATCTGGAACCTTGCAGATGCTTCAATCACAGTGGGGGTTGTCTATGTCATCCTAAGACAAAAGACATTTATTCCTTCAAAAAAGAAGAATGCAGATCAAGAAGAATCCTTTACTGAGGAGGCTTAAAATCTGAATGTTACCCCGCCCATAACCTGAAAAATCTGAACGGGATAGTTGTACCAGCGCATGTAACGTTGAGATGCCAAATTATTTAACTGTAAAAACGCTGAAATCCTCTTGTTGTATCTATACTCCAATCCCAGATTGACATCTGCAATAAACCCCAAGGATTTGGCCAGCTGACCATTTTCCAGCGTTACGTTTGTTTCCAGTGAATCATAAACCAATGCCCTCCGTCCTTGCTCCAAATTAAGGTCTAGGTCGATCATGAATTTATCGAACAAATTATAATGTCCTCTTACAATGAGCTGCAGCTGAGGCAGGTTCCAGGCATACGTGTTGGTCAATAATTCATATGAATTGTATCGTCCTATTCCGTCAATTTTCAGTTTTTCATTCAATTGATAAGAAATCGCCCCTTCAATTTTCAGAACATTCATCGTGTCGTAAATGACTGCAAACTTATTCCCTGGAGAGAAGATTGTGTCAGTAACGAAAAGTGCTTTGTCTTTCACTCTGGAATAACTAACATTTGCATTGAAGCTGATCCTTTTGGAAAGCGTCCCCTTAATCCCTCCATAGACATCGATCACCGTATTCTCGTTGCGCAACTCAGGGTTTGTTCTTACGAATTCGTTTTCTAGTGTAAGAGACTTATAGGTTACCTGCTTCATTCCCCCTCTCAAGCCAACATACGGAATAAATATGTCATTGAACATTGAATACTTGACCTCAGCAACAGGATAGATGTGGGCTTTCGTTTTAAGATGTGCGTTGATTACCACATCGGCACCAATAACCGCTTTGAATCGATCGTTCTTCAGATAAGTTGATATCGTTGGTTTAAAATTAATAACTGTATTATTGAGATAAATTGCCGTGTCCACGGTTGATATTTGCTCGTTCTGAATTCCATATTTATAACCGTTGTAACGAACGTTGAATTCAGCGGCGTATACTTCTTTCCCTAGTTTATACCATCCGCTGGAGGTTGCCCCGAAGAAGTTTTCCTTTCCTCTCCAATCGGTTAGAGAATCTCCAAATTGTTTTCGTGAGGAGAACCAATTGTATTCAACGCCAACTGTGTAATTCACTTTGGCACTATCCTTTTTGTGCGAAGAGAAGGAGAATTTCCCGCCAAGGTCGTTGTATCGCTGTGCAATACTATCTGCAGGAATAGAATCCGTCGGGACCCTCAGTCCGTAATAATGTAATCCCTGATTTCGGTAATTCAGATCCCCGCGCAAAGAGTACCATCTTTCATTAATTCCACCGTATACTCCTATTCCCGAACGATCAAATTGCGCAGGGGCATAGTTTTTAAAGTTTCCATAATTACTCAAATGCTTAGCATGTGCGCCATAAATGAATTTCCTGGATCTCTTGGAATCATAATACAGCTCTCCCAACGGCATCAATTCAGTTCCTATTCCCACTTTTGCATAAAAGGAATAAAGCTGAGCCAGCTTCTCAGTTGACTTGATTTTTGCTGCTGCAATCGTATCAAGCTCTGCTGTCACTTGATGTTGAACAAGCAATAATGGATACTCGATCACATTGTTTGCTAGGTTCGTATCAATGATCGCTGGTTGTTCGCTGATCCTATATGCAGGTTCAACCTGACGTATTCCTGTACCCTCGATGATCACATCTGGCCCTTGAGCTTGAAGATTAAATGCAAGCAATACGACACTTAAGATTTTAATTGTCTTTTTCATGATCAGTTTCCTCCATTCTCTTCGTTAACTTCAATCTCGACATCTCCTTGCTGCTCAAGGCTCTTCGGTTTGTTTTTCAGCTGCATCAATTCATCATACAATTGTTGCGCTTCACTGATAATTCCATCATTCTGATCTGGATAGTGATCCAACACTGATTTCAATGTTTGTTCGGCCTGGAACAGATCGTCCTGAATGATCAGGATTCTTGACTGCAAGATCAATGATTTCGCAATCCAGTAATTGTAGGCCGGCTTCATTTTTAACAAGGCGCGAATCTCAGCATCCGAATTTGTATAATCCTGTAGCTTGAAGTACATCTCCGCAATCGTGAACTTCGCCTCAGCCGCCATGACAGTAGTTGTGTTCTTGGCAATCCACTCCAGCGCCTTCTTCGCATCGTTGTAACTTTC
>JALRFI010000080.1 GCA_023253775.1 Crocinitomicaceae bacterium
CTATAATTCCTATCCAAGATATTTTCACATGCCAATTGAATTCCAAGGTTTTTATTGAACTGATATCCAACTCTTGCATTGATCGTGTACCATGAAGGCATCCCTTGGGGTAAGGCGAATGCTTGATTATCCTCTCCGAAAGGATTATAATCTTCAATTCTTTTCCAACCGCTATAATTCACAAACATTTCTCCTCGGAGCTTTCCGTCTATCACCTGAAATCCAAGCTTTCCAAAAACAGGCGGTATGTGATCTAAAGGAATTGCAGCTAATGAATCATTAATAATCCTTCCATACGTATAATTATATGTAGCATAAACCTTGACATAATTACTGATCTTACCATTCATTGAAAGCTCCAAACCATATAAATATGCCCTACTTGCATTCTGCATGGAAACAACGTTACTCATTACTCCATCGTATAGAATCGAGTCCTGATCATTAAATTGATCATTCTTAATTGTAAGTGCATTAGTCAGAAAAGTGTAATATCCTGTTGCCAGAACATCTACTTTCTTTCCAAGTCTATGCCCTATCCCCAATTCACCATTATAGGTGTATTCAGGTTTTATATTTTCATTAGGAACAATTATGTTTCCTGGAGATGATTCAAAAACTTTGCTGAGATCATCCACATTGGGTGCTCTGAAACCCGTGGAGAAAAGCATATTAATTCTGGTCTCTGCATCGGGCATATAGATCAAGCCAATGTTTCCGTTAAGCGCCGCATTTTGCTGAGATGTTTCATTAAATGGGAATTTGAAAAAAGTAGTATCCGTAAATTTTGCGTTAAGACCTATACTTGAGAATCGAATCCCCTCATTTAAGATCAATCGATCATTCACTTCATAGGTATGCGTCAAATAGGCGGCAAAAGAGCTCATATTTGCGCCTCCGGAAGCATATCTTGTATCCAAAGGCGATTCAACTCCTGTCTCGATATCTTTTTTGAATGCGGTCGATGCAACGTTATTGTACCATCCTTCGAATCCGTATCTCAGCTCATTTTTACCTGATTTTTTCGCGAGATCAAGATTCAATGTGTAAATGTCAAGGTTCTCAATTCGATGATTCAGACCTGTATTATTAAATCTTCGATCTATTCTACTTTCTTCAATCTGTTGATAACCTAGAATCAACCTTGCATTATCATACAACTTATTTTTATTTGTCAGAACCAAAGTGTACGCTGCAAGAAGTCTGTCCTGAGGGCCATAATACCATTCTGCAAACCTAGGTAGACCTGATGACATTTGTGTTAATCTGTCGTACCTGGGAATATTTGAAGAGGTAGAATATTGCAAGTTGACCATATGCTTTACATTTTCATTCTGCTGGTACATAAACTTTTGCAAAAGGTCATACTGGGTATACCCCGAACCTACTTGAAGATTCGAATCAGCATTCATGATCATGCTGTCCTTACCACCAATTCTGTCCTGATACCATGATCTGGCACCAAAATTACCTGCAAAGATCTCGCGGTTAGAACCTTGTCTTAAATCACCAAAATTCGAATACGTAAACGATGTTAATGAACCAAATTTCTTTGACCCTACGGCCACATCGGCGTGAGCAGCATAAACGTTCGCAGCACTCATATACCTGGTGTATGCATTGGCTTTAATCATTAGTTTTCCATCAGAAGAAAGTAAGGGATCTTTTGTCCTGAATGACAAAACACCTCCCAATGCATCAGAACCGTAGACCACTGACCCTGGGCCGTACACGATTTCAGCACGATCAAAAATTGCATTATCGAGGGTAATGACATTTTGAAGGTGCCCCCCCCTGTAGATTGCATTGTTCATTCGGATGCCATCTACAACAATCAGCACTTTATTTGTTTCAAATCCTCTGATCACAGGACTACCTCCACCTAGCTGACTTTTCTGAACCATCACATTTCCTGAATTTGCTAATACGTCAGCAGTCGATGTCTGATTCATGTTTTCTAGCTCAGATGCCCGGATCACTTGAATCTTTTGTGATACATCCTTTCGTTTCTCCTCAAACTTACTTGCAGACACAACCACCTCATCGATCGAAGCTACATTTTCTGAAAGGCGAATTATTGTACCTCCATCCGTGAGAGGAAGTTGGGTAGTGAATTTCTCATACATCGGATGGTTAAACGAAACTTGAATTTCGCCTTTGATCGGCTTAAAGGAAATTAGACCTTTCGAATCCGATTTTCCGATCATCTGATTATTTGTGTTATTGATAACAGCTACACCTTCTATTGGCTTCAAGGATAGAATATCAATCACTTTAAGCTCGTACAATGAATTCTCATGTTGGCCAAACAACAATATTGAGCAGAGTAGAAAATACCCTAAGAGAATATTTCTCATGATTTATGAATTAATAAAACTTGGATTAATTGGTTTATAACAAATGATTTAGGAAAACCATTTTACCTCTGGAGGTCCAATTTTCAATTCATAATCAACCCATAAAACAGCAAATTGCTGTTCGAAACAATCTCGTTCTTCTTCAGGAAATTCATTTAGGTGAAGAGACAATTCGTCTACCGGAAAATACGGTGAGATCAGCAATTCAAACCAATTTATGATGACACTATTGTTCTTCTTCGTTTGATTTAATGAAACGGTCTGATTTAGTTTTGCAAATAATACCGTTTCCATATCATCCGAGATACACTGCAAAGAGTAACTCCCCTTACCTTTTTCTTCCCGCACTATATCATAAAAATGATCACCATACACGAATTCATTCTTTTTCACCCATTTCAGAGAGGCATATTCGGTAGATGTAAAATCAAATTTGATCAGATCTTTTTTGTCTACACCATTTTTTAGAAGTGTTTTGATTTCTTTACGGATCTGATATCTTGAGAATTCAAAATATCCCGCAAACCCTAACAATTGCCAGAGAACAATTACCAGAAGAACAGATGCCAGTAATTTTCGCATGCTCAAAAATACAATCTATTTCTATTTTTGTTGCCAATGAAAGAAAAGATCGCGGTAAATAAAACGACTCGTATCTTCAAAGAAGGAAACGAGAGAAGCAACATAGTTGTGATTGCCTTACATGGATACGGACAATCGGCTGAGTTTTTTATTCGAAAATTTAGTTCTCTTTACAATGATTACCATGTCATCGCTCCGGAAGGACTACATCGCTTTTATCTTAATGGAACCGAAGGAAGGGTTGGTGCCTCGTGGATGACAAAGACAGAGAGAGAGGACGATATCAGTGATAACATCCTATACTTAGATAGGATCATTGAGCACATTCAAGACACTCAACCTTCAAAAAAAATAATCTTACTGGGTTTTTCTCAAGGAGGGGCAACAGCTGCCAGGTGGTTTTATTCAAAGAACAACCAGAATGTCAAGAACTTGATCATGTGGGCTACAGTGTTCCCTCCCGACATTGACGAAAACTTAATTCAAAAGGAGAATTCGGATAATTACTTCGTTTTAGGAAATGAAGATCAATACTATAGAAATGAAGATGCTGAGAAAGTTAGAACGTTTTATCGCTCTTTTGGCTTTAATACAATTGATTATCAAGGCAGTCACGACATTGACATAAGCACTTTGAAAGGAATTCTCTCTTTTCTTGATCGTTAATTTTTTTCCTTTGGCACAATTTCTGATATTTGCACCGAAAATTAATCAAATGAAATACGTACTTACAATAATTGCTTTTTACGCCTTTTCAACTTTTGCACAGGATGCTAAATCTCAAGGTATCCTTGATAAGTTGTCTACAAAAATGAAAGGCTATAAAACATTTTACATCGAGTTTTCCGCGACTATTAAAAATTCAGCAACAGGAACGAATGAAACTGAAACAGGTAAAGGCTGGGTGAAAGGTGATAAATTCTGTGCTACCTATGGTGAGAACACGATCATTTCGAATGGAACTAAAACCTGGACAATTGTTAAGGAAGAAAAAACGGTTTATGAAACTGATGCTGCTGAAGCGGATGAAGAGTCAATTAATCCAAAGAAATTAATGACCATTTGGGAAACTGGATTTAAGAACAAGTACGATCGTGAAGACAAATTGAATAATGAGGCAGTTCACGTAATTAACTTGTATCCTAAAAACCCTGCGAAAGTTGAATACCACACGATCACATTATATATCTCGAAATCTTCGAATGAACTGAAAAAGGCAGTTCTTAAAACTAAGGACGGAACAACTATGACGTATACAGTCAACAAGTTTGACGGTAATACTGCAATCGAAGATTCAAAGTTTGTTTTTGATTCAAAGAAATACCCTGGTTACTCAGTAATTAAGGACTAAAAGAAATAAACAAAAAAAGAGGGAGCAATTGCTCCCTCTTTTTTTTCTTAAT
>JALRFI010000081.1 GCA_023253775.1 Crocinitomicaceae bacterium
TCCACCATACAGCGTATGAAATAAATTTAAAACCTCTGGTTTCATCAAACTTCTGAGCAGCTTTGATCAATCCAAGATTGCCTTCATTGATAAGGTCAGGTAATGTAAGTCCTTGATTTTGGTATTGCTTTGCAACGGATACAACGAAACGAAGGTTGGCTCTTGTGAGCTTTTCCAAAGCTTTCTGATCTCCTTGCTTAATTTTTCTTGCTAATTCAACTTCCTCTTCGGCTGTAATTAGTTCTTCTTTACCGATGTCTTGTAGATACTTATCTAGTGACTGGCTTTCGCGATTTGTAATCGACTTGGTAATTTTTAGCTGTCTCATCCTCTGCTTGATCCCCTTTTTTTCTAATAACTAATGTGAAAAACGGATGCAAAGGTACGACGAAAGGAAACTGATTTCCAAATAAAAAAATCATTTATTTTCAGCGTCGTACCTTAGCAAAAAGTGTGCCTTTAATTTATTAAAGACCAAAACCTACATATTCTTTCTTACCGCTCTGAGTGAGCACTTCTAAAAGGATCCCATTATTCTTGCTGTTCAGTTTATTTGTCAATTGCTCAACAGTTTCTATGGGTTCATTATTCACTTTTGTGATTACCATTCCTTCCTGAAGACCAAGTGACTTTAATTTACCAGCATTCAAGGTTTCGATCTTGACTCCATTCGTAACATTCAGTTCTTTCTTTTCTTTTGATGTGAGCTCTATGAAAGTTGCTCCCAATGCTACATTTTTTCTGATCTCTTCCTTTGATACAAGTTTTGTATCGCCATCTTTATTTCGAAGAACGAGGTCTTTGATCTCTTCATCGCCACCTTTCTTTCTGATGGTAAGAGTTACTTTGTCTCCGGGTCGTCTTTTACCTATTTCTTCCTGAAGTTCGGCAACTGAGTTTACTTCCTTGCTGCCCACTTTTAGGATAACTTCACCTTCTTTAACGCCTGCCTTATCAGCTGATCCGTCTTCAATCACTTTGGCAACGTATACTCCTTTCAAATTTGGAAGACTTTCTTTTTCTTTTAATTCCTGGTTAACATCTGAAATTTGCACTCCAAGATATCCTCTTTGTACAACTCCAAAGTCAATTAGATCCCTCATTACTTTCTGAACCAGATTGACAGGTACAGCAAATGAATAGCCAGAATAACTACCAGTATAAGATGCTATCGCCGTATTGATTCCGACCAGCTCTCCTTTTGTGTTTACCAAGGCTCCACCGCTGTTTCCTGGATTTACAGCAGCGTCGGTTTGGATAAATGATTCAATTGGTACACTTGAGCCTGAGCTTCTGTCAGCGAGCAAATTAATGTTTCTGGCTTTGGCAGAGACAATTCCTGCTGTTACTGTAGATGTTAAGTTGAATGGATTTCCAACTGCAAGTACCCATTCTCCAACTTTAAGATTGTCACTGTTTCCTATGGCGATAGGAGTAAAGTCTCCGCCTTCAATTTTAAGGACTGCAATATCCGTGGAAGGATCAGTTCCAATTATCTTTGCGGTATACTTTGAGTTGTCATTTAGTATGACCTCAATTTCACTGGCATCTTCTATAACATGATTGTTCGTTACGATAAATCCTTCAGAAGAAACAATGACTCCTGAACCGGAGCCAGCCCCATATTGTTTGAATTCACGCCCTCCGGCACCAGGGCCATAAAAGAATTCTTGAAAGGGATCTCGCTGAAAACTTGTCTTAACCACCTTTGTTGTGACGTGAACAACAGAATTAATGGTATTCTCTGATGCATCGACGAAATTTGGCATGTTTAGAGAATTATCCAAACTTGTAAGTCTGCCAAAATGTGCTTTGTTTCCATCGATCACTTTGTCTGAGAGGCTGCTGTATTCGGTTGTGTTGATCATCAGAAAAGCCCCAAGAGGCAATAATCCTCCTAACACTCCTAGTCCAATTGATTTTAAACTACTTTTCATACTGTCCTTATTTTAAATTTTGACACACGAATAACGCAAATTCTCTGCCATATGTTGCAGGTTACCATGTTAAAGATTGTTAAGCGCTTTTTCAGATAATATGGGGTATAAACACTACATTTGCTCTAATAAATGAAGACAATCTACTTTTCAAAATATCAAGGTACCGGTAATGATTTTATTATGCTCAATAATATGTTTGGGGAGTATGATTTTATCATTGAGGAACACGTTCAGCGAATTTGTAACAGAAGATTTGGTATTGGTGGGGATGGTTTAATACGCATCAATCGTTCCTCAGTTAATGCATTTGAAGTAGATTATTTTAACTCGGATGGTTCCAAGAGTTTTTGTGGAAATGGTGCACGATGTTCTCTTGCTTTTACTGAATCTATAGGAATCAATATTCAGGAAGTCGAATTTAGTGCGATAGACGGGGTCCATAGAGGTGGAAAAGATGGAGATCGTTATTGGGTAGAAATGCTTCCTGTGAAGAACATTGAAAAAGATAATCAGAATTATATTCTTGATACTGGCTCACCTCATTTTGTGCACTTTTGTGAGGATGTGAGAAAGGAGGATATTGTATCGTTTGGGAAACAAGTTCGATATTCTGAAAGATATAAAGCTGAAGGTATCAATGTAAATATCTCTCAAGTCACAGGCAATGGCCTAAAGATCCGGACTTACGAGAGAGGAGTGGAGGACGAGACGTTGTCCTGTGGTACAGGTGCAACTGCTTGTGCACTTGCATATGCTGTTAAATTAAATATGAATGGACATCAATCGATCGATGTTGATGTTGAAGGGGGTAAATTGAAGGTTTCTTTTGCTGGTTCAAGTTCTGAGGGATTTGAAAATATCAGATTGATTGGTCCGGCTCAATTGGTTTTTGAAGGTGAGTTCTATTTGGATTGATAAAGTAAAGCATAAAAATTCGGTTGATGAGATCGAATTAACTTCAGGAATCTATCTCTGGGTTTGGCATGCCGATAAAATCCCACCACATATCGGGGTTTCTCTGGGGGGGCACTATTTCAGTCTTAAATCAAATGGAAAAGATTCGAATTTGCCTGTTGGGAAAGTACTCGAGATTCTCACAAAGAAAAAAATTCCATCACTTCTAGTTCAGTGTGATCTTCAAGTTGAATCTATTCAACCATTTTTCAAGGATTATCAAAGTGCAGACGGAATAGATATTACTTGTTTAACTCCGCTAATTCATCTGGTTTTCAACGATAACAGAAAGATCACTTTACATGTTTTATTGGACAATCTATTTCAAGCCAATAAGATCAAATCAATTTATGCAGTACATTTAACTGAAGATTATAAGGGGCTGGAGGAGTATGATCGAGAGGTGATCAATCAACGAATTAAGAATCTGAAAAATGCTAAAGGGAAAAAGTATCTACCTGAGGTCTGTTGAGCCATC
>JALRFI010000101.1 GCA_023253775.1 Crocinitomicaceae bacterium
AAGGCATCCATCACGAATACATCACACAGCGCTGCATATTTTGCTGCAAGCTCAGGGTTATTTTTCTTTTCACCCACGTTAAAGCGGCAGTTTTCAAGTAGAACGACCTGACCTACCTGAACTTCCACACCATCTAAATAGTCAGTAAACAGTTTCACTTCTTGGCCTAAAGCTTCAGTCAAGTAAGCCGCTACAGGAGCAAGTGACTGTTCAGCTTTAGGTTCACCTTCAACCGGACGACCCAGATGAGAATACACCATGACTGCAGCGCCTTTTTCTAGTGCTGCTTTAATCGTTGGCAATGCTGCACGAAGACGCGCATCGCTGGTGATCACACCATTTTTAACAGGAACGTTTAAATCTTCACGGATCAGAACACGTTTACCTGCTAAATCGAGGTCAGTCATACGCTGAAAGTTCATGTAGAGCTCACTTTATAGATATTAAAACCAGGCGATTTTAAATGATTATGCAGAAAAAGGTTAGCATCTTTTGCAGAAAACATTATGAATGCCAAAGTTTTGTTATGATAGAAAAAAGCCTCTTTTAGATTCAGTCCCTATGTCGATACATCCTGATCCAAATCTTAACCGTTTGAACGTGTTAGGTGAGCCTTTGTCCAGCTGTTGCTTCGATCCGATTACCGGATATTTCCGCAATGGCTTTTGCCATACTGCGACCACCGATCTGGGCCAGCATACGGTTTGCGCGCAAATGACCTCAGAATTTCTGAATTTTTCTCAAAAAGTCGGTAATGACCTGATTACGCCTTTGCCCGAACTGGATTTCCCGGGCCTGCAACCTGGCGATTTCTGGTGTATCTGCGTAACGCGCTGGGTCGAAGCCTATGAAGCGGGTCAAGCTCCACCGATCAAGCTACAAGCCTGTCACAAAGCTGTTCTGGCGTATGTACCGTTAAATATTCTTGAGGAATATGCTGTCTAATGAATTCTGCACAGATTATCTTGGCATCGTCCAGTCAAACCCGCAAAGCGCTGATGGATCGTCTGCATATTAATTATATTTCCATGGTACCGGATATTGATGAATCTCCTCGCGGGGAAAATCACGCAGATGATCTGGCACAACGACTGGCTTTTGAGAAAGCCAGATATATTGCTGAACAAAATCCAGAAGCGATTGTGATCGGCTCAGATCAGGTGGCATGGCGTGAAGGTGCGCCGGATATTTTTATTGGTAAACCGTTAACGACTGAAAAGGCCATTCGCCAGCTACAAGCCAACTCGGACAAGATTGTCTATTTTAGTACTGCGCTCAGTGTGCAGCAGCTATCGACCGGTTTTGAACAAAGTCTGGTTGAACACTATAAAGTCAAGTTCCGCAAACTGTCTCAGGTCGAAATCGAGCGTTATGTCGAAATTGAACAACCTTTGCATTGTGCAGGCAGTTTCAAATGTGAAAGCCTCGGTATCAGCTTGTTTGAAGAAATGATCGGACAAGATCAGACCACGCTGATGGGCATGCCAATGATCAAGCTCTGTCATATTCTTCGTGAATTAAAAATTTTGGTTCCTTAATCTCCCATTTAAATTCAGGCTGTAATCTATGTCTCAACCTTTAGACGTATTAGGCGGTATTACCGCTGAACAATTCCTTAGCGAATACTGGCAAAAGAAACCTTTATTGGTGCGTAATGCGATGCCTGAAATCGTCAGTTTGCTTGAACCCAATGATGTGATGGAACTTGCGCTTGAAGAACATGTCACTGCCCGTCTCATCAAGCAGAAAGATCGTGATCCGAATCAATGGAGCGTGAAATCTTCACCTTTGCTCAAAGCAGATTTCCAGAAAATGCCAAAACTCTGGACACTTTTGGTTCAGGCTGTAGATCACTATTCATTTGACCTGTCGGCGCTTTGGAAAAAATTCCCGTTTATTCCACAATGGCGTCGCGATGACATTATGGTGTCTTATGCTCCACAAGGCGGTTCAGTCGGCAAACATTTCGACTTCTATGATGTATTTCTGGTACAAGGCCATGGCCACCGTCGCTGGCAGCTTGGGCAAATGTGTGATGCCGAAACGGCATTCGTTCCAGGTCAACCACTTAAATTATTACCTGAAATAGAAGTGAACTTTGATGAAGTCCTGGCACCTGGCGACTTGCTCTATGTACCGCCCGGTCTAGCTCACTACGGCGTAGCTGAAGATGACTGCCTGACTTATTCATTCGGTTTCCGTATGCCAAATGTCAGTGACATGATGGATCGTGTCGGGGATAAATTCTCTGAAAATGAAACGCTGCGTAACCCATTGCTGGATATCATCCGTGATCAAGTCGGTGCCATTGGCGAAGTCAGCAGCAATGAGCTGGAATATCTGAAAGAACACATCATGCAGCAACTGCATAATTCCAATGTTCTCGAAGATGCCATCATGAGCTTGATGTCCGAACCTAAATATCCTGAAAACCTGCCTGAAGCAGAAGAAATCGGTACAGGTGATCTGGAAGAAGCACTCGATCAGGGCTATAGCCTGATGCTCGAACCTGCGTCACGCCTGCTTTATACTGAAACGGACGGCGACGTTCTGTTCTGGGCAAATGGTGAGGGTGTGTGCATCTCTGAGACATTTACCGCAAAACTCAAACAGCTTGCAGATGGTGAAGCGCTGTTATTCGGTGAAGACTTCGCTGATGAAGAAATTCTGGAAGATGTTGCTGCATTATTAAATGAAGCCGTGTTGATGCTGGTTCCACCGCCAGAAGACGAGTAATCTTTCCACGGTTCTATTTAGGCAATAATTTTAAGAGGATCACATGATCCTCTTTTTTATTTTTAGAGTCTAGAATTCTAACTAATTAAGGCTGATACAGCTCTAATACAACACGAATCAGCGTATCTCCTTGTTCAGATTCAATCTGGAACAATCCTCCCATGCGCTCAACCCGCATTTTCATGCTGCGCATTCCAATACTCAGACCATTTTTTTGCACCATGTCAGCATCGAAACCGATGCCATTATCCTGAATGCTTAAAGTAAGCTGATGTGGCTGGGAATATTCCAGACTGACTTTTACCTGACTGGCCTGACTATGCTTAATGATATTGGTCAGACTTTCTTCGACTACTCGGATCAACGTCAAACACTGTAATGCCGTCGGTTCACGCTGCCAGACTTTTGGAAATGACCATTCAACTACAATCCCCATTTCTTCCATCAGCTGGGTAAAACGATAACGTACCGGTGCGATCCAGAGTACCGGCGTTTGTGGGACTTTATTTTCAATAGATGAACCACTGTCAATGATTTGTCTGAGATCATCTCTGAGCAGTTTCAGCATGGAAAGAAACTGCTGTTTAGAAACTGTTTCGCTACTTTGATCCACCAGAATCATGGAACGGACAATAGACCCTCCCAACCCGTCATGCAGTTCATGTGACAGATTAATCCGCTCTTGCAGACGAACATTCGTCAGCTCCAATTGATGTTTATCGCTCAGGCTTTTATTCAGGTCAGCACTGACCTGCTGGACTTTACGTTATCATATGGAGAATAGGATAACATATAATCGTAAAATTCTTTTTCATTGGGGTTCCCCCACTCGTCATATTCAGAAGTTGTTAACGGAATACTTTCGTCTAACATAGTAGTAACTACATCTACAAATGGAACAGCGGCAGTCACGCTTCGATATAATTCTGGAGCTAAATTAACAACAACCCCCATCAAAAGTCCTCCAGCTGAACCACCAAGAGCATGAAGATGATTAGCGCTAGTCATTCCACTTTCTATTAAATATCGAGAAACATCAATAAAATCGGTAAACGTATTTTTTTTTCTTTAACATTTTTCCTTCTTCATACCATTGTCTTCCCAAATAATCACTTCCACGAATATGTGCTATTCCAAAAACAAAACCTCGATTAATTAAACTTAAGCGAGTACTAGAAAAGCTAGGATTTATAGTTGAGCCATAAGAACCATATCCATAAAGTAAAAATGGAGTCTCAGCAGTTAAGGAGGTGTTTTTATGATAAATTAATGATACTGGAATTTGAACCCCATCCTGTGCCGTTACCCAAATTCGTTTTTCAATGTAATTGGCTGGATCAAAATCATTTTCCATAACTTCTTGTTGTTTGAGAAGAGTGTTCGATTGAGTTGCCATATCGAATTCATAGGTCGAATTTGGAGTTTTTAACGAAGTGTATCCATATCGAAAAATTGAAGTGTTAAATGAAGGATTATAAGATCCATATAAACTATACGTTTCTCCTTCTACCGGAAGATAGTAATCTTCACTTTCGTCCCATCGTTTGATTCTTATCTTAGTTAGGCCTTGTGATCTTTCAGTAATGACCCAATAGTCTTGAAAAATTTCAAAATCTTCTATAAGAACATCTTCTTTATGAGGTAATACATCTTCCCAATGTTCTTTTTCAGTTTGAGAAATTTTGGTTTTTGAAATTTTATAATTGATCGCCCCATCTCCATTGTGTAGAATATAGAAATGATCTTGAAATTGAGAGACTTCATATTCTAACCCTCTTTTTCTAGGCTGTATAATTTTAAAGGTTTCAAGTGGTGTATTAGAAGGTAAAAATTGATGTTCTGTAGTTAGTGTACTGTAGGAAGATATATAAATATATTCTTGTGATTTAGATTCCCGAACATAAACAGAAAAGGTTTCGTCTTCTTCATGATAAATCTTAATATCATTAGCAGATGGTGTCATTATATTGTGACGAAAAATAGTTTCTGAACGTAAAGTTTCTTCATTTTTGTGGACATAAAAAAAGTGATTATTGTCTGATGCCCAGGCAGTACCTCCTGTTGTGTTGGGTATAACCGTAGGTAATATTTCTCCGGAAATAAGATCTTTTACATAAAGGGTGTACTTTCGTCTAGATTCTGTGTCTATTCCGAAGGTTGCCTTTGTGTTGTCAGGGCTTACATTAATACCAACCAAACTGAAATAATCGTGCCCTTTAGCCATTTCATTGGCATCAAAGAGAATTTCTTCTTTTGCACTAAGCGAGTCCTTTTTCCGAGTATAAATAGGATATTGTAAATTTTCCTCGAATCGAGTTATATACCAGTAACCATTATAAAAATAGGGAACAGATTCATCTTGTTCTTTAATTCGCCCCCTTAATTCCTCATAAAGTTCCTCTCTAAAGGGAGCTGTAGCAGAAGTCATTTTTTTGAAGTAATCATTTTCACGCTCTAAATAATCTATAACTTCAGGGTTTTCGCGGTCACGCATCCAATAATAATCGTCAATACGAATATCATTGTGAATTTTTAGTTGAAATGGTATTTTTTCTGCCATCGGGGGCACGATACTGGTATCAAAACTCATGTTGTATTGTTTTTTACAGGCGATAAGAATTCCTATTGTTGTTAGCAGTAATAATAAGGTTTTTGATTTCATAATACATTCATTTGAGTTAGGGTTTTTATTACATATTCATGCTGTTCTGGAGTGTAATCTCTGTGGGTAACCATTCTCAATTTTCCTTTTCCTAGTGATAGAAGTAAAATTCCTTTTTCACGAAGATGGTCTAAAAAATAAATTTCATTTCTTTCATTATGCAAAGAAAATATAACAATGTTGGTTATTACAGGCTCAACTGATTTTATATGAACACATTCTTTTAGAACTACCTCAAGTTCTTTTGCCTTTTTGTGGTCATTTTTAAGGTCTTTTCGATGATTTTGCAATGCATAACGTGCTGCTTCTGCAAGATATCCAGACTGTCTCATACCCCCACCAAATACTTTTCTTATTCGAAGAGCTTTAGTCATAGTTTCTTTTGAACCCACTAATATCGACCCTACAGGACAGCCCAACCCTTTGCTAAAACAAAGTGATATCGTGTCAAATTGTTCTCCATAGGCTAAAGTAGATTCTCCAGTCACCTCAAGGGCATTCCAAAGTCGAGCTCCATCTAGATGAAGTGCCAAACCATTATTTGAACAGCAGGTTCTTATTTTCTTTATTTCTTCGAAATCATAAACCGCTCCTCCTCCTTTATTCGTTGTATTTTCTAAACATACAAGTGTAGTTTTAGGGCTATGATAAAAATCTGGAGGATTGATTACTGATTCTACTTGGTCTGCCGTTATTCTTCCCTGATTTCCTTCAATTAACCTACAAGAAACACCTGAATTAAAACTAACACCTCCCCCTTCATAGTTATAAATATGTGAATAATGGTCACAAATCAACTGATCACCAGGTTGTGTATGTAACTTAATCGCAGTTTGATTAGCCATTGTACCCGTAGGAAAGAATAACGCTGCTTCTTTACCAAATAATGAAGCTACTTCCTCCTCGAGAGCATTAACAGATGGATCTTCTTTAAAGACATCATCTCCTACCTTTGCCTTCATCATAGCCTCCAACATTCCTTCAGATGGACGTGTAACTGTATCGCTTATTAAATTCGCAATCATATTTTAATAATCACAAGAAAAACTTCCAATAGGTGAGCCATCTGGCAATCTACTAACTAAAGCGGGGACAAATTCTTCTGGATGATCAAAATAGCGCTCAATTTGCATTCTATGATGCGAAGCAAAAGAAGCTTCCGGATGTGCTGATAACCAACGATCTAATCCAATTAATTGGTCAGTAATTAATGCTTTAACTAAGGGGTTTGATTCATCACTTAGACCCAATGCCATCATGTTTTTTAGGATATTATCTTTTACAATATCGTTAAGTTGGGCATGATAACGTTCTCTTGGATTTACTTTAAAATGTTTATCAATCAAGGTATCCATAGTTTCTTTTAACCCCAACTGCTTTGAATCAAATCCGTATTGTGTAACCAAACGATTTGCACGATGAGGATGAAAAAGCATGCTGAGAAGAGCATCACTCAAACTATTTGCTATTCCCAAGTAGTCAAAGGTAACACCTGTTTGAGACAAAAAGTTTTCTCGAGTTCTTGGATTTGAAAAAGAACGTGGATGAAGTAATGGATGTAATGATTCTGGTATTGCTAAAGCATCTGGAGAAAGTGTAGATAGATAGGCTTGAAGAGCATTACGCTGAGCAATAGAGGAAACAGCAGTTCTTTTGTATGGTATTGCTCCTTTAACAGCATATTCATACTGTTCGCCTCCTATTAGTTTTACAGTTGCTTCTGCTTGATAACGGTGAAATAAATACATTGGCACGAATCGATCCTCCAAAGCGCTGTAAGGTTCTCCTTCTCTAACATGATCTATAGAAAGCTGTTGCAAAGCAACTTTTCTTATGTTAAGCAAACGAAGAAGTTCATCTTTCGAATCACTTCCATTATCCCATAAATGAGCAGTCGGATGAGCTCCTCCAATTGGACGAGCATCACTATCGCTAATAAATACGTGGCCTGCACCTACACTGTCTTCAATTAATTTTGTTAAAGCTTGTTCTTCATTAGTTCCTTCAGGAAAATCACTGTAAGCATATGCAACACTTACTTTATCCCACTCACCAATACCAATTTCGTATGCCTGATCATAGGAAAGCGAATTGTCTTCAAGGGAAATTACAGGATGTGGATAATCCATTACTGAAGAGCGATGATTTGCACTTGCAGCAAAATTGTGAGCAAAACCTAGGGTATGTCCTATTTCATGCGCTGACAACTGACGAATTCTTGCTAAGGCCAAAGCTAATGCCGCATCTTCTTTTGTATTACCTGAAGCGAAAGGTGCTTCTGTAAGGCCAAGTGCAATCATAAAGTCTTGACGAATCCTTAAACTGCCTAAACTCACATGTCCTTTTATGATTTCTCCTGTTCTAGGGTCAGAAACACTTGATCCATAACTCCAACCACGAGTAGATCTATGAACCCATTGAATTACATTATAGCGAACATCAAGAGGATCTGCGTCATCAGGTAAAATTTTGACTTGAAAAGCATTTTTAAACCCAATACTTTCAAATGCCTGATTCCACCATTGCCCCCCTTCTAACAGGGCAGAACGAACAGGTTCAGGAGTGCCATGGTCTAAATAATAAATTATAGGCTCTACAGCCTCACTTACAGTAGCATTTGGATCTTTTTTTTCTAAGCGATGACGATAAATAAACTGCTTTTGAGTAGATTCGTTTACGGGTGTTGTATAATCATAATAGGAAAAAGCGTTTGCTCCAGCTCTTGGATCAAATCTACGCGGAGTATATTTATCATCAGGTAGCGCTACAAAGGAATGGTGTTGAAATACCGTTACTGCTTCAGGGGTTGGAGTAACTGATTGCAACCAATTTCCTTTGGCCTCCCCGGTAAATGTTAATAACATATCAAACTCAATGTTTTGAGGAAAGGCTTTAGTACGGTCTAAGTTAACAGCAGAGCGTGTTTTGTCAATTGAAAAGTTTCCTTGATTGGTTTGACGTAATCGCTGGGCTACCCCATGGGCATCTTGAAGTAGGAAAGGTGTAATATCTATAATATATTTTCCTTCCTGCTCTTCTAAAATTGGAAATCCAAATAAAACAGACTTGGCAAATGCTTCTTTGATTGAACGTTGCTCTAAGGGATTATCTGAAGTTGAGCGGTAACGCAAGTTGGGCTGAATTAAAAGCAATTTGTCACCTGCTTTATCAAAATATACAAGTCTTTCATTTCCTAATTGACCTCGGTCTAACCCTATGTCATTACTCCCTATGCCTTGGCTAAGACTATTAACGTATAGAAATTCTGAGTTTAATTCTTCTACTGTTAAATAAATAACATCCTTCTTAGGAGAGTAATTAAAAGTAAAAAAACCAGGAAAGGTTTTTGTC
>JALRFI010000110.1 GCA_023253775.1 Crocinitomicaceae bacterium
AGGTATTCATCCTCACAAATGGGAATAACAAAATACGGAGGTATTCGGTCTAACTCAACAACATTCAACGATCAGACCACAGCTGAGAAAAAAGGAATAGGTGGAATCTCAAATTTTGCAATTGTTCTGACTGAAGATGCATCAAGAGAGTCGAACGGGATCCTTTACAAACAAATTGGATTCGGAATGAACCGAATCGAAAATTTTAAAGAAACCGTTCATTATAAAGGTCAGCAGTACGCCTCTTTACTTGACGAATTTACAGGGCAAGCTTTTGGCTACGAACCGATATTACTAAACTATTACTTCCCCTTTTCGACCTATCTTGGTTATGAAAGTTACGCAATCAATTATGATCCTTCAACGAATTCCTATTATTCATTATTAAATGAAGGAGATGTAATCCATGACAGGACGGTTCAATCAAAAGGTGGACAAACAGAACTTTTTGTCTCATATAGTGCCAATTATATGAATAAGCTTTATTTTGGAGGGAATATCGGCTTTCGCTATCATAAATATGAAGAGCTTATTGACCACAAAGAAACGCTTACTGACACCACTGGAACCGATTTGAGAGGATTCAATTACAAGTATGACCTCAGAACGTCAGGATGGGGGACAAATCTTAAGATCGGTGTTATCTACCTCGTTACAGAAGCGGATAGATTCGGATTCGCTATTCATTCACCAACTTTCACAGAACTTACGGATAATTTCAGTGCTGACATGAGCAGTGAATTCAAAGACTCATCATTTAGTGTACCTTTAGAATTACTACCCAGCGGGAATTACAAATACAGAATTAGAAACCCATGGAGATTCATCGGTTCATTTGCACATGTATTCAGTACAAAGGGGTGCTTAAACCTTGATGTAGAATTTTTGGATTACAGATGGGCTCATTTCAAAACGACCAAAGATGATACGTATACACCCTACGATTACAAAATAGAAAATACATATGCAAAAACTATCTTCAAACCGGCCGTAAACTTGCGACTGGGAGGAGAATACCGAGTCTATTCAACGATTTTTATTCGAGCGGGAATAGCTTATTATGGTAACTCATTTACTCCAGAAATGGAAGCTGAAAATTCTCCATTGTTCATCGGCTCAACAGGATTCGGGATAAAATCCAAAACATTCACATTGGATGTTGCTTATAAGATCAATCTGTCCAATCAGAATTATTTTGCCTTTTCAAACAGCGTGGCGGAAGTTCAAAGAACAGGTAGCTCGCTATTTATTTCTTTCGCCTTAAACTTTTAACTGCCGCTTCACCGCATCTGAGAGAGATACCTTGGCAAGCTTACTGTCAACCCATGCAGAAATATTGAAATACTCAAGCACTACCCTTTCATTATGATCTTTCAATAACTCCTGAAGATCTTCTTTCATGGCCTTCAACACCTCATTCTTCTCACTCGCACTCACTGCCTTCGCAAGCTTTCGGATATGTTTAATACAGACAGATTCCACCTGAAAATCCCTTTCTTGCTTCGAAAAATATCGATTTGTTGATTTGATGATATACTCAAGGAAATCGTAATTTTCCAATTCATAGTGTAATACGAGATTAAAAAGTCTGGAGAAACTGTAAATGTCTTGTCTCAGATTCTGCTCATTATCATTTAGCACCAAGTTAATATAGAATAGTGCCTTTTTAAATTCTCCAATCCCGAAATAGCTGTAAGCTTTATTATAGGTCAACAAAATCTCTTGCTCTTTTGAAACCTTCTCACCATAATATTCCTGGAGCTCCTCGATTTTAGGAATAAGATTGACACTTGAATCAAATTCACCCATGGTATGAAGCAACGAAAGTTCCAAATTGTAGGAGCTGGTATAGATTCTAACCGTAATGTCAGTAGAATTAAAGCCTTTAGATCCATCCAATGCTCTAAGATCTTCAATAAGTTTCTTTGCTTTTTCAAAATCCTTACTATCAATGTAACATCTCAAAAGATGTGAAAGCGTTAGAACATATCGTTGACCTGAATCAAATTTGATCTTCGTATTTTTATCTAGGATTTCCCTAGTCATATTAAAGAACGTATAACTATCCTCATAATTTCTATTCGTTGCTGCGCAAAGTCCTTTGATGTAATAGCACATTGAAGATGCTCTTGTGGATAACGCTGTATTTTTCCCCTTGATCAAGTGATAATCTGCAATTTCGTCCACAACTTTCCTTTCTGCTTCATTTCTTGTGAAACCACCACTTCTAAATACAAGATTGATCTTTGAGTAGATTACCTGATATTCTGCCAGATTTCTCAATTTGGCAATTACCATTTCTTCCTCCTCAACAAGTTCATCAAGATTATGACTAAATTCTCCAGATTCATACGCCTCTTCCAGTAACTTCTTTTCCCACGAGATCAATTCGTACCAGTAATAGAATTTCTCATTTTCTTTCGCAACATCTTTTGCTCTTGAAACGAATTTCTCGCACTCTTTGTACAATGCTTTATTGTATAGGATCTCTACATTTTTAATTTCCTGCTTTAATATGCTACTGACAGATTGTTCGCTGTAATAAGATCTCAGACTTTTTAAAATCAGTTTATAAAGATGATTTTTTTCCGAGGGAAGATGTTTGATAAATGTTTCACTTTTAAATTCTTCTTTCAATGCCTCTTCGTCATATTTAGGATGAGACTCAATATAATCGAAGATCTTCAGATAGTTTTTGTCTCCGCTTTGAAGAGAAGATGATAGCTTAAAAAACCGCTTCTCAGATTTGGAAAGTGACTTGATGAGTTTAAACAATTCTGTTGAAGGTTTCATATTCGAATTATTAAAAGTTTTATAGTTTAACATTTAAACAATAAATGTATATGCTATTTCGACAATTTGATCTTAAATCGTTTTAAATAGGGATATATTAATTGATTGGCTTGAAATCCTAAATTAGTAATCCTACGTTAAGATTACAAGAAAAGCCTCGCTTTCGCGAGGCTTCCCAAACAAACAACAACAAACTAAAAAACCCAACATACTATGTTATCGGGTCGGAGTTACCTGCTATCGCAGGTAAACCTTTTCTCCCTTAGGAAGAATTTGATCTATGGATAAAAAATTATTTTTCTTGACAATTGCTTCTGGTTTCATTGCATGCAATTGAGAAAGTTCCTTAACTGTTATTTCTTTTGAAAGAACAACTTCTTTCACTTTTGATCTTCTTCTTTTCGGCTGAATGAAAACAACATCACCTTCTTCCAGAACATCTTTTTTATTACCGAAATCATTATAGTTATACAATTGCCATAATGCTACCCCGAATTCTTTTGAAATTCTGTAAAACGTATCTCCTTTTCGAGCTACAACATACTTAACTTTATTCTGATGATCAAAAACCTGATGTGCTATTAAAGCTGAGCTGATTGTGTGTCCCATAGGTTTCGTTTCCACTACAAGAGGTGAAATCTCATTATTTTGAATTCCAAGTATGTCGAGTTCATTCAATTTCAAATCTTCAATTATACCAATCAATAACTCAGGATACTTTGGATTTGTTGCATATCCCGCCTCTTTCAAACCATAGGCCCAAGACTTATAGTCAGTCAGTTCCAAAGCAAATAACTTACTATATCTTGATTTTGTGGTCAAAAACTCACTGTGATCAACATAAGACTCATCTGCACTATCGTAAACTCTGAAACACTCACCTTTTTTATCGTCATCCAGATAAATTGTCTTCCCTTCCCAATCATGGCATTTTATTCCAAAATGATTGTTCCCTTCTCTAGCTAACACAGAATTGCCACTACCTGATTCCAAAATAGCTTGAGCCATTGTTATAGAAGCAGGAATATTAAACTGAATCATCTGCTGAACGGAAGTATTCCTCCATTGTTCGACATATTCCTTTTTGGTGATCTGCTTTTCTACTCCACCATAGGAATGAAGAGAAGTAATCAATGCTCCGAATAAAATTACCTTGTTCATGGTTTGCTTGTTGTGAGCATATGTTACGGAGGTTATTAACATATGTTACAAAAAATGTGGATAAGCCAAATTTTCATGTTCATAACTCCTTAAACACATACAATGAGTCATCTTGACAGACTAAAAGCTGCCCCGGTGTCAATTTTTCATAGAAAAGGATTAAAATTTCTACATGGAATATTAATTGACGAAACGAAATCAACAAATTGAATCGAATGGATTTGAATAAGTTTACAATTAAATCGCAGGATGCCATCCATCAAGCTCAACAAATTGCTGAATCAGAGGGCAATCAATCGATTGAAACTGGACATTTACTAAAAGGAATCTTCTTGATCGATCAGGATATAACTCCTTTTCTAATCGGAAAACTAGGAGCAAATCAGAAGATTATACAATCAGCGCTCGACAGGATTATAGGAACCTATCCAAAAGTTGAAGGCGGACAACTGTACTTATCTCAGAACGCACATAGGGTGCTTAATTATGCTATAAGCGAGTTAAAGAATTTTAAGGATGAGTATGTTGCAATTGAATTTCTTCTTTATTCTTTAATCGATGCTGGTGACAGCATCGGGACCTTACTAAAGGACAACAATATCACAAAACCCAAATTAAAAGCGGCAATCATGGATCTCAGAAATGGACAAAACGTTACGTCAAACAGTCAGGAAGGAACATATAAATCACTAGAGAAATACGCTAAAAATCTTAACGAACTTGCAAAGGAAGGAAAGCTTGATCCGGTTATTGGACGGGATGAGGAAATTCGTAGAGTCTTACAGATCTTAACAAGAAGGACCAAAAATAACCCAATTTTGATCGGAGAACCAGGTGTAGGAAAAACAGCTATCGCTGAAGGTCTCGCACACAGAATCATTTCCGGAGACGTTCCAGAGAATTTAAAGTCAAAAGTGGTTTATTCATTGGATATGGGTGCCTTAATTGCAGGTGCGAAATATAAAGGTGAGTTTGAAGAACGATTAAAGTCTGTAATAAAAGAGGTTATAAGTGCCGACGGTGAGAT
>JALRFI010000114.1 GCA_023253775.1 Crocinitomicaceae bacterium
CCAATTTCCAAGCATTTCAAACATCGTATGGTGGTAGGTATCGACACCAACTTCTTCTAAATCATTGTGTTTTCCTGACACACGTAGGCATTTTTGAGAATTAGCCACGCGTCGATCCTTAGGAACTTGATAACCTAAAAAGTAATCCTTAAATTGATTCATTCCGGCATTGGTAAACATTAGTGTTGGATCATTCTTGACAACCATTGGGGCAGAAGTAACGATCTGATGTTCTTTGGATTCAAAAAACTTGAAAAAATGCTCGCGTATCTCGGATACTTTCATGCTTCGAAAGAGGATTGAATTTTGAAAAGCAAATTTAAGTTATTAAACGAAAAGCAGGCCCATTCAGTAGACTTTTATCACCATGTTCTAAACGTTTTTTAATAGCTGACATCGAGTTAATTAGCTATTTTTGTGCTTCATGGCAGCAAAAAAGTACAGATATAACCCTAAAACCCTCACGTATGATGAGGTATCTGTGAGTCTCGGAATGAGGGCTTTGCGCACGTTATTGTACCTTTCTCCAAGTATTATTGTTGGACTTGTGGTTGCCTTTCTTTTTGCCAAACAGCTTGACTCCCCAAAAGAAAAGTTGCTTAAAAATGAGATATCTATGTATCAGGAAGAGCTCCAGCGTTTGAATAAAGACATGGAGCTGGTGAACCGAGTTCTTGATGATATTGAGAAACGAGATGAGGACTTATATCGTCTTGCGCTATATGCTGATAAATTTCCTGAAGAATTGAGATTGATGGGAATAGGGGGTAGCGACAGATATGAATATTTGAATGGATATACAAATTCAGAGTTATTGAAGTCCACTTCTGAAAATATGGATGAGCTTGAGAGGAGACTGAATGGCCAAAGCTTATCTTTCAAAGAATTGATAGAGCTTGCCAAGAACAAAGAAAAGATGTTGGCCAGTATTCCAGCAATTCAGCCCGTGAATAACAAAGATCTAAAACGAATGGCATCTGGATTTGGATATCGAATAGATCCGATATACAAGACAAGGAGGATGCATACAGGAATGGATTTTACAGCAAATGTGGGGACGGATGTATATTCAACTGGTGATGGTATTGTAGAGGCTGTTGAAGTAAGTGGATGGGGATACGGTAAATCGATTGTGATCAATCACGGTTACGGATACAAGACGAGGTATGCACATTTGAGTGCTTTTAAAGTGAAACAAGGACAAAAAGTTTCCCGTGGAGAATTGATCGGATTAGTTGGAAATACTGGTAAATCGACAGGAGCACATTTACATTACGAAGTGGAGAAGGGAGGGGTTAAAGTGAACCCTATTCATTATTATCACTCGGATCTTACACCTGAACAGTATGAGCAGCTCATTCAGATGAGTGAGAATTCTTTTAAAGCGTTCGATTGATCCCGTTCTAAAATGAACAAAACCATGAAGATATCATTAGTAGGAGTGGCAGTCCTTACGGGATTGGCAGTAGTCTTTTTGCCATTCAGAATGAAGGCGAAAGAAAAGACAGTTAAAAAGGTGGAAGAGGTGAGTTTTCCTGAAGATACACTGATCACATTGGTTGCGGTTGGAGATATTATGATGGGTTCCAATTTTCCAAGTCCAAATTATTTACCAAAAGAAGGAGTTGAACTGTTAAGTCCTCTTCATGAATTTCTTCAAATGGCTGATGTGACTTTTGGAAATTTAGAAGGAACAATTCTAAATGATGGAGGTACGGTCAAATCTTGCTCTGATCCATCCAAATGTTACGCTTTCAGACAACCGGAATACTTTGTGCCACAATTCAAAAATGCCGGTTTTGATTTTCTTTCAGTTGCAAATAATCATATGGGTGATTTTGGCGAAGCGGGTAGAACAAATACACAAAGAGTGTTAAGAGAGGCCGGTCTTCGTTTTGCAGGATTGGAATCGTGCCCTTGGGATACACTTACCGTTAGAGGTGTGAAGATCGGAATGACAGCATTTGCCCCAAATACTGCATGTCTTCAGATCACGGATTATACAACTTTGAAAAAAGTGGTAGGACATCTGGATAGCATTTGTGACATCGTCATCGTATCTTTCCATGGAGGAGCTGAAGGTTCATCAAGAACACACATAACGCGCGCTATTGAAATCTTTTACAATGAAAACAGAGGGAATGTATACGAATTTGCAAGAGTTGCTATCGATGCAGGTGCGGATGTTCTGTTAGGTCATGGTCCTCATGTAACCAGAGCAATAGATCATTACAAAGGGAGATTCATAACTTATTCCATGGGCAATTTCTGCACATATGCACGATTTAATTTAAGTGGTGTGAATGGAGTAGCTCCTCTCTTTGTGCTTCGTTTGCAGAAGGATGGGACTTTTGTTGATGGTAAGGTAGTATCGACTAAACAACTAGGTGATGGCGGACCCGTATTGGATTATGATAAGGGAGCATTAAAACAGGTCAGGTCTCTTACGAAAACTGACCTCCCTGAGTTGAAATTGCTCATCGAGGATGATGGCAGCTTCCGTTTCAACTGATTCTAATTTCCTTTAAATAGAATCGATCTCTTTTTGTAGCTCATTTTCTCTGATCTGAATGTTATTCTGAGTTGCAAATTCCTGTTGCGCATTTTGAAATTCTGCGTCCAATGGAATTTCACGTGAAGCGATTAGTTGTTCCAATTCAGTAAGTCGCGCAATATCGTCCTTGGTAATTTCTTCACCTTTTTGAAGAATATCGAGCATTTCTTTGTACTCGTTGGAGTTGATCTCTTTATAAAAGTTGAAAAGTGCGAGTGCTGCATCTCTCATTCGAGTGCTTCCATTATAATCGCTCATTGCAGATACAATTGAAATGGATTCGTCACACTGTTTAAGAATATCAAGACGCAACGGTTCGCACTGTGCAAGGTCTGTTTCAAAAGTATTCATTAAAGAAAGAAATTTTTCAGTGATCTTTGATTGTTCACCAACAATGGCATCGTTATACTCAACAGGCCCCATTTTATCCATGTTGCAAGAAAATAGAACAAACAACACCGACAAGAGAAAAAGAAAAGTTTTCATAGGCATTACATATTTATTTGGCAACAAGATAATAGTTATTTAAATATCATGTTGTCATAAATTCTGACAATTCGACATTCATTTTAGAACATCTTTAATGAAAATTGCCAGAAATGTCATCTTTTCTTATCGTTTTTGCGATGGCACAGTGATTGACTATGGAGAGCATGATTTAATCTGAAAAACTAAATTTATAGATATGGGAAAGATAATTGGAATTGACCTTGGAACTACCAACTCTTGTGTTTCTGTTATGGAAGGTAACGAGCCGGTAGTAATTGCCAACTCAGAAGGAAAGCGAACGACACCGTCTGTAGTGGCATTCGTTGAGGGGGGTGAGCGCAAAGTTGGAGATCCTGCTAAGCGTCAAGCCATCACAAACCCTACAAAAACCATCTACTCGATCAAAAGATTTATGGGATCGTCTTTTGACGAAACCAAAAAAGAGACGGATCGTGTGCCTTATGAGGTGGTAAAAGGAGATAACAACACCCCACGTGTAAAAATTGATGACAGGCTTTATACGCCTCAGGAAATATCTGCTATGATTCTTCAGAAAATGAAGAAAACGGCAGAAGATTACCTTGGACATGAGGTTACAGAAGCCGTTGTAACAGTGCCAGCTTATTTTAATGACTCTCAGCGTCAGGCTACAAAAGAAGCAGGAGAAATTGCAGGTTTGACGATCAAAAGGATCATCAACGAACCTACAGCTGCTGCTTTAGCCTATGGATTGGATAAGAAAGGTCAGGATATGAAAATCGTTGTTTTTGACTTCGGTGGAGGGACACATGACGTTTCAGTTCTTGAACTTGGTGATGGGGTATTCGAAGTATTAGCTACTGATGGTGACACACACCTTGGAGGTGATGATGTAGACGATGCGATCATCAACTGGTTGGCCGAAGAGTTCAAATCAGAAGAAGGTTTGGATTTGCGTCAGGATCCAATGGCACTTCAGCGTTTGAAAGAGGCTGCGGAAAAGGCAAAGATCGAATTATCATCAACGACTTCAACAGAGATCAACTTGCCTTATATTATGCCGGTGAATGGAATCCCAAAGCACCTTGTTAGAACTTTACAGCGTTCAAAATTTGAGCAATTGATTTCGGAAATCGTAGAAAGAACGATTGCTCCTTGTCGATCAGCATTGAAGAATGCAGGCTTGTCCACAAGTGATATTAATGATGTGATTCTTGTGGGTGGTTCGACTCGTATTCCAATTATTCAGGAAGCAGTTGAGAATTTCTTTGGTAAGGCTCCATCTAAAGGGGTTAATCCAGATGAGGTAGTTGCAGTTGGAGCAGCAATCCAGGGAGGAGTTCTTACAGGAGAGGTAAAAGACGTACTATTATTAGACGTGATACCTCTTTCTTTAGGAATCGAGACTATGGGAGGTGTTTTTACAAAATTGATCGAGGCGAATACGACAATTCCTACCAAGAAATCAGAAGTGTTTTCGACGGCTTCTGACAACCAGCCATCTGTAGACATTCACGTATTACAGGGTGAACGCCCAATGGCGATCGATAACAAAGCACTTGGTCGTTTTCAATTGACTGATATACCGCCTGCTCCGAGAGGAGTTCCTCAGATCGAAGTAACTTTTGATATAGATGCGAATGGTATAATGAATATTTCTGCAAAAGATAAGGGAACAGGAAAAGAACAATCGATCAAGATTGAAGCTTCATCTGGATTGTCTGATGAAGAAATTCAGAGAATGAAAGCTGAGGCTGAAGCTCATGCCGAAGATGATAAAAAGAAAAGAGAAGAGGCGGAGTTGATCAACAAAGCAGATTCAACAATCTTCCAAACGGAGCGTCAGCTGAAAGAATATGGTGATAAGATTCCTGCTGACAAGAAGCAACCGATTGAAGATGCATTGACAGAATTGAAAAAAGAGTTTGAAGCGAAGAACATGAATAATGTTCAGGCCGCTATGGATAAATTGAATGAAGTTTTCCAGGCCGCTTCTCAGGAAATGTACAATGCAGCAAATCAATCTGGCGATGCTGGAACTTCTCAGGATGCCGGAAATCCTGGAGATGAAGTGACAGATGTAGACTTCGAAGAGGTAGACGATAAAAAGTAATTGTAGTAGTTTTTATAGAAAAAGCGGGAATTTAGCAATGAATTCCCGCTTTGCTGTTTTTAAATTAAACAGTCAATATTATAAATCTAATAGTTTACATCCTTTCTGAGAAAATTTGATTTTCGATTACGTCTGTGAATAGTCTTCAAAATCTTCGACCATTTCCATGTCATATTTTTTAGCAACATTGATTGGTATATATTCAACTTCAACGTTGGTCTTGTCAAGTCCAAAATCCTCTGCAGGTTTTAATCCTGTTGATTTAACAAATCGATAAGCCTTCACACACAATTGTTGGAATGGGGTGAGGATTACGTCAGTAGCAATGCGAGAGTTAAGTACGACGAATTTAAAATCCACTTCTTTAAATTTGTCATTTATTGATTCGAAAACACTATGACCAGTGAGCTCGCCCTTTTCGATCATTGTTCTTTGAATTTTCTTGATCATATATTCAACGCGGTGTTCCTCTTTGAAACCTAATTCAAGTTGAACGTAATAACATTTTTTATCGATCACTTCATTAACGGTATAATGTACTCCCCATGGATCAGGAAGAATATTGATATGGAGGAACCAATATATACCCGCCTTTCGCGGTTTTTTGCGAAACAAAGAGTGAAATACGGTTGTATCCAGTTTGTTCGGTGTAATACTGCGAGTAGGATAAACAAGGTTCGTGCAATCGTACGGTAAATTTTTGTCTTCTTGAACCGCTTTAATCAACGGAACTACTCTTTTCATCGGAACATACTCGGTAATGTTTCTTCGCAATTGCTTCGCTTTGTAGTACAGGAAAAGAATGGAGAAAAAGGCAATGGCCAACATGAGTGTAAACCATCCACCATGGACAATCTTACCCAGATTTGACATTAAGAAAATACCCTCTATGGTGAGGAAGACCGTAAAGATCATAATATAAAAAGGTTTGAGTTTTGGATATTTGATCAGTAGAAGTAGACCAAGTAATATCGACGTCATTACCATATCAATGGTGATCGCAAGTCCATAGGTTGCTTCCATGGCACTTGACTTTTTGAAGATCAGGATTACTGCAATACAGCCAGTCATCAAAAACCAATTAATGAAAGGAATGTAGATCTGTCCCTGGTGTTCAGATGGATATTTGATCTTAAGGTTGGTCCAAAGATCAAGTTTAATTGCTTCGTTCATTAATGTGAAGACTCCCGTGATTAATGCCTGTGAGGCTATTATGGTAGCAGCTGTGGCTATTACGATTGCAAATGGTAGCATTCCATCGGGAACCATGCTGTAAAATACAGTTTGGTTTGGAGCGAGTACAAATCCATCCGAAAGACAGAGTGCAGATTGTCCAAGATAATTAATTACGAGTAAAGAAGCCATGAGCATCCATGAGATTCGAATATTGTATTTGCCGCAATGCCCAAGGTCAGAATATAATGCCTCAGCTCCTGTGGTACAAAGGAATACTGCGCCAAGTACCCAGAACCCACCGTCAACATGGACAATCAAATGATAAGCGTGATAGGGATTAAATGCACCAAGAACTTCAGGGTTCTTGGCAATATTGATCACCCCTAAATAGCCCAGGAAGCTGAACCAGATCAACATAACTGGACCAAAAGCTTTTCCGATCGCCGCTGTTCCAAATTGCTGAACGGAAAACAAAACCACAACAATACCTAGATGCTTTAGTAGATGGTAACATTGACCTAGATGCGTTACCTATTAAAGATAAGCTTAAGAATAAGTTGAATTCTGTTACTAACAAGATGACAGTGAAACTTAAGCAACTTGGAGGAGCTTTTGTAC
>JALRFI010000147.1 GCA_023253775.1 Crocinitomicaceae bacterium
TGATGGAAGGGCATGCTATTCAAATTGAAGTAATGGGTATTTTGAAAAATGCATCTAACATAGAATTAGCAAGAAACTGTTTAGAATTTTCTTTATCCGAAGACTTCCAAAAACACATTCCCCAAGGTAACTGGATGTATCCAATTAGTATTCTACCACCTTATATTCCGCCGCCATGTATTATTCCATTCCCTCCAATGATGCCACCGGACTGGATTTTTTATCCGGAGATTTGCACGATTACATTGATTTCTCCATATAATCCAGCAAGCGCACAAATTGATATTGCTAAAAAGGAAGTTAAATTGCTTTTTCCAGGTGGATTCGCTGGAACTCCTAATCTTGATAGTAAAGAAGCTATTGCATTCTCCAAAAAATATTCTGTTAAACTTATATGTCAGGGTTGCCTGCGTAATGAAGGAGATGATGAAGAAGGTTATAACAGTTTAGTTTTTGCTTATCTGGACCAGCTGTATGGAAACGCTTGGCGGAAAGAGTTGCCTGAAATGCCTGTTGGATTGGAACGTCAGAAATCAAAAGTTTCGAAAACAGAGATCACTCAGCAAAAAACTGCTGGAATTAATCCAGAAAAACCGAAAATTCTAACGGAAAAAAAAGCTTCATTCCCATTTATATATGCTTTAGGATCATTATTATTACTTGGAGGAATCGTTGCTTTTGTGCGAAAAAAAAGCACAATCAAAAAGCAGTAAAAGCTCCTTTTGGAATCAACAAACTATCTAATTTTGATCCGTGGTTCAATGCGTGAATAAAGTAATAGTACTTATTTTGATACCTTTATAGCTCACCGGTTCAACATGAGATCAATTTTACTCACCTTTTTTCTGTTCACTTTTGTGATACTTAACGCACAAACTCCTGACAGATATAATTTCATTCAAAAGCAAACAGATTCATCCATCTTAATCGCATGGAGAACTTCACTACCTGTAATTGGAACTCTTGAATGGGGATTGGATTCAGCAAATCTGGACAATATCATCTCAAACCCAATTTCAACAGACAAACATGCTTACGAGCTGTTCGATTTAACTCCAGACACCAAATATTACTACCGATCTTCAACAAATACGGGTTATATATCTGAGGTTGATCACTTCTATACAGCAAAAGGCCCGGATCAATCCCACTTTTCTTTTCTGCACTATGGAGATTGTGGTTATAATAACTCCGTGCAAAATACGATTGCAGAATTAATGCTCCAGGAAAGGGCGAATTTTGGTATTGTATCGGGTGATGTAGACCAGTCGATCGGTAATAATTATGATGTACTCTACTTCGATGTCTACAAGGACATTCTCAAAAATTACTGTCACTTTACAGCGATTGGAAATCATGATACCTATTATGATGACGCAGCAACTTATCTGGACGCGTTCTATCTTCCGACGAACAACCCGCAACAAAGCGAAAGATACTATTCTTTCATTTGGGGAAATGCTAAATTCATTTGTCTGGATTCTAACATTCCATATACAGAAGGAAGTGACCAATATGCATGGCTACTGGATGAATTGAAATGCAATAATCAACAATGGCTTTTTGTCTTTTTCCATCACCCACCCTGGACCAATGCATGGAGTGCCGACTATTTCATTCCTTTCACAGACTACTTTTTATATCAGGGAAATGTGGACATGCGATCACAATTGGTGCCTTTATTCGAGCTCTATAATGTCGACTTTGTCTTGAATGGTCACTCGCATTGCTATCAAAGAGGTCAACTAAATGGCGTCAAATACGTTATTTCTGGCGGAGCAGGATCAGCGACACTTGACTTTAATACAAATAGTAATTCTCCTAATATAGATACAGAGATCTATACAAATCAATACGTACGTTTCAATGTCGATTCAGATACAGCCACCTATGTCTGTATAGATGCATCTGGAAACATTGTTGATTCTGTATTCACTGAAAAAACAAGCTGGACTCCTTTCATTGCAGACATAATAAATACCAATGGAACATTATCTGTTGGAAGTGGTGAGACATTTCAATGGATTTTAAATGGCGAACAAATAATTGGAGAGACTAATTCAACATATACTCCATCATTGAATGGAAATTATCAGGTCGAAGTGACAAATGAAAATGGTTGTTCAATACTTTCAGATATCTATCCCTATTATAGTGGTGGAATTGCCGATTGGGAGAAAAGTATTGAGATCTATCCGAATCCAGTTCAGTATACATTATTTATTACAAATTATTCCTCCATTGCCGGACAAATAGTACTTACGGATCTTTTTGGAAAAGAGATTACCACATTACCTATGCATTCTGATTCTAAAACCCAATTGGATGTGAGCAGTCTGTCTGAAGGAA
>JALRFI010000153.1 GCA_023253775.1 Crocinitomicaceae bacterium
CCCACCAAGGCGACGATGCATAGCCGACCTGAGAGGGTGATCGGCCACACTGGGACTGAGACACGGCCCAGACTCCTACGGGAGGCAGCAGTAGGGAATCTTCCACAATGGACGAAAGTCTGATGGAGCAACGCCGCGTGAGTGATGAAGGTTTTCGGATCGTAAAACTCTGTTGTAAGGGAAGAACACGTACGAGAGGAAATGCTCGTACCTTGACGGTACCTTACGAGAAAGCCACGGCTAACTACGTGCCAGCAGCCGCGGTAATACGTAGGTGGCAAGCGTTGTCCGGAATTATTGGGCGTAAAGCGCGCGCAGGCGGCCTTTTAAGTCTGATGTGAAAGCCCCCGGCTCAACCGGGGAGGGCCATTGGAAACTGGAAGGCTTGAGTACAGAAGAGAAGAGTGGAATTCCACGTGTAGCGGTGAAATGCGTAGAGATGTGGAGGAACACCAGTGGCGAAGGCGACTCTTTGGCTGCGCTTAACGATGTTGACGGTTTGATCATTGCTCGCCCGACGCAAAAATTCAGTGATAAAGACCTATATATCATAGATCAGTTCCTGATGCGAGGAGGACGACTTATGTGTTTTATGGATGCACTTTCCATCGATGAGGACAGTTTAAATGCCAGAGGTGTAACACATACCACGCGATATTCGACCGGATTGGAAAGAATGCTTTTCGACTATGGTTTAAAACTGAACGACAATTATGTGGTTGATGTCAATTGTGCGCCAAAACCGGTTCCCTTTGCAAAACAATCGCTCATTCCTTGGTTTTTCCATGTTTTGGCAACACCAACCTCTCATCCCATTTCCAGAAATGTTGAACCGGTATCTTTGAAATATACCAGTGAAATTCAGTTCGTAGAGAACAAAACTGCAGTATTGACACCTGTGTTAACCTCATCTACAAACTCCAACCTGACCGGTCTGGCCCCAATGGTTTCGTTGGCCATGCCATTGAATTATGGAGACAAACCGGAGCTGGTCGACAATCCTGAAGATGAAGTCAACAAGATCTGTCTTGCCGGATTGGCAGAAGGATCTTTCCAATCGCATTTCAAGAACAGGATCATTGATGAATACGCAAATAATCCAATTGCTAAGTACAAAGAGAAAAGTTCTTCTGAAGGAAAAGTATTCCTTGTCGGGAATGGGAGATGTATCATGAACGAATACGATTCTATGCCAGCAAGAAATGGACAGGGCTTCATGTACCGACCTAAACAGATCAATGATCTTCGCATGGATCCTAAGCTTGCCGAATTACGAATACCATTGTTTTTCGGAAACCAAGAATTCTTCCAAAACCTTGTTGATTACATGATGGATGATAATTCAGTTCTTGATATTCGAAGCAGACAAATCGACATCAGGGCAATTGACAAAGAAAAGATCAAGGAGAAGGCAGGTTTTTTCAAGATGATCAATCTATTACTACCGGTGGGATTAGTATTGTTACTGGCATTGATCATGGGATATATTAGGAAAAAGAGATACGCTAATAATTGAACGAAATGACAAGAACACGAATAATCATTTTAGCTGCCTCACTTCTAACGATTGGATTTCTAATCTACCTAACTATCCAATTAACAGATAATTCGGGTAAATCGGTTACCGAACTTATTGAATTCAATATTGAGGATACCTCTACGGTGGATCGAATAATCATTACAGATTCATTCAGTCGAAAAATGGAATTGGTTCGATCAGAAAATGGATGGACCGACGAAAATGGCGGTTGTGTCACTCAGGAAAACGTACAATTCATCCTTGAAGCCTTTAAAAAGATCGAATTCAAGGGATACATTTCGGAAAACTCAAAAAGCACCTTCACCAATATGATGTCTGCCCAGCACACGAAAGTTGAAATCTATCAGGATGGTGACTGGGTAAAAACATGGTTTATCGGACCCTCAGCACAGGATCATTACGGACAGATCATGTTATTGGAAACTGCAGACCAAGGAAAAAGTTCATTCCCAGTAATGATGAAGATCAAGGATGAAAACGGGATCATTGAACCTCGCTTTTTTGCAGATAAACGCAAATGGATCTGCACGAGAATCTTCGCCCTGTCTATCGACCAGATCTCAAAGGTGGATGTTAAATTCAATGAGGAACCAAAAAGAAGTTTCACGGTTACTAAAAAGAAGCACAAGCTGGATGTTTATCAACAAGGGAAAAAGCTTCCTGAAGTGGATACTGCTATGATCTATCGCTATCTTCAGAATTTCAGAAAGATCCATTTTGAATTAGCAAATTTCGAGCTCAGTGATAAACAGATCGATAGTATGAGGAGAACAGCTCCTTTTGCTGTAATGACAGTAACTGAAACAACTGGCAAATCAACAAAACTCAGAATGTTTAGAATTCAATCAGAATTCGAGCAAAGAAATGAATTTGGAGATGTTGTGAATGTGGACATGAACAAGTTCTGGTGTGAGCTTCCGGATGGCCAATTTGTAAAGTGTCAATATTTTGTCTTTAACGAGATCTTGCTGGGTCATATGTACTTTCCGATGGACATGGAAGGTGTTCGTACAGAATAACCCTACTTTTCGTTTGTTTTGTTAATAAAAAAGGAAAAAAAACGCTTCCTCCTTGCCCCTATTGTGCATGGCGTATGTTAGTTTTGAAGTAAAATCGACAAGTAATGAACTTTATTGCATCAAGCACTGCATTATTAAAGCATCTACAAAGTATTTCAGGAGTTCTAAGCACAAGCAATTCGCTTCCAATTCTGGATAATTTTTTATTTGAGATCCACGACAGTCAACTGACTATTTCAGCTTCTGACCTTGAGACCACCATGAGAACTACCATGGAATTGATCGAAGCAAACGAAGCCGGTAAACTTGCAATTCCTGCGAAGTTACTTCTGGATGTATTGAAAAATCTTCCAGATCAGCCATGTACCTTCATTTGTGACATGAAAAACTTTTCTATTGAAATCAAATATGACAATGGAAAGTCGAAGATGGTTGGTCAAAATGGTGATGAATTCCCGAGAGTTCCTGGAATTGAAAATTCCAATTCTGTAAAGATCTCAGGAGACATTCTATCTAACGCGATCAACAAAACCATATTTGCAACGGGTAGTGATGATCTTCGCCCAGTAATGAGCGGAGTATTCTGTCAGTTTTCACCACAGGATATTACCTTTGTAGCAACGGATGCACACAAGTTGGTTCGATACAGAAGAACAGACTCAGAAGCTACAGGTAGCTCATCATTCATTTTACCTAAAAAACCGTTGAATCTGTTAAAATCGAACCTAAAAGGAGGAGAAGAAGTATTGGTTGAATACAATGAATCCAATGCTGTTTTCGCGTTCAATGACATTGTGCTTATATGTCGTTTGATCGACGGAAAATACCCTAACTACGAAGCAGTGATTCCAAAAGAGAATCCGAATGTTCTTGTGATAGATAGAACTCAATTCTTAGGATCGATCAGACGAGTATCGATTTTTGCAAATAAGACGACTCATCAGATCAAATTAAAATTAGCAGGTTCCGAGCTTTCACTTTCAGCAGAAGATGTGGATTTCTCAAATGAAGCAAATGAGCGATTGACTTGTAATTATGACGGTGACGATATGGAAATTGGATTCAATTCTCGGTTCCTTATGGAGATGTTGAATAATCTAGATACGACTGAAGTAAAACTGGAAATGAGTGAATCGAACCGTGCCGGATTATTAATGCCGGCGGTAAAAGACAACGAAAACGAAGACATTCTCATGCTGGTCATGCCAGTGATGCTGAACAGATAAAAAATGATCCACCTATGGGTGGATTTTTTGTTGAAGTCAGCTACCTTTAAGGAATGTTCGGTAAACTTTGTTTTTCATTTCTTGTTCTAGCCTTTATTGGATCATGCGGGCTTAAGTATGTTCCGACAGAAACACCAGAACAATTCGAAGCTCGGAGACATTTAGCCATTGAGAATTTCATTAAAACATCTTTAAATTCTGATTCTTCTTTATACAATTCAGAAGCCTTTGGCGAAATTATCGTTGTCAAACCTGAAAGCTACAAATTCCTCGACTCATTATTTGAACTTAAGTACGAACAAGAGCAAAAGGGAATTAACGATAAAGAGCTCAATGAACAAATTAAATCACAAAAATTAAAGATCGATCAGGATACAAATCGTCTGTATTATCTCGAAGAACATGTTTTCTCTTTGAAAAGAAAGGATTCTTCTGAATTCATCATTTCAAAAGTTCTCCTTGACGAACAAATGAACGTTGAACGATTTGATGTCGAAAATATCATCGAGATACCAAACAAATACAGAAGCTATTACAAGCAATACCTTTTTAATGAATCGTTCATTTATCCTGGAATACAGGCAACTGAAGAGGAAAATCGCTTCTACAATTTTTATAGAGAAAGGTTAGGATCTACTATAACCATTGAAGGAGATGAGATACTTTCAAGGATGCTTCAGGTAATGGATCTGGCCTATAAAAAGAGGACACTTCAAACCACAGAAATCCTTAAATATCTTGCTCGAACCAAGATCAATGGAACCACGAAAGAATTGGAAAAAGAATCAATCTTCAACATTTATCAGCTACAGGATGAGAATAATGTACCTGTTGGATATTGGTTCGTAGTTGAGTTCAAGAGTGGAAGTAACATAGTCACTTGGTACTTCGAATACGACCTATACCTCAGAGAAACGAAAGCCATTAGAACGGATCAATAAGCAAGAACTACTGCCGATTGACGTATTCCTTTCTGTTTTTGAATCCAAGGGGCGTAAACCACATTACTTAAAGAGATAGAATGGGTAGTTTTTGCAAATCCAAGAGAAATGTCTCCCTTTAAAAGAAAACCGTTTTTATCGTTAATCAGCTCAAAAGACTTATTGTTGAATGAAAAAGAATATCGCCCTTTTGGAACTGGGATCGGATAAAATCTTCCGGGATAGATCTTCCGATAATTGTCATACAATTTCAAATGTTTCGTGAGTTCGTCTTCCGAATTGTATAAACCGATATTTATACCTCCTTTCCTCAATAGAATGAACGGCCTTGACGAATTAAAAACCGTTATGTGATCACTATTCAACTTTTCCCATCTTGAAAACTGAATTGCAGCAAATCCAAAAATGATCAGAATAATACTTGCCATCTTATACATTTTAGAAGAGGCTACAGATGCAAATACTACAAGGATAATCAGGCCGATCGCTGCCCAAATTTGAAAGTAAAAACCATACGCTACCGCTCCGGGCAATTCCTGAATGAACTGAAGAAAGTAAATAGTCACGGATACAACGAGTAGTAAACTGGTTGACACTATCGCGGCAATAACCGGAACCCTTGCTAAAACGAGAAATGCAATCCCCACACCTAGCAATAACCCGGAGAGCAACATCATTCCCAAATTAGAAAGCACAAAATAATTCGGAAATTGATGGAAGTAATGCAAACTAAGTGGCGTAGTAAAGATCTGAGCTGCCAGACCCACTGCTATCCCTTTCCATAGGTAATCCATCCATTTAAACCGAAATTCAAAAAGCGCTTCAATCTTAGGATAGAGAAGAAAAATACCGATCATAGCAAGATACGATAATTGGAAACCAGGATCGAATAGGAAATTTGGTTCGATCAAAAGCAAAACGAAAGCCGATAAGAATAAAGTATTCAAAGGAACATTTTGGCGGCCAGAAAGCTGAGACAGGATTAATATTGAAAACATAAATACCGACCGAAGTACAGAGGGAGAAAAACCAGTGATCAATGCATACCCCCACAACATGCAGGTCACTAAAATTATGGCCGTATTTCTCTTGATCCATTTTGAAAACCAGGACATGATTGTCATCAATATGACCATAACAATTCCCACATGAAGCCCGGATACAGCCAAAACATGCATTGCTCCTGTATCCGAAAAAAGGGACCTTACTTCTGAATCCAAAGATGACTTGTCACCTAAGATCATCGCCTTTATTATTCCAAGCTCTTCACCCTCAAATTTATCTTCCAGTGTTTTAGTCAGAAAATCATGAACTTGATCTACCCGATCCCCTAAAAAGCTTGACTCTATTTTGTCCAGAAAAATATAAGACTCCTTATCAGCAAAGGCCTGAAAAGATATTCGCTTGTTTTTCCAGTAGGATTCAACATCAAACTCGCCAGGGTTCCCAGGATTTGAAATCTTCTCAAATTCACATTTCACACCAACAACATCCCCATTTCTCGGCACAATATCCTCTTCAAATCGAGTCATTAAAAGCAAGCCCTCTTTTGGAGCTGATACTACTGAATCACCGATCCAAGAGCCGATCCGATTGCATTTTAATCGGGTCCAACCCGATTCACTCTTTCTTACTTCTTGAATATGAACAATCTGAGTATGGTTGCACAATTCTTGTTCGGATGTATGAATCGTTTCATTATCAAGTGAAAATACCAGATACCCAAGGAAGAAAAAACTACCTCCAAAAATTAGACTGATTGCTATCTCCCTTGTTTTTTCAATATAAAGCCATATAAATGAAATTAAAATCCAAAAAAATAGTGATAACTCAACCAATTGAATTGATATCCCATTGCGAGCAACGACTATTCCACAAATCAGCAATAGTGTTATAAAAACAAAAGGCATCCTGAAAATTAGGGACATGCAGGAATCATATGTTAGATGTGCAATTTCTCGAATATCGAATAAAGAAACAAAATTTTCTAATCGCTCCGGACAAGATCAATTAAAACCGTGCTAATCACTATATTTGCGGGCAAAATTGAATTAAAATGATCAACGTAAATCTTCCGGATGGGTCAGTCAGACAGTATGAAAAAGGAACTACTGCACTTGACGTAGCGAAAAGTATTTCCGAAGGACTTGCTCGCAATGTCCTTGCTGCTCGTGTGAATGGTGATGTAATAGACGCCACTCGTGAACTGCCAGAAATTACAACGCTTCAGCTTCTGACCTGGAACGACGAGGACGGAAAATCTACAATGTGGCACTCTTCAGCCCACCTGATGGCCGAGGCTCTTGAATTCTTTTATCCGGGTATTAAACTTGCTATTGGACCGCCAGTCGCAAATGGATTTTACTATGATGTAGATTTCATGGAGCATTCAATCTCTGAAAAAGATCTTGAAAGGATAGAGCAGAAAATGAAGGAGCTGGCAAAAGAGAAGAATCCTTACGTCAGAAAGGAGGTTTCTAAGGCAGATGCAATTTCTTATTTCACAGATCGTCAGGATCCCTATAAATTGGAATTGATCGATGGCCTTGAAGACGGAAACATTACGTTCTATACGCAAGGAAATTTTACTGACCTGTGTCGTGGCCCGCATATTCCGGATACAGGATTTATCAAAGCGGTGAAACTGACTGCAATTGCAGGGGCTTATTGGAGAGGAGATGAAAATAATAAGCAATTGACACGGATATACGGCGTTACTTTCCCTAAGCAGTCTGAGCTCGAAGATCACCTTCAAAAGCTTGAAGAGGCGAAGCGTCGTGATCACCGTAAGCTGGGCAAAGAGCTGGAATTATTCACTTTTTCTCAAAAGGTAGGACAAGGATTACCACTTTGGCTTCCAAAAGGTGCCGCACTCAGAGAGCGATTGGAAAACTTCCTGAAAAAGGCACAGCGTAAAGCAGGCTATGATCAGGTGATCACCCCACATATTGGAAACAAGGAACTGTATGTAACTTCAGGACATTATGCTAAATACGGAGAAGACTCTTTCCAACCGATCCGAACCCCGGATCCAAATGAAGAGTTCTACCTAAAGCCAATGAACTGTCCGCACCATTGCGAGATCTTTAAATCAAAACCAAGATCATACAAAGACCTTCCGGCAAGATTTGCAGAATTTGGTACAGTATACCGTTATGAGCAATCAGGAGAATTACATGGTTTGACCAGAGTACGAGGGTTCACTCAGGATGATGCACACATTTTCTGTTCTCAAGATCAGGTAAAAGATGAGTTCAAGAATGTGATCGATATCGTACTTTATGTTCTGAAGACATTAAACTTCCAGAATTTCAAAGCGCAGATCTCACTTCGAGATCCTGAGAATCCTGAAAAATACATCGGATCTGATGAGAACTGGGAAAAAGCAGAACAAGCTATCATTGAAGCAGCTGCTGAAAAGAACTTGAACACAGTTGTTGCATACGGTGAAGCTGCATTCTATGGACCAAAGCTGGATTTCATGGTACAGGATGCACTTGGACGTGAGTGGCAGCTGGGTACGATCCAAGTGGATTACAACTTGCCCGAGCGGTTCGAACTTGAGTATACAGGAGCTGACAATCAGAAACATCGTCCGGTAATGATCCACAGAGCACCATTCGGTTCTATGGAACGCTTTGTAGCTGTATTACTTGAGCACTGTGCCGGTGATTTCCCACTTTGGTTGAGCACTGAACAATTTGCCATTCTGCCGATCTCTGAGAAATACAATGATTATGCAGAAAATCTTTCGCAATTGCTAAATAATTACGATATTCGCGGGTTCGTTGACGATCGTAATGAGAAGATCGGCAAAAAGATACGTGAGGCAGAGCTTAAAAAGATCCCTTTCATGTTGATCGTTGGTGAGAAAGAAGCCGAAAACAAAGAGGTTTCAGTTCGCCAGAGAGGACAGGGAGACAAAGGCTCAATGTCGATAGAATCTTTTGCTGAGATCGTACGTAAAGCAATCGAAGAGGAGTTATCTTCAAACGTTTAAAACTTTAAATGAGAAAAAACACTAGGAAACCTTTTGTAAGGAGAGAAGAAAGAGATGAACATAAAATAAACGAGCTCATCACGGCGCGTGAAATTCGTTTAGTTATGGAAGGCCAAGAGCCAAAAGTTATGTCTGTTTCTGACGCATTAAGAATGGCTGAAGAGCAGGAATTGGATCTTGTAGAGATCTCTCCGAATGCTGTCCCTCCGGTGTGTAAGATCATGGACTATCGAAAGTTCGTATACACCCAGAAGAAAAAACAAAAGGAATTAAAAGCAAAGCAGAGTAAAGTAGTGATCAAGGAGGTACGTTTTGGACCAAACACAGATGATCACGATTTCAACTTTAAGCTGGCTCATGCAAAGAAGTTCCTTGAAGAAGGAAATAAAGTAAAGGCATTCGTTTTCTTCCGAGGAAGGACGATCGTGTTTAAAGACAGAGGAGAGATCCTTTTATTGAAATTTGCTCAAGAACTTGCTGATTATGGTGTAGTAGAGCAAATGCCAAAACTTGAAGGAAAGAAGATGATCATCATGATCAATCCGAAAAAGAAATAATAAGAAGCTGATATAGAGTTAACTTTTAAAAAGAAGAGAGATGCCAAAAATGAAAACTAAATCCAGTGCAAAGAAGAGATTCACTGTTACTGGAAGCGGTAAAATCAAAAGAAAGCACGCTTTCAAAAGTCACATCTTAACTAAGAAGTCGACAAAGAGAAAGCGTAACTTGACACATGCAGGACTAGTTGATGGTTCTGATATGTCAAATGTTAAATTGCAATTGTGCATGAAGTAATGCACAAGGAGGTTTTATATTGTTTAACCAAGTAATGAGTAACTAAGTCTTCTGAAATAATGAAGCACTCCTTATTAAAAAACTAGAAATTATGCCAAGATCAGTAAATCACGTAGCTTCAAGAGCTCGTAGAAAAAATGTGATGAAGCTGGCTAAAGGATACTTTGGCCGCAGAAAGAATGTTTGGACTGTTGCAAAGAACGCAGTTGAAAAAGGACTCGTTTATGCATACAGCGGACGTAAGCAAAAGAAAAGAAATTACCGTTCATTGTGGATCGCGCGTATTAACGCAGGTGCACGTATGCATGGTATGAGCTATTCTCACTTCATGGGAGCTGTTCACAAAAGTGGGATCGAATTGAACCGTAAGGTCCTTGCAGATCTAGCAATGAATCACCCTGAAGCATTCAAGGCGATTGTAGACGCTGTCAAAAAGTAAAAAGATCAATACTCTATATCAGGAAATCCGTTTGTTTACAAACGGATTTTTTTTTGCAATAACTGTTAGCGCCAAAAAGAAACTTCTACTTTTGTCAAAACACTTGTCATGGCATTAGACACCAAAAAGGCTTCTCTAGCAGGAATATTAATCACCATAGGAATCGTTTTTGGTGATATCGGAACCTCTCCTCTCTACGTATTTCAAGCGATAACTGGAGGAACCGATTTTTCGCGAGAGCTGATCATGGGAGGTTTATCTTGCGTAATCTGGACGCTTATTCTTCTTGCAACAACCAAGTACATTTACTTTGCTCTGAATGCCGATAACAAAGGAGAAGGAGGAATCTTTGCTCTATTTGCATTACTTAAAGCAAAACGATTGAAATGGGTCATCATTCCGGCATTGATCGGGTGTGCTACGCTTCTTGCAGATGGATTTATCACTCCTGCGATTTCCATATCCTCAGCGGTTGAAGGGATCAACAACATATATCCTGATCTACCAGTACTTCCAATTATCATAGGTATTGTTTTGATCTTGTTTTCCGTTCAGCAATTTGGGACAGCAGCGATCGGGAAAGCATTTGGTCCGGTTATGTTGATCTGGTTTAGCTTCCTTGGCTATTTAGGGGTGATCAATATTGCCAAGAACCCTGATGCCTTTATCGATGGCAATATAAACGCCTTAACAGCGGGTGTTGTCATCCAGCTACCGACACCGCAAGAAGCTCGGGCTATGTCATCTAAAGATGCTGCTGCTGAGGTGGCGCGTCAAACCAGTTTGTGGAAACAGCGGCAATCACAAGCTGCAGCCAAAGCACCGATTGATGGTAGTAACAAGAATGTAAAGAGTGATGCCGCAGCATCAGAGCAAGCAGATGATGCAGATAAGGGGCAGCTGAAGGTTGTTACACCCACTGATGCATCTAAAGATGATGCGGCAGGAGGAGATAAAAGTGTCACTGCTCCAGAACAGCAAGAGCTTGCTACAAAAAATGAGTTGTTAGAAAACCAGCTAGCTGTTTCTTTAGAGTCATTAGATCGTCTGGAACGTGATAATGCAGATTTGAATGGCAAGTTAGATGCTATTCAGAAGCAGCTGGATTCTTTACAGCGTCTTATCGAATTGAAAGATCAGCAGCTAGCTACGTTGCAAGCGGAACTTACCAAAAAAGCAGCTGAGCCTGTGGTTGAGAAACCAGCAGAAAAAAGCCTGATCGATACAATCATGCAAACGCCAGCTTACTTGGCAGGTATTGGCGGTGGCATCATCGCTTTGTTGCTTGGTTTATTACTCGTACTTCGCAAGAAAAAATCTGTTGATGATACTGAAGAGGTCGAACCTTTTGTTCCACCTACTGCAGTGGCAGCGACTGCGGCAGCTGCTGCAGGTGCAGCCGTAGCATTAGATCAGGATGAAGACGAAGCACTCGAAGCACTCAGTAGTGAGATGGAAGAGAGTGATGCGGCTGCAAATATGGATGTTGCTGCGGCAGCGGCTGATGAACTTGATGATTTGGACGATCTTGATTTAGATCTGGATATGGATCTTGATCTGGATATGGACGAGTCATTTGATAAAGAGTTGGATTCTCTCGGTCTTGATGATGCATCCGAAGAGGTCGCTCAAGATAATGACGATGATGAAGTTGATGATCTTCTGGGCGATATACTGGCGGATCAATCGACCGATGAACAAGTTGATGATGAAGACTTTGATCTAGGCTTGGATGATTTAGCTAATCTGGAAGATGAAGTTGATCTTGAGGTTGCTGCTGATGAATCAGCTGAAGAAGAGATTGATGATGATCTGGATTTAGAGTTTGAAAGACCTGCGGAAAGCGCATTAGCCGCTGATGCTGACCTTGATGACGAACTCGATGATGCGCTGTCACTTGATGATGAATTGGATGAACTTGAATTATCTCGTCAGCAAAACGAGCGTTCTGGTATGGGAACGATCGAAACAATTTCAGACGATGCTGCTGTTGAAGATACGCTGGAATCACTAGGGTTGGATCAGTTAGCAGAAGCACATGCAAGTGAAGATGTTGCTGAAGACGCTGGCGAAGAACGTGATGAAATGGCGGACTTAGAAGCAGAGCTAGATGGACTGGACTTTGATCTTGATAGTCTGGACTTAAGTGATGTGGATGATGCATCTGAGGAAAGTGCTCAAGATGCAGAAGTGAGCGTAGATGAAGATGATTTCGATCTGGATGCACTTTTGGCAGAGACTGAAGCTGAAGAAGATGCGCCAGAAGAGATGACGCTAGATGAAGATGCTTCTGCACTAGATGATATGTTGGCAGATTTGTCGGATGATATCGATACGGATGCTGATATCTTGCCAGAGGTTGAGGAGTCACTAGATGATGCTGATGAAGCACTTGATCTTGGTGCTTCACTAGACGATTTGGATCTGGATCTTGATGAGCAGGAAGTTGTAGCTGAAGTTGAGAAACCTCAAGTCAGCATGGAGTTGGATGATGATCCTGTTGAGTTGGAAGCGGATGACATCGAAGTCGATGCTGTTTCTGATCTAGATATTGCTGGTTTTGAGTTGGATGATGAGTCTCCACTATCAGGCACTCCAACTGATGAAGAGATCACCGAAGAGCTAACAGCAAATATCGAGCATGATCTAGACACTGATTTAGATGATGAGTTAGAAGCACTTCTAAACAGTACAGATAATGATATCGCACTAGAAGAAACCTCAGCTGATGATCATCCGTTAGATGCTTTAGGTTTGCTTGATGGTGCGGACGAAGTAGAAACAAAACTTGATTTAGCACGTGCATATATAGATATGGACGATGTGGATGGGGCTCGTGACATTCTCGATGAAATTCTTGAAGAGGGTAACGAGGCGCAGAAAGCTGAGGCCAATGAGTTATTAGGAGGATTAGCTTGACGAGCGAAATAGATCACTCGGCAGGTACAGAAGGGGCGATTTCGATCGCCCCTTCTCGTTATGCGTTGTGTGTTGAATATGCAGGGGCTGCTTATAAGGGATGGCAGAAACAGAAACAGAGTGATGTCGATACGATTCAAGGCTATGTAGAGGCTGCGATTTCTAAAATTGCGAATGAGCCCGTCTCTGTTATTTGTGCGGGTCGAACGGATGCAGGAGTGAATGGTACTTACCAAATTATCCACTTTGATACTCATGCTAAAAGAGATCTGCGAGCATGGACATTAGGCTGTAATACTCATCTCCCTTCGGATATTGCGATTCAATGGGCAGTGGAAGTTGATGATACCTTTCATGCGCGCTTTAGTGCACAAGAGCGCCGATATCGATATCTCATTTATAGTCATCCCGTAATGCCGGCTATCTTAGCTAAAGGGGTGACTTGGACCTATAAAGCGCTTGATACTGACTTGATGCAAGAAGCAGGCAATGCGCTGATTGGTGAACATGACTTTACCTCCTATCGTGCGGTAGGCTGCCAAGCGAAAAGCCCTGTTCGGGAGATTAAGCATCTTAAGGTCTACCGTGTTGGCGCGTTGATTGTGATTGATGTTTGTGCAAACGCATTTCTGCATCATATGGTGAGAAATATTGCAGGAGTCTTGATGACCATTGGTGCAAAAGAGGCCGAAGTGGACTGGGCTAAACAAGTTCTTGAAGCGAAAGACAGGCGAGCAGGTGGTATAACCGCACCTCCGTATGGGCTATATTTCGTTGACGTTAAGTATCCTGAAAAATATTCGCTGCCAAAATCTAGCTTAGGGCCTTATTTCGTCGATATTAGCGGCTAACGTTCGTCACAGAGTTCTGTTAAAATCTCCGTTTTTATTAGGTTTGTATTGGGGCTTCGATGAGAGCGCGTGTCAAAATTTGTGGAATAACACGATTATCTGATGCAATAAGTGCAGTCGAAGCCGGTGCAGATGCGTTGGGATTTGTTTTTTATGCACCGAGTCCGCGCTACGTCACTCCAATACGTGCCTCTGAAATTATTAGTCAATTACCGCCTTTTGTTGTGACGACAGCGCTCTTTGTGAATGAAAGTGCGGATGTAATAGAGGAGATCCTACGTACAACGCAGGTTGACCTTCTACAGTTTCATGGTGATGAAACGGAAACGTTTTGTCAGCAGTTTTCGCGCCCTTATATCAAGGCGCTTCGCGTACAACCCGGAGATGATTTAGAAGCAAAGCTCGCTGATTACCCTTCAGCTAGAGCGCTGTTGCTAGATGCTTATAAGCCTGGTGTTCCGGGGGGGACGGGAGAAAGTTTCGATTGGTCGTTAATACCGCAATCCATACGATCAAAGATAATACTAGCGGGTGGTCTTGATGCTGACTCTGTCGGAACAGCGATTGAGCAGATTGCGCCTTATGCTGTCGATGTGAGTGGCGGTGTTGAGGCTGAGAAAGGCATTAAAGATCCGCACAAAATAAAACGCTTTTTTGACGAGGTGGCACGTGCCAACAAAAACTGATTTAGCTGCGCTGATGCAGTTGCCTGATGAAAGAGGGCATTTCGGTCCTTATGGTGGTCGTTTTGTATCTGAAACACTGATGGGCGCTCTTAAAGAGCTTGAAAGTGTTTATGAAAAGTTATCTCGTGATCCTGAGTTCCAGAAAGAGTTTGATCGTGATTTGGCGCATTATGTTGGGCGTCCGTCGCCACTATATTTGGCTGAGCGTTTAACGGCCCAAGTCGGTGGTGCGAAAATCTACTTAAAGCGAGAAGACTTGAACCATACCGGTGCTCATAAAGTTAATAACACGATTGGACAAGCGCTATTAGCAAAGTTTATGGGTAAGCCGCGTATTATAGCGGAGACGGGTGCTGGTCAGCATGGTGTGGCTTCAGCTACGGTTGCTGCGCGTCTAGGTTTAGAGTGTAAAGTGTATATGGGCATCGACGATGTTCGACGCCAATCACTGAACGTTTACCGCATGAAATTATTGGGTGCGGAGGTTGTGGCTGTCGAGTCGGGCACGCGCACTTTAAAAGATGCAATGAACGAAGCTATGCGTGATTGGGTAACGAATGTTGATAACACATTCTACATCATCGGTACGGCGGCAGGTCCGCACCCGTATCCTAAGCTGGTACGCGATTTCCAATGTGTTATCGGCCGAGAAGCCCGCGAACAGAGTTTAATGCATGAGGGTCGTCTGCCGGATGCGTTGATTGCATGCGTGGGTGGCGGGTCAAATGCGATTCACGGGGACAGCACTGGCTTTGATGCCATGGCACAAGTGCCCTGCCTGCCCTTTCCGGGCGGTTCAA
>JALRFI010000198.1 GCA_023253775.1 Crocinitomicaceae bacterium
AAGATTTCCGGTGTTCGTTCCTGAATGGTCAACTCGCCATAAATTCTTGCATCCGCATTGATCAGCGACATGTTATTAAAGAACAAGGTTCGATCACCCATGACCATATTCCCCCTGATATCTTTAAAAAGATGTTTTTCATATTTGAGCTGACGAACATCCAGTACAACAGACCCCTCAAGATTGTCTGGCAACAAGAATTTTCGTCCGTCTTGAAATTTGTCCTCTTTAGAGGTAGAGCCAAGATCAGCAACGTCAATTCGGTTACTCTTGATCTCAACTTCAGCTTTCAAATTCCCCTTATCTCGAAGAAATGGAACAAGATTTCTAAATACGCCATCAAGCTCCAAATCCGAACCTCCAAGCTCCAGTTTAACTCCGTCTATTCCAGCTTCATCATTCCGAAGGTATAGTCTTCCATTTACTCTTTTGAAGACTCGTTTATCATCAATAAGCTTCAACTGAACATTTCTTAAATCTACATCCCCTTCACAACGTGCTATTTTATAATCATTTGATTCATCCAGTTGAACAATCGTGTGAATATCAAAATCACTTCTGATACCAATATTTCCAATCAATTTTTCAACCATTGGGATTCTGAACAGCGCATGCACGACACGAAGGTCAAGGTTTCCATTTGCCTTTCCTTTGTATCGAGGCGCCGAAAATTTTGTTAGTTTGAGATTACCAGCAAACGGTCCTCCAACCGTTGTAAACCGAATATCTTTCAAATTCAGGTATTCTTTTTCGATTCCTTCGACATTACTGTATTCTCCCTGAAGATCAATGTTCTTAACCCATAAACCCATCACAGGTTCTTTCAAAGAACCATTGTCAACACCAAAAGAACATTTGATCTTTGCCGGTGATGTAGTTTCATTTTCCCCTTTCACATCGAGATCAAAATTGATTAAACCTGTACCCTTAAATTCGTTTACTCTTTTAACTTCATCAACATCAAAGCTATTGACAACATCCGCTAACTGAATATGATCTGATTTGACGTTGAATTGATACCCCAGCGTATCTACGAAACCATCTATAAGGAATGGTAATCCTGAAATTGTTATTTCACCACCTGGTAATTCAGTTTTTCCCGTTGAATTATCGACCGTGACTTTGAGGTCGACAGACACCTTTTTCCTGGTCAAAAGAGACACTTCTCCACTCTTCGCTTTCTGAATCTTCAGATCACTTTTTACACCTACATCAAATCTTTCTTCATTGAAGTTTCCATTTAGCGAGGTTTCATCCAGATCAGCTGAATAGAATTGTTTGGTGGCCTGATTATCATAAAGAAGTCTCACTCCTTGAAGAGCTACTTCTTCGATCGCAAATTCAAACTCTGATGAGGAAGAACCTTCAGACGGTTTCATGATATCATAGTTCACGGCGCCATCTTGACGAACCCTCAACTGTAAGCTACCAGATGAAACTTCTACCTTTTTTAACTTATATTTCTCCTTCCAAATATCAAGCGGATTGAATTTAAGGCGCACCCTTTCTGAAAAAAACAAGGTATCGGTTGAACGGGAATCCTGATAAGCATCCTGAATGAATACGTGGTTAAAATCGACACTCAAATTAGGGAACGACCCCCAAAAGGTGAGATCCACCTTACCCACTTCTACCTTGGCTTTCAGGTGCTTGTTCATCTCATTGATCACGATCCCACAGATCTCATCCTTGAAAAAATACAGAGAAGCAGTAATTAATATAACGATAGAAATTATCGCGATACCAAGCCATTTGCCTATTCTGATCAAGGTTTTCTTCATGTAATATCAAATTTACCCTGTATATCAGGGCTGAACAACGCTCTTCGTTATAACTTATTAACGCTTATTTGTTTGGATTTATAACTGTGAAGAGGACTGTTTTTCTATTTCTATGTCAAGTAGACACTAAGATTCTTCCGAATTCTAACAACATTCTACCTATGAAGCACTATCTTTGTTTTCCTTTTTAAACAATACATAGAAAATGAGTTTACTTACAGTTGGTAGTGTGGCATTTGATGCGATTGAAACACCTTTTGGAAAAACCGACAAAATTATTGGTGGAGCTGGAACTTACATCGCCCTATCATCTTCTTTTTTCATGAAAGAACAGCGAATTGTCGCGGTTGTCGGGGACGATTTCCCACAGGAAATGATCGATACACTTGTATCAAGAGGAGTTAATACTGATGGGCTTCAGATCAAAAAAGGAGAGAAAACGTTCTTCTGGTCGGGGAAATATCATAATGATATGAACTCTAGAGACACTCTTGTAACTGAACTAAACGTATTGGAGCATTTTGATCCGATCATCCCTGAAAATTATCAGGATACAGAATACTTGATGTTGGGAAATCTTAGTCCACAAGTGCAGAGATCAGTTATTGAAAGATTAGAGAATCGTCCTAAGTTAGTGGCAATGGACACCATGAACTTCTGGATGGAAATAGCATTGGATGAATTGAAGAAAACCATGGCATTGGTCGATGTATTGATTATCAACGATGAAGAAGCAAGACAATTGTCCAAGGAATATTCATTGGTGAAGGCCGCAAAAGTAATCCGTGCAATGGGACCAAAGATTCTGATCATCAAAAAAGGTGAACACGGTGCACTTTTATTTCATGGGGACAAAGTCTTTTTTGCACCTGCTTTGCCATTAGAGGAGGTTTTTGACCCTACTGGAGCTGGAGATACATTCGCAGGTGGATTTATGGGCTATATCGCCGCAACAGATGACTATTCGTTCGACAACATGAAAAGAGCCATCATTGCCGGTTCAGCATTGGCATCATTCTGTGTAGAAAAATTTGGAACAGGCCGTCTGACTGAAATCAGTAAAAAAGAACTTGAAGATAGAATTGACCGGTTCATTTCGCTAACTGCATTTGAAATGGTTGTTCCAGCTTAACAACAGAAATCATGGAAGAAAATAAATTGATAGAAGAATTAAAAGGCTTATCTCAACAGGAAGATATCCTAAGTGTTAGTCGTGAAGTAAATGAGCTTAAAACCCGTTTTGACGACTATATCCTTGATGAGGAACGAAAGCAGCAGATCGCCTCTATAGAAGCTCAGGAAAAAGAAGTAGAAATTGAATTGATTGATTTCAAACCTTTAAAAGATGAGTTCTATGAAATCTACAATGCCTTCCGTGAAAAACGTAAACAGCTCAAGGCACAGAAAGACGCAGAAGAAACTGAACATCTTAAGCAGAAAAAAGCACTAATCGCCAAACTGCAGGAGATCATTCTTCATGAAGAGAACATCGGATCTGCATTCAATGCTTACAAGGAAATTCATGAGAAATGGAAAACCATAGGTGATATTCCTCGTGAAAAAAGGGATGAGATCCAGAAGGAATATTCTAGACTGCTTGAACAATTCTTTTACAACATCAAGATCTACAAGGAGCTTAAGGATCATGACCTAAAAAGGAATACTCAACTTAAAACCGAGATAGTTCAGCAACTTGAGGACTTGAAAAATCTTTCTTCTATTAAGGAGTTGGAGAGTGCGCTGAAATCCCTTCAAAATGAATGGGATGAAATTGGTCCGGTGATCAATGAAGAGTGGGAATCTTTGAAAAATAAATATTGGGAAAATGTAAGATCCCTTTACGAAAAGATCCACCAGTTCTACGATGAGAGACGAAACACACTTCAAGAAAATATTTCCAAGAAGAAAGAACTGATCTCACAAACAGCACAACATGTTGCTGAATCAGTTGCTTTATCTACGGTGAAAGAATGGGAAAATGCTACATCTACCCTACTTCACCTTCAGGAGACCTGGAAATCTATTGGTTTCGGACCTAAAAAAGAAAACGAAGAAGTCTGGCAAGAGTTCAGAGCACTTTGTGATCGCTTCTTCGAAGCCAAAAAAGCGTATTTCGCAACTGTTCATGAACAATACTCTGATATTGCAGAAGCGAAAAAGCAACTCATTCAAAAGGCAAACGAATTAAAAGATTCCACGGACTGGAAAGAAACTGCTAACCAGTTGATCCAGCTTCAAAAGCAATGGAAAAAAACGGGGCATGCAGGCCAAAAACTTGAGCAAAAGTTATGGAATGAATTCCGTTCAGCTTGTGATTCTTTTTTCAACGCAAGACAGAAATACTTCGAGGACCAAGACAAAGAGCTTGAGAGCAACCTTAAGGTAAAAGAAAACATCATTGAAGAAATCAATGGATATCAGCCAAAGGAAAACGTTAAAGAAACTCTGATGGACCTGAAGAAATTTGCATCTCGATTCAACGATGCTGGAAAAGTGCCCATGAAAGAGAAAAATGCAATCTATGATCGGTTTAAAAGTGCATTGGACAAGCATTACGCAAAGATCAAACTTGAAGGATCTGAAAAGGATAAGATAATGTTTGAGGCCAAACTGGAGACAATGCAATCTTCACCTGATTCGGTAAGACTCATGTCAAGAGAGCGAGCAGAAATCAAACAACAGATCGATAAGCTTAATGCAGAAATCATTCAATTCGAGAACAACCTTGGATTCTTTGCAAGATCGAAAGGAGCCGATGCGTTGAGAAAAGAAGTTGAGACCAAGATCGAAGCCAATAAGAATAGAATTCAGGCACTGAGAAACCGTTTGAAGCTGATTCCTTATGAATAAATTCATAAACGCTCTATTGCTGTTTTTCCTGTTTCCAACAATGGGTCTAACCATCTTTGTCGGGTTCGACCTTCCAATTGAGATCCTTAAAGTTTCAGGGGGACACTTACCTTATCGTATGGAAGCTTTTTTAGCATTGGGGCTAATTCTATTCTTGATCAATTTGAGACGAAGTATCCGAAAATGGATGGGAATACACCTGATCTTGAAAATAGATAAGTTTAGCTGGAATAAAGAAGTGAGTTCAGAGCGTAAAAACAGAATCGTCGTTTATTCACTGCTTGAATCCTTTGTCATGTTCGTGGTTGCTTACGGATTATTTACCATCAGCATAGAAGCGATCTTTCCGGCGATCGGACTTTTATTTGGAGGAGTAGATGGGGTCATTTTCCTGGTTTATGGATTATCCAGAAAGGCGTTCAGAGTGGGAATTACTTCTAAGGCAGTCATTCTCGCTGATAGAGAAGTAAATCTGATCTACTTTTCGGGTTTAAGAAAGATCAGTATTCACCAGGACAGTATCTTTTTTGATTACATCAAAGGATTACAACTAAACTTTCCTTCCAACTGTATTGATGCAAAGGAAAAAGAATCTTTTTTTGAGAACCTTAAATCGCAACTAGACACAAACCGAGTGTTCATCACAGTGAAAAAAGACTAATTACATTTTTCCGAATTTGGGATTTTTCTTCCTTTTTTGGGATTTTATATCTTTAAATAAAAGTTATTAACACTATCATACAAGGGTTTTCAACAATTTGCCCGAAATTTGCTGCGCAGGCGCGTGCAGTCATTCGAAGAAAACTCAGGGTTAGGAAGCAATCAGAACATTTCGCTGAATAAAATAATTATGTTCCCTGATGAACGGAACGAGATTGTTTTAGATTCTTATTTCGGTGACGCCAAGAACGCAGTCCTCATCGTAAATAACAATTACAAATTAATCTACAAAAACGAATCATGTTCAAAAATAGGTTTTGAAATAAAAAATCAATCGTTATTGGATATACTTAAAAACTGCCTTCAAAGTGAGGTTTTGGTTAAAGTATATGAATCAGTAATGATAAAACAGAAGATCAATTTGACCGATGGTTTTATTGACAAAAAAATCGAATCGATTCGAATCTCTCCAATAGATAATGAAGGTTTCATAATCAAGATTTCGTTCAATGAATTCATAAGTGAATCCGCATCAAGAATTTTTCAGGATTTCCCTGGTCTTCCACTAGCATATCTGTGCTTTAATCTTGGTGGGAAAAGCATTATTCCAGCATATGCTAGTGAGAACTTTCAGGTTCTTTTTCCAATGATCAATTGCGACAAAGTTTTCGAAAATGATAAGTACTTTTTTGAAAAAATGCATCCTCAAGATATGGATTCATTTAAAAAGAAAATTACAAAACTTAAAAATGAAGAAAACATTTTCAGAAGTGAGTTTAGGATGATCAATGATGATAAATCAGAACGCTGGTATAGGGTGACTGCAGGAAATTTAGGTAAGGAAGGTGATGATTTGTTGATTGCATATTTTGAAGACATAAACGAAATAAAATTCAGTGAGATTAATCGTGAAGAGATTATCCAAACGAATCTGGAAAATGAAAGAACAAGAATTTCTTCAGAATTACACGATAGTATAGGTCAAAATTTGACAGCAATCAACTTGACCTTGGCACAGTTAAATATCTCAGATCCAAATTCTTCACACCTCGTAACTTTAATTCGAGAAACATTAAAAGAAAGTATTCTTCAGGTAAAGAGTGTATGTTATTATTTAACTCCTCCTTCTTTGGATTTGGGGCTTTTGCATGGTTTAGATACATTTTTTGGACGACAAAATGAAATGTCACCTCAAATCACTTATACTTTTTCATCGAAAAAAATTAACCTTGACCACATAAATCAGGTAGATTCATACAACCTGTTCAGAGTTATTCAGGAGTTTGTCAGTAACTCACAAAAACATTCAAAGTGTAAAACAATAGACTGTACTATTAAAACCGTTAATGGTAATGTGGTAATTCAAATCTGTGATGATGGCGTTGGTTTTGATCCCGAAAAAATAAAGCCAGGTTTCGGCTTGAAAAATATAGAGAATCGTCTTAAACTTTTCAAGTGTGAATATTTCTTGGAATCTGAAATTGGTGTAGGTACTAATCTTAAAATTTGCATATAAAAAACTGGCTCATTTTTGAATCGTTTTTTGGTTTAAATTTATTGAACTACGAATCCCCCGAAGCAATTAGTTCTTAGGAGGTCTTTTACTCCATCACATCAACTAATTTCTGGAACCAGGACTAATTGTTCTTTCCTAGGTGTTTGTCTTCAGATATCTATCATGAATAGAAAATTATTTTCTATAAGAACATCAATCACAGAGAGCTTTGATTATATTCTAAATTCGAATGAACGTTATAATTATAAATTATCACAGTAAAATTCTTCAAAAAAAAAACGGCTCTTGAAAGAACCGTTTTTTACCTAACACTAAAACTACACGACTAATCACATAAAGTAATTAGTTCAAAGAGAGGGTTTTTACCCCACTAATGCGCTGTATTATGGTTAAATTTTAGCATAAATACGTATTTGCACAAAAACTGTCTACGTAGAACTACGTATCAGCTATTCACTTTATTTTAAAGCTTGACAATCTGATCTCCTGTTTAAGATTACTTTGGGCATCAGCCAATTTCATGATGGGAACCAATCTTCCTCCACCGAGGTCAGCGGCTTCTTTCATGTTTTCTTTGTCCACGTCCTTGATCATGATCCCTACAACTGACATATTCACACCTCTCTTTCGGTATTTTTTAATGTACTTTTTGTAATCGTCTGAACTTCTGTTGAAAGCGCCATCAGTTATAATAATGATCTGGTTATTTCCCTCCTTTAAGTGGCTTTTAAGCGCTTGCTTGTAACCCAGCTTGATCCCGGCACCTCCTGCCGTCATTCCGGAAGCTTTTAATTGTGAGACCTCTTTTTTGATTTGATCCTTATCCGCACCAGATGTAGGTGGTAATAAAACTCTAGCATCAGTAGCATAGGTGACAATTCCCATTCTATCCTGAGGCCTCAGCATATCGGTCAATTGATAAAGGGAATACTTCATCAATTCAATTTTGTCTCCCTGTTTCATTGAAGCTGAAATATCCAGAACAAAGATTACATTGACCGGCATAAAGTACTCATCTGAGAAATTATCTGGAGAAATACTATCAAGGCTTGCTGGTGTATCTTCGATAAATGGGGTTGTCTCTTCTGTGGCCAATTCAATTTCCAAAGGAATTTCTTTTTCCTGTTCAATTTCAACCACTACATTTTGAGGCGGAGGAGGACAATACATGGGATCCTTTTCCAATTCGATCACCAGGTAATTTCGTTGAAAATTGATGTAAGCACCCAACTCGGCTTTCTTGTATCCCTCATGAAGAGCATAGAAATAGCTAAAGCCCAGTACCGCTTTTTCCTGGATCTTTCCGTCCTTGTCAGTTAGCTTTGTCCATAATGGCTGTCCGTTTTGAATCAGTGTAACCTTCGAACGATCTAATTCCTGCTTGGTTTCTTTATCGATCGTTACCACTGTCAATTTAAATTCATCTCTTTTCTCCCCTCCAGGTCTGGAGCCAAAATCAGGACATGTCGTAAACGCAGCAGCATTATCTGTTGAAAGCTCCTTTATGTTTCCCGAAATTTTGATCTGCACTGGATCCTTACGATCCGAAGTAAAAACATCTATCGAAAAATTAAACTTTCCTTTGACTTTTGGATTTACTTGAAGTCTCAGAATAATGGAACTGTCCGGTTCCATAAATTTACCCTGGATCAGATAAGATACCTCGTAAGGCTTTTTCACAGTTAATAAATACTCCTGTTTTTTACCCTTGTTCGTCAAGATGATATCTACGAATCGGTCATCATAAGATTCAAGATCTCCAAAGTCATATTTCGTCTGACTAAACTCGACTTGAGAAAAACCCGACTGCCATATCAAGAGCAGGAAAATTATCCGTAAAAAAAAATTCATACGACCATAATACTTTTTTTGAACGATTTCGAATGTTTAATTTTGTAGTCTAAATAATTCGATATAAAAATAACCTTTATGAGGATTTTGGTTACGGGTGCTGGTGGATATGTAGGTGAAGAACTTTGTAAAAGTTTGTCTAAATCAACTAATGTCGAAATTATTGCCCTTATTCATTCCAAAGAAAATTCGGAATTACTTAAGTATTCAAATATTATTCAAGTAAAAGGTTCAATCGAGGATAAAGACTTTATGTTCTCAATCTCAAAAAATATTGATCAAGTATACCATATTGCAGCATATGCAAGAAGCTGGTCTGATGATCCACGAAATTTTTATTCTGTAAATGTAGGTGGAACGATTAATTTGATTGAGGGCTGTCTGAAAAATGGTGTTAAAAAAATTGTCATAACTTCGACAGCTGGTACTATTGGTCCTTCTCCTGATAATTCAACACTAATAACAGAAGAACAATACAGAAGAATTCGGTTTTTTGGTGATTATGAAATGTCAAAAATTATTGCAGATGAAAGAATCCATTCTTATGTGAGACAGGGAATGGATATCGTCACAATTTGTCCAACACGTATTTTTGGCCCTGGAAATTCAGAAACACTTGGCAGTACATTAACTACTATCATCCGAAAATATATTCAAGGAAAATGGCATTTCAGGATAGGAAAAGGGCGTGATAATGCGAATTACGTTTACATTGATGATGTAATTAAGGGATTAATTCTAGCAATGCAAAATGGAAAAGCTGGTGAAAAATACATCATTGGATCTTTTAATTCCAATATGAATGATTTGTTAAAATCCATAGATGTAATAATGGGGAGAAAAAGTCGCTTCTCCATTTCAATACCTATTTGGCTATTATTGTTTTATGCATTTACAATAGTACCATTCGCAAGAATGTTCAAATTCGACCCAGTTATAACATACGATTGGATCGAAAAAATAAGGCACAATTGGGCTGCCGACATTACCAAAGCACAAGAGGAACTAAATTACATGCCGACAAAAAAAGAAGATGCATTAAGGAAAACAATTGACTGGGCTAATGGACAATAAAAAAAGAATTAACGGTATTCAGCATCTTGGAATAGGTACAAGTAACTTCAAAACAAACTGGAAATGGTTAAAATCGAATTTTGGTTTTGATATTCCCATGTTTGATTCTATTGCGAAAGCTGAGTTAATGGCCAAATACACAAATGATATTACAGTTAATAAGCGTGCGGCAATGATCTTAAATATTCAAGGAGGTTGTCCAATTGAATTAATTGAATTGCTTTCTGAGGTTCCTCAAGCTCCGAATTATGAGATACAAGTTGGGGATCTTGGGATTTTTGCGGCCAAGATAAAAATTTCACCTTCAAAGTTCGCTGACACCCTTGCATCCTATGAAACAAAAGAAGGTTCAATATTATATGAAGCTCCGGGGAGTACACGAGTAACTTATCTGAAATCTCCTGATAGTCTCATTTTTCAATTGATCGAGGGGGATAAAGAATATTTAAAAGGAAAATATAAAACTTCTGGAATAGGAGGTTGTATGATAGGAGTATCAGACATGGAAAAATCGAAGGAGTTCTATGGATACATGGGGTATCATGATGTAATATACCAAGTTGAAGGAAAGTTTCATGATCTAAAGGACCTTCCAGGAGGAACCGGAACCTTCAAAAGATGTTTATTAAAAAAAGATGCTCATATTTCCGGTGGTTTCTCCAAATTATCTGGCACATCTTATATTGAACTCTTTCAGGCATTGGATCGCACACCAGAGAGAATATTTAAAAATAGAATTTGGGGGGATGTTGGGTTTGTTCATTTAGGAATGGATGTAAGAAACATGTCACATGTGGAGGAATTCCTTACCTCAAAAGGCTATCCTTTTACTTGTGATTCATCCAATGATCTTCATATGGGTCAAACAAGAGTGCATTGCGTCTATGTTGAAGACCCGGACGGAACGCTTATCGAACTTATTGAGGTTTATAAGATTCCGATTATTGAAAAGCTCAATCTATTTCTGAATGTTGAAAAGCGAAATCCAGAAGCTAATTTGCCAGATTGGCTTATCAAAGCCATGAGATTCATGCGAATTAGTAATCGCTATATTGATCAAGATTAATTAAGAATCAAATTGATTCTTTCGAGAACACTCACGTATTCTTTCTTGTCTCTTTGCTGAATAGATTGCCTCATCTTTCTGACTTTTAAAGTATGACGAATGCGAAAGAAATATTTTCTCGATTTCATGTAGAAATAGCCTAAGATTGCACCACCCAACAGATAAGCTAGCCAATAATATCCAGGAATATCAAACAACAATTTGAAAACAAAGAATTCAATACTCAAAAACATCGGAAACAGTATCATACTAAGAGCGATCTTCATCCCAGGATAAAAACAAGATCTTCTGGTTAACTTTGCGGGTAACACTTTTAAAAGAAGAAAAATTGGAAAATTAATTAGGTATCCTGCTACTGACAAAGGAGAAATAATTATCAACCACATCCAGCTCATGACATTATTCAACATTTTCGATTCGATTCCTGAAATGTTTTCACTGTTCACGCTAGATGCCTCAATTAATACGTTCGACAACTGCTCTTTCTGTTTCTTTTCTAATCGATTAAACTTATCTGAATCCCTTTTAGTTTCTTTCCAAGAACTATTCAGGTCTTTTTCATAGATATTAGAGGATAATCCAAAAAATGATTGACGATATTTTTCAGTGTTTTCAAAAAGCAAAAGATCTGCACTATCTTCAATATGAATAATACACTCTTTAAGCCTTTTTTCGATCAAATTTGTCAGCTCCAGCATTGCCTTTGCCGGATTATCTCGGTATTTATCCTTAAAATCACTTACCAAAATAGGTTCTCCATATTTCATTAAGATATCGCTTCCAAACTCATCTGGATTTGAATAATTCACTCCTAGAGGAATAATCTTAAGCCCCATTTCAAAATTGAAATGTTCCTCCGCACCAAATGCAATTCTAGCAGGACCTTTTTTTATTTTCTTAACTCTTCTAACAAACTTCTCATCAGTAAACCCTTCACCATAAAGTAAAAGTGCCTGATTCATCTTCAGCTTGGCATAGCACTGTTTAAAAACTTCTTCATTCTTATCAAGATTTTCTCTGCCATCAACATCTCTGTATATTGGCCACATGTGAGAAGATGTCAAAAACCATGAGGCTAATTTAGACTTGAATAAGTCTGCTCTGCCCAAGTAATTTATAGGTATTTTAGCAAAGGAACCGCAAACCATTGGATCCAACAAGGCACTTGGGTGATTCGCTACAAATAGAACTGGATCTTTTCCCGTAACATGTTCACTTCCCTCTATTTCTATTTTACTGAAATAGGTTCTGCAAATGATAGGAACAATCGTTTTGTATATCCGATATAGTAAAGTCATTCTAATAAAAAAAGCGCTTGACAGCGCTTTAAACTATTAATGATTGCCACTGTCTTTATCTTTACACTTCGACTTGTTTTCACATTTTTCTTTGGAAGTGCAGCATGCCTTCTTTTCTCCGCAATGATGTCCACCCTTAAATTTTCCTTTATCGTCATAGTGAGACAAACACATTTCCTTCTCTTCAGGAGTGCATTTTAAAGAATCACACATCGCTGCACATTCATCTTTAGACATTTTAGCGCATTCTCGCATGTCACACTTACCGATCATATGATTTCCTCCCATTTGATGACAACATGCTTCTTTTCCATGACATTCCATCTTCCCATCACACTGCTCCATTCCACAAGCTCCAGCAGCTCCATTGTCTGAAGCATGTCCATCACCCAAGATCGGAGCAATTACCAATCCTACAAGACAAGTTAACTTGATCAAGATATTCATAGAGGGACCAGAGGTATCTTTAAAAGGGTCTCCAACTGTATCTCCTGTAACTGCTGCCTTATGAGCATCAGAACCTTTGAAAGTCATTTCACCGTTGATCATTACACCCGCCTCAAAAGACTTCTTAGCATTATCCCACGCACCACCAGCGTTGTTCTGGAAGATTGCCCAAAGCACACCTGAAACAGCTACACCAGCCATGTAAGCACCAAGTGCTTCAGCACCCATCGCAAAACCAATAATGATCGGGGAAATAATTGTGATCGCACCTGGCAACATCATTTCACGAAGTGCTGCCTTAGTAGAGATCTCAACACATTTTCCGTATTCTGGAGTTCCTGTCCCTTCCATGATTCCTGGAATTTCACGGAACTGACGACGAACTTCCATTACCATGTCCATCGCTGCTTTACCTACAGACTTCATAGCCAATGCAGAGAAAACAACCGGAATCATACCTCCGATGAATAATGCAGCCAATACATCTGCTTTGAAGATGTTGATTCCATCAATACCTGTAAATGTTACATACGCTGCGAAAAGAGCAAGCGCAGTAAGCGCAGCAGAAGCAATCGCAAATCCTTTACCTACCGCTGCAGTTGTGTTACCAACTGAATCCAAGACGTCAGTACGTTGACGAACTTCTTTTGGCAACTCAGACATTTCAGCAACACCACCTGCGTTATCAGCAATTGGACCGAATGCATCGATCGCCAACTGCATTGCAGTAGTCGCCATCATAGCTGATGCAGCGATAGCTACACCATAGAATCCAGCTAATTCATATGAACCCCAGATCGCAACTGCGAAAAGGATCACAGAAGAGAATGTTGAGATCATACCTGTCGCTAGACCAGCAATAATGTTCGTCGCTGCTCCCGTAGATGAATTCTTTACGATATCAAGAACCGGCTTCTTACCAAGTGCAGTATAATATTCAGTAAATGCCGAGATCAAGTATCCAACACCCAAACCAACAAGAGTTGCATAGAAAACGTGACGGCTAGGGATCTCTTTTACTCCTTCTCCAAAGAACTTCATTGTGATTGTTTCAGGAAGCATCCAACTTACAAGGAACCATCCCGCAACCGCAGAAAGAAGAATAGATGTGATGTTACCAATGTTCAATGCTCTTTGAACTTCAGCCTCTTTCGCTTCATTGTTAGAAATACGAACTAGGAAAGTTCCAATGATCGAAGCGATGATCCCAACACCAGCGATCATGATCGGAAGTAGTATAGGCCCCATTCCTCCAAATGCATCTTCGAAAACTCCACCTTCTGAAGCATCCGCCATGTCTTTGATGATGTAGTTTCCTAACACCATTGATGCAAGTACCGTTGCAACATAAGAACCGAATAGATCTGCTCCCATTCCGGCAACATCACCTACGTTATCACCTACGTTATCTGCAATCGTTGCAGGATTACGTGGATCATCTTCTGGAATTCCAGCTTCAACTTTTCCAACAAGGTCAGCACCTACGTCAGCAGCTTTCGTATAAATACCTCCACCAACACGAGCAAACAGTGCAATCGATTCGGCTCCTAAAGAGAAACCTGCCAATGCCTCAAGTACCATGGTCATTTCGTTGTAGAAATTTCCATCCTCTGTCATAAATGAGCTTACGAAGGCCATGAAGAACAAGCTCAGACCAAGAACTGCAAGACCTGCAACACCTAAGCCCATAACCGTTCCACCACCAAACGAAACTTTCAAAGCCTGTGGTAAACTCGTACGAGCAGCTTCTGTTGTTCTTGAATTGGCATCAGTAGCGATTCGCATACCAATGTTACCTGCTACCGCAGAGAAAACAGCACCTACAACAAATGCAGGAACGATCATCCAACTTGTCGTCTCAACAATCGTTGATATTCCAAATAATGCCGCAGAAGCAATTACAACGAAAATTGCGAGTAATCGGTATTCAGCAGCAAGGAATGCCATTGCACCTTCCTTGATACTCTTTGAGATACTCTGCATCTTCTCATTTCCAGGGTTTTGTTTTTTAACCCAAGCCATTTTAACTAACATGAAGATCAATCCAACGATTGATAATCCAATAGGTAAAAAGATCAAATTCTTTTCCATGTGTGTAATTTGTTTATTTTTTAAACAGGGCGCAAAAGTAGAAGTTTATGTAAACATGTGCAAGTTTACACTTCAATTAATGACAATGCCTTCCTACGCACGAAAAAGTCTAGGGTTACAACATTTTACGGTAAATAAGATCTAAATCGTTTTATTTCTGCAATAATCGCCTTTTTAAGGTCTGAAGATCCATTCCACCGCTTTGGCGCCACTGGATCTCACCTGATTTAAAAAGAATCAAAGTTGGTACTCCTCTGATCTTGAACTGATCAGCCACAGCAGGGTTTTTATCTACATCAATTTTGAGAATCCTGACCTTATTACCCATTTCAGTTTTTAATTGATCAAGGATAGGATGCATCACCTTACACGGTCCGCACCAGGTCGCATAGAAATCAACTAAGGTTGGAATGTCTGATTTTACAATATCTCCGAATTTTCCCATTTCAATTGTTTTTGCAAAGTTAGTTGTTCTTTACAGGAAAAAAGGTGACACAAATTACATTGGGCAGACTCACATGCTTCGACTATCTTTGCGGCATGTTGCTGAGAAAAGCTGTATTAAATATCCTTAAGCTTATCTTCTTCTGGGTCGTGGTTTTCGATATTCAGAGGATCATTTTTTCGATTCACAATTTTGGTAAGTTCAAAGAAGTTGGATTTATTGAATGGCTGGGGGCGTTTCGGTATTCCATTCGACTTGATCTTGCATCAGCGGCATTTCTTTCTCTGATTCCTTTATTGTTGCTCACCGTTCATTTCACGATCAATTCAAAGTGGTCGAGAAAAGCCTTTTTTTGGATTTTGTTTGCTGAGATCATTATCGTTTCCTTGATCCATGGAGGAGAGATCAATGCTTATACGGAGTGGAACCATAAATTAACAACACGGGTCTTCAACCACTTATTTCATCCTGACGAAGTTTTCAGAACCGCAGATTATTCAATGACATTCTGGTTCTTTCTCTATGCGCTAATTGAGATAGCTTCAGGGATATTTATTGCCAAACGATTTTTCGAGCTAAAAGAAACCAGCGCGCCCAAAAAATGGTATTGGAATTCACTAATTTCGATCGGATTGTTCATAATCCCCGGATCAATTTTCGCAGTTTTGGGACGTGGAGGATTTCAGCAAATCCCAATCAACATTGATAGCGCCTACTATTCCAAAAACTACGTTGCGAATGATTTGTCCGTAAACTCCTTTTATTTTTTCGCCAAAAGTTATCTCCTCTATACCCGATCACAGACTGGTGTTCAATTTCCGCTGATCGAAGAGAAGAAGGCAAAGGAAATCCTTGGTGATTTCTATCTTTCAGAAAACAATAACGAAACGAGGATCTTTCAGAATGAACGACCAAATATAGTTTTCGTAATTCTGGAGAGCTGGACTGCAAATGCTGTCGGAGTGCTTGCACCTGATAAAGGAGCAACCCCTTATTTCGACAAGCTTTCGAAAGAAGGTTTGTTATTTACCAAGATCTATGCTACAGGATGGACATCAGAAGTGGGGAATTCAAGTATTTTTAGTGGCTATCCCGCACTGCCGGAAGTTTTCATTTCAATGCAACCTGATAAACACAGAAAGTTGCCATGTTTGAATCAGGACTTGAAAAAAGCAGGATACTCAAGCCATTACATGTTCAGTGGTGATCTGAAGTATGGGAATATTGGTGGGTATTTCATTGACCATCATTTTGATGAGGTTCTGGACGAAAAAGATTTTCCTAAACATTTGAAAAAAGGCAAACTGAATTATTTTGACGAAGATCTTTTTCACTTTTTAACGGAGAAAATTGATGACACGAAAGAACCTTTCATGCATTGCGCTTTCACTGGCAGCACACATTCTCCATATGATCATCCTCGCAGAGGAATCAAGAAATGGGATGGCACAGAAAGTGACTTTATGACTTCAGTAGCCTATGCGGATAAATGTTTGTATAAATTCCTGAAGGATTCAAAATCAAAAAAATGGTTTGAGAATACGATCTTCATTTTTGTTGCTGACCATGGTCATGCCTCACCAGCAATACAAAATCCAAATTTAACGAGCTTCTTCCATATTCCTTTATTGATCTGGGGGAAACCACTAAAAAAAGAATTCAGAGGTAAGCAAATAAATCATTTAGGCTCTCAAACTGATATTGCGAAAACACTCTTAACTCAAATGAATCTTCCCTCCAGTAAATACATTTGGAGCAAGGACTTGTTGAATCCAAAATCCCCTGAATTTGCATTGCACACAATCACTAGAGGATATGGTTGGGTCACACCAGAAGGAAACTTTAGCTATCAAATGGATGCCAAAATATACCCTGATCAAACATATCAAAGAGTTGACTTAAAGAAACAGAAATCAAGGTGCCATTCGTTCATGACACTTCTTTACAAAGAGTATTTAAATCTATAATCCATAGATTTGTAAAGTGAAAGTTTTAATACTTCGTTTCAGTTCAATTGGCGACATCGTCCTAACTACTCCCGTTTTGAGAGCTTTGAAGGATCAATTATCCGATGTTGAAATCCACTTTTTAACAAAAGAATCTTTTCGGCCAATCCTTGAAAACAATCCTGATTTCATTCAATCCATTCAAGACGATTACCGGCTGGCGGTTTTGAGCCGTGAGTGCAGTCTTTTGGGCCGAAAAGAGGTTCTGACCGGCAAGGCCAAGTTTGGCATTTTCGTGTCCCAATCAAAAGTGCGCACATAGGTATCAAGTAATGACAAATCATTTCGCAGGTCTGCCAATCGCGCAACCTGTAACGGATGCGATGTATTCCAAAATTGTGCGTTTTCGATGGCTTCTGTCAGTGCCGACAAAAAACCTGTTTTGGTTTCCTGATCATATGCGTTCAGCGAGCGCACCCTTGCCAATGCGGTTTCGCGTGTCGTGATCCATGCGTTTACTATATCCGGGTGGCGAACCAAAAATGGAGCCATACCTAAACCCGTTGAATTCCCAACACCCAATCGACGTGCAAGCATTGGATCAAGTTCCACCGCGCGCTCTGCGCCCGCGCATTTTGCCATGTGGTTAACAATATCAATCGCAAACCAACGAATAAGCCAAACGGTCAACATTTCCGCCTGAAACGGTGCCTGCAATTCTTCGCGATGCTGGATTGCGGAATAATCCACCGCGCCAAATTTCCCAGACCCATAAACGGCGGTTGTGCGCATCAAATATCCAACGTCGAACAATTTTTCTGCGTCTGGCTGAATACCTTGGCTGAGCGTGTCTACAACGTAGTTGAACAATCGCACAGAACGGTTTGCACGTGACAAACATAGCTCTTTCTCGGAAATTCGCCCTGCCTCTTGATGCGGGACGTTTTGGGATAGTCGATGAATATCGACTTCGGTTGGGACACCGTCAAACAATGTAAATGTCGCGTCCCAAGCAGTGGCAATTACACGATCAGTGCGATCCTCGTCAGGTAAATCATGCGCGAACGCAATAAGGCTATATGTACGTTCGGGGCCACGTGCCTGATACACTGCGTGGCCAACTCCCTTGTCATCCACGTTCCATT
>JALRFI010000203.1 GCA_023253775.1 Crocinitomicaceae bacterium
TCTTCCTTAATGATAATACCCCTCCCTGTGCGGAGGGAAATGTACCGGGTGCTGAATCCAACATTCCTGATGATGTTTTAAAGAGCAAACCATCTGAGCAAACACAAAAGCACTCAGGTTCAACAGTTCTTGCCCTAGATATTGACAATTCAGGTGTATTGGACCTTGTCCTTGGAGATGTCGCTTTCAATAACTTGGTATTGCTGACCAATGGTGGATCAACACCTAATACCAATTCTGCTATGATCAGTGCAGATCCGTCCTTCCCGTCCAATACAACACCTGTAAACGTGGAAGTCTTTCCTGCCGCATTCTTTGTAGATGTGGACTTCGATAACGTAAAAGACCTTGTCGTTGGAACCAATGCAAAAAACATTTCGGAGAATGAAAAAAGCATTTTGTTTTACAAAAACACCGGAAGCAATAACTCTCCAAATTTTATTTTTCAGACAAATGAATTCCTTCAGAAGGAGATGATTGAACACGGTACCGGAGGAACGCCTGTCTTTTGTGACATCGACAACGATGGAGACCAGGATCTCTTCGTTGGAAACTTCTTCAGGCATCTTCCCGGATTATTAAAGGAAAGTACGATCGCATTCTATTTAAATACAGGAACATCAACTAATCCAGTGTATACTTTTGTCGATTATAACTTTGCCAATCTAAATTCCTTTTCGTTGGGATTGAAAATGACCCCAACTTTTGGAGACCTGAATGGAGACGGAAAAAAGGATATGATCATTGGTCGAGAAGATGGTACACTGGCCTTTTTTCAGAATATCGGTACACCACCTGCCATTAATTTTGCAGCTCCTGTTTTGAATTATCAGGATGGAAGTGGAACAACAATCAGCGCCGGACAATATGCTGCACCTCAATTGTTCGATCTCGACAACGATGGATTACTAGACCTCATCATTGGAAAGAAAACAGGTGAACTCATTTATTACCGCAATGAGGGAACGGCAGCAGCACCATCATTTGTGTTAACGAATTCCATGCTCGGAAATATTGATATTGCCACAGTTACTCCTGACGGCTATCCGGTTCCGCATTTCTTCAGACACAATAATGTCACTTCTCTGTTTTTAGGAGCTTATGATGGGAAATTGAGATATTACAACGATATCGATGGGAATCTTGCCTCAGGAAATACTTTCTTTTTGGTTTCAGATAATTTCCTAGGGTTTACCTCTGGTGCATATAGCTCTTTTACAGTGAATGACCTGGATGGTGACGGGAATTTAAATATGATCGCTGGACATGACCTGGGAGGTTTACTTCACTTTGAAGTCGATCCAAACTCAAATATCGGATTGCACGAAATAGCAGATGACTTTGATTTTTCAGTATTCCCAAATCCGGGAAATGGTTTATTCACTTTAATGACTGAAGAAGCCGGTTCGAAGAAAATTCAACTCTGTGACCTTACCGGAGCCATTCTTTACAGCGAATCATTTGAAGCACATAAAATTTCTCTTGATCTTCAAATGCTGCCAAAAGGTATTTACATGTTGATGATGAATGATGAGAACGGTTCATTCAAGTCAAAAAAGATCATCATTCAGTGACAAGAATAGCGTTATTTCTACTCTTCATTCCCTGGCTTTCTTTCGGACAGTCCGATACAACTTTTTGTACCGAACCGGATCTGATGCCTGAACCACTGAATGGAAGTAAAGATCTCTTCTGGTTCCATGAACATTGTATTCGGAATCTTGAGCTAAGTTGTAATGAGGATCCTATCCTGGCAAGATTTTATATGGAAATTATTGTCGAATCTTCTGGAGAACTTTCAAGTGTCACAATGATCCAGAAGAATGATCAGGTAGAATGTTATATGTCTCCTTGTCCGATCGAAGGCGCACCTATTTATACACCGGCGATGCTAAACGGAAAAACATGTCGATTTAAAGGAAGAGTTCCCGTGATCATTCATTTTGATTGATCGAGCCGTACTACTTTTTCCCAAAAACCTTCTTTCTCGAATGTCAGTCCGACTGGCCTGTCGTAAATCGCAAACATCGTAGATCCACTTCCCGACATCGATGCATAGATTGCTCCCTCATCATACAAAGTCTGCTTGATCTGCGCTAAAGAAGAATGGATTTTAAATATCGATGTCTCGAAATCATTGTAAAGTGAATCCTTCCATTCGGTCAATGGTAAAGAAAGTATCTTAGCAACCGGTAAAGGTTCATTTCTATACTCAATTCCTGCATAGGCCTCACGAGTGCCGACGTGAATGCCCGGATTAACTACCTTTAACGAATATCCGTCAACATCGACATCAATCGGTTTAAGGATCTCCCCTCTTCCTTTTGTGATTTGTGGTACATTTTTAATAAAAAATGGACAGTCACTTCCCAATTGTGCGGCGAGCTCTTCAAGATCAGCATCCGACACTCCTACTTGAAAGATCTCATTCAACCCCATCAAGACATAAGCAGCATCAGCAGAACCGCCACCCAAACCTGCGCCCATTGGAATTTCTTTTCTCAGGTGCATAAAAACATTCCCAATTCCGTAAGTCTTCTGAAACAATCTGAAAGCCTTTAAACATAGATTGTCTTCTAAATTGCCATCTACGGTCAGTCCTGTTTGACGGAAGGAGAATTCTTCTTTTGGGATAATTTCCAGCACGTCAAAAACCGGGATAGCCATCATGCATGAATCGATCTCATGATAGCCGTCTGACCTTTTGTATAAAACGTTGAGGCCCAGATTTACTTTTGCCGGCGGAAATAATATCATGAAACAAAGGTAGAAGAACAAAACAATTTAAGTAAATTTGGAGCTTCAAATAACGAAGTCTATGGCTATTTATCTTGATTTTGAAGAACCTATTAAGGCATTGGAAGAGCAGATCGAACAAACAAAAGAGATTGGTGCAAGTACGGAAGTTGATATGTCCGATAAGATAAATGAACTTGAGGACAAGCTGAAGGAAAAGACAAAGGAGATCTTTGAAAACCTTACGCCATGGCAGCGTGTTCAATTGAGTCGTCATCCAGAGCGTCCGTATACACTTGCATATATAGATGCTATAACCGGAGGACAATTCCAGGAGTTACACGGTGACAGAAGTGTGAAGGACGACAAGGCAATGGTCGGCGGTTTTGGTTTAGTTGATGGTCAGACCTTCATGTTCATTGGACAGCAGAAAGGGATCAATACGAAAATGCGTCAGTACAGAAACTTTGGGATGCCTAATCCTGAAGGTTACC
>JALRFI010000075.1 GCA_023253775.1 Crocinitomicaceae bacterium
ACCAAATGAAATCCAACCATTGTTATTAATTCCAATCCTGTCATATGTTGTTCCATTAAAATCAAAGTTGAACCCAATTGGAATACCAACGCCAGTAGTCCCAGTCCCACCGAGTGGAACAGCAGGATCAACAAAACGTTGATCATCACTTGTTGTATTTCCCAGTAATAAACCTCCTGTTATGGGGGTGTAAGTTCCGGAGGATTGAAAGAAGCTGTATGCACTAACCTGAGCTTTAAGCCCGCCAAAAGCGCCAACTAAAAGGATACAGGTTAAGGCAATACCTCGCCATGTGACGTAATAATTTTTCATAAACCAATCATTTTTATTTGAATTGCAAATTTAACTAATATCAAACCTGATTAACAACCTACGTAACAATTAGTTTTCGTAAAGGGCACATAAATGACAATTTATATGGTTGTAGTGAATATTTTAACATATTCGCTTATGCTGTTAAGGCTAAAATGTATCTTCGTGAAAATATTTGGATCATGAATTTGGATTTGAAAGGAAAAACAGCGATCGTGTGCGGAAGTACACAGGGAATTGGTAAGGCTGCAGCTGAAGAGCTTTCTAAATTAGGGGCAAATTTGGTTTTGATTGCTCGAAATGAAGAAGCACTTAAGGCATCGGTCGCTGATTTGGTAAATTTTGGAGATCAAGCTCACTCCTATGTGGTTGCCGATTTTTCGAATCCTCAAAATGTAAAAACGGCAATTGATTCTTATGTTTCTGAAGGGGGTGATTGCCATATCCTAATTAATAATACTGGTGGCCCAAAAGGAGGGGCAATTAAAGAAGCGACTGTAGCTGAGTTCTTGTCGGCGTTTAATCAGCATTTGATCTGTAATCATATTTTAATGCAGTCATTAACTCCATTAATGATCAAGAATGGTTACGGTAGAATAATTAATGTGATCTCCACAAGTGTAAAACAACCGCTTCCAAACCTTGGTGTGTCAAATACCATTCGCGGTGCGGTTGCCAACTGGAGCAAAACGCTTGCGAATGAATTAGGTGGTTATGGGATAACTGTAAATAACGTTTTGCCGGGAGCAACCAATACCTCAAGATTAAAAAGTATAGCCGGCGTTAAATCTGAGTTAACTGGACAGTCGGTTGATGATATTTTTTCTGAAATGGGAGCTGAATCACCAATGAAAAGAATTGCCGAGCCAGAAGAGGTTGGAGCAACAATTGCTTTTTTAGCTTCTCCTGCAGCGGGTTATATCAATGGAATTAACGTACCTGTAGATGGAGGAAGAACAAAATCCCTGTAATTATTTCAGGAGATTTATATGTCCTACGATCTTGATCTCTCTTCCTGAGTTCGTGATATAGGCGATCTTCCATGTGTAGGTGCCGTCTTGTTGCATAATACCCTGGTAGGTGCCGTCCCATTTGAAATCCATTTCGTTTGATTCAAAGATCAATTCACCCCATCGATTAAAGATGGTCACACTTGCCCGATCTACGCCATAGAAGCTAGCTGAAAAATAACTGTTGTCTCTATGTCCATCCGGAGTGAATGCGTTTGGTACATACACATAATATGCCTCTTCAATACCAATTGGGTAAGTTACAGTATCCCTACAGCCTTTCTCATCGATGGCAATTAAGGTAATGTAATAGTCACCCGGTTCTTCATACGTATTGCTTGGATTTACATTGGTCGAAACATTTCCATCACCAAACTCCCAGAAGTAATCGACAGCATTCGATGAGGTATTCGTGAATGTAACTGGAACATCATCAAATAAAAGTGGGCTTGATGCATAAAAATCTGCCGTTGGTCTTACCACTGTTACTGTAGTAGTTCCATTAACTGTAAACGTTTGACATTCATCCGAAACGATCACAGGGTAACTTGTCGTTTGAGAAGGATGAACCCAAACTTGAGAAGTGTTTGCACCTAAAGTTGGCCAGTCGTAATAATACTGACCGTATCCGCCTGTTGCTGTTACACTAATCAGAACACTATCCCCCGGACAGATCTCAACGCCTGGACTCATCACTAGTAAAAGAGGCGGGCTTGTTATTGTGTACGTAATGTTATCAGTTATGGCATTTCCACATTGGTCATACGCAGTTATTGTGTAAACAGTCGTTGTATTTGGTGTAACCGTCAAGTTATTGGAAATTCCAAGGTTTTGACCATTTGATGTCCATTGGTAAGTGTAATTCCCCGCGCCACCTGACGCACTTGAAGTGAGTGTCTGAGTGATATACGGACAAATTTCTGTAATATCCGGGGATGTTGTTATAACAAGTGGCTGCAGAATAGGAACTGAAACAGTTGTTGAGCTGCTTGCAGTCTGACCAAGGCAATTGTCAGTGACAGATACACTATAGGTCTGAGTTGAGTTTGGACTAACAGTAATTGACGATGTTGTTGCTCCTGTATTCCATAAGTAGGTATATGGAGAGGCTCCTCCCTGAGGTTCAGCAGTGAGGGTGACTTCCTCTCCAGGGCACATAATACCGGGATTATTGATACCGACTGACACAGGTTGAACATCCTGTATTGAAAGGTTAATTACGATAGGAGTTTGATTTCCACAAGGATCAGTAAGCAAGAATTCGATGGAAAGAGTTTCGGTTCCTTCAGCTATTGCATCGGAGAATGCGTCAAAGTTGAATTGGATCTGACTCTGGTTTGCGGCAAATGTTACTGAAGACGGGATACTACTATAATCTACCCCTTCAGTTGCAGTTCCAGTTACTGTAATAGGAATAGTTAACGGTGAACCAAGATTATTATTTCTTTCTAGTGTTATGGTTGCCGAAGTACAACCTTCTGCCATAAGACTAGCATTATTGCCAGTGTTCTGAGATAAAACATATGAAATGTCAACTGGTGTAGCAGAAGACAAACTGTTTGCTTCGAGGAATATTCCAGAATCATAGATGCCATCACCAACGTCAGCTATAGCCAGGACAAGATGATACGTTTGTCCGCATTGCACCTTTCCTTGGGCCGTTAAAACTTTTGTAAACCCATCATACTGAATGTAGAATGAGCTTCCATTCTGAGGAGCTGAAGAACCGTCACCATTGTTGATGTAGTAAGCACTATTTGTAACCGGATTCACATTATTGATGGAAACCACACCTGCTCCACCTGGTAATTGAGCGATGTTTTGAAAACCGCTTATTCCCGGTCCCGAAATAAAGAATCCGAAGACATCGTTAAAGTTAGAATTGTTTGGCGGAGCAAATTCAGGATATTCTTCTGAACCAAAAACATATCTGAATTTAACGGTATCTGAATATGGGACAAAGTCAAATTCAAGAATGGCTGCATTGTATGTTGTCGCCCCTCCAATGATATTTGAAAGCAGAACAGAACCTCCCGCTCCATTATCAACTCCCGCATTTGCCTGATTATTTGGCCCATGAGGACCGGCTCCGGTATTGTTTACAGTACCAGTGGTCATAACAATACCCTGATTAATACCAAGATTTGTTGCTGAACCATCAAAGTAACCTATGGAACCACCTGCGCCATTGTACATTATGTTGGAAACTGTGACACCTGGACCCAACAATACATTTTGTACCAAACCAGCAGGAGATTGTGCGGTGTTAGTAATCAACTGGGCATTAAGGCCAAAAGAAGAAATAATGAGTAATATGTGGAGAAGTATCTTCAAAGTGCCTAATTGACGTAAATTTAACGATTTCCGTTGTCATTAATAACACAAAAAACACACCAGAATGTTCATTTCACTTGATAATTCATACTCTTCACTAATTTATTTGATATTAATTCGTTTTTTATAAGCTTTGCACATGATCAGTATCAAGGACCTTTCAGATAAACTGAAAGAGAAAATAAAAATTTCAGCCTCTGACCCAGTAAATTTCAGGGTGTTATGGTCATTTAATGCTACAAGAACTCAGTTTTATTCTGCTTTACTTTTATTGATCCTTGCTATAGGTTCCCTTTCTGCGCTGTTTGTCTTAAAAGGACCATTTTCCTATTATTTCAAGAAGGATGACGTATCGATCGAACGTTCTAAATTACAGGAACAATACAAGGAGATCGAAGAGCTCAAGGCTAAGATCGATGCTCAGGAGAAATACATGAGGTCATTATTCACTATTCTTGAAGGAAAAGTACCTGAGGATAGTTTATCAGAGGATGTTCCTGAAACCGCTAATCTTGATACGAAAACACTCGTGACAGAACCGACAGAAAATGAAAAGGAGCTTTCTGGCAAGGTGAAGGATGACCTGCGTACCAATAATTCAAAAAAGAAATCGACGAACGTTCCATTCTTTTCATCGCCTGTTAAAGGAGTCATCAGTCAGGATTTTGACCTTGTGAATCACATTGGTATTGATGTGATTACTCCGAAAGATAAAACGGTGATCGCATGTTTGTCCGGTACAGTGATTTTTGCTTCCTACACACAGAAAGATGGGTATGTTATTATCATTGAGCACTCCAATGGTTATTTGTCCGTGTATAAACACAACAAGGCTCTATTGAAAAAGGTGGGTTCAAAGGTATTTATGAATGATCCTATTGCGATTGTTGGTAATACGGGAGAAAATTCAACTGGACCGCATCTTCACTTTGAGCTGTGGTACCAGCAACATCCTGTCGATCCGAAGGATTTCATGAAGTTTAACTGATGATTCCCTGTAAAGAACACAGATAATTATAGGTGCCTTTCTTTTGAAGAAGCTCGTCATGCTTTCCTCGCTCAATTATCTCACCTTTTGAAAGTACAATGATCTCATCTGCATTTTTTACTGTGCTCAGTCGATGAGCAATGATGATCGAAGTTCTCTCTTTCATCAGATTTTCAAGGGCTTCCTGCACCAGCTTTTCACTTTCTGTATCCAGTGCTGAAGTGGCTTCATCCAGAATTAGGATCGGTGGATTCTTCAAAATCGCTCTGGCAATACTGATCCTTTGTTTTTGACCGCCTGAAAGTTTGTTCCCTCGCTCACCGATGTTGGTGTCGTATCCGATTTCCAAGTCAGAAATAAACTCATGAGCATTGGCTATTTTGGCTGCTTTGATGATGTCTTCCATGGAGGCATTCGGCATTCCAAAAGCAATATTCTCTTTAACGGTTGTGTTGAACAATATCGACTCTTGACTTACAATTCCAATATGATCTCGAAGGTCTTTCAAAGAACATTCTTTAATATCCGTATTGTCAAAAAGAATGGTACCTGAAGTAACATCATAAAAACGGGGCAAAAGATCCGCAAGAGTTGACTTTCCACTGCCGCTCTCACCAACGATAGCCAGTGTCTTTCCTTTTTCGATCCTCAGTTCAATATTTTTTAAAACAGGCTCTTCATTATAACTGAAAGAAACATTTTTATAAGTGACGGCAGATTTGAAATCATCAAGTAAAACCGGACGATCGACTTCCATGATCTTTTCATCTGCTTCAAGGACTTCGTTTATTCTTTCAAGTGATGCTTTTGCTTTGTTGATGTTGGCAACTGAAGTGGAAATTCCTTGTATTGGTCTTAAAAGCTGAGAGAAAACCAGGATGAAGCCGATGAATTCTTCACCGGTCAAGCTGTTCGCTTCACCATCAAGGATCATAGTTCCTCCATACCAAACGATACAGATCATTACCACCACGGCAAGGAATTCATTTAGTGGCGGAGAGAGGTCTCTCTTCCTGAATGTCTTGGTAATTAATTGCTGGTGTCTCAGGTTGATCGACCCAAAGCTCTTGATCATTTGTGGTTCGGCATTAAATGCTTTGATGATCCTAATTCCTCCTAGACTTTCATCAAGAGCAGAGAAAAGACTGCCCATTTGTTCCTGTCCTTCTTTAGCTGTTCGTCGCAAACTTTTGGAAATTCTGGAGATCACAAATGCCGAAATAGGAAGTAATGCGAATGAAAAAAATGTGAGTTCAGGACTCCAGTAAAAAAGGGCTCCAACGTTGATCACAATTGCAATGGGTTCACGATAGATCAATTCGAGCATACTCACAACGGCGATCTCGATTTCACCGACATCACTATTCATTCGCGACATCAGATCTCCTTTACGTTCATTCGTGTAATAGGAGAGAGGTAGTTGCATCGCTTTTTGGTATAATGAGTCTCTTACATCTCTTACCACTACCATTCTCAACTGTGACTGATGCCAGATCGCTCCGTATCGGAATAGGTTTTTAAGAAAAAAGGCGATCATCACAGAAATAC
>JALRFI010000213.1 GCA_023253775.1 Crocinitomicaceae bacterium
ACCATGAGCACTGCACTTGCGTCTAAAAGAAAACAATACTTGAGCGCTAGACATGGTTTCGGTTTACGATTCATAACGGATAGAATCGGTGACTTCAGCTCAACGAAGATCAATCTAGCCTATGCCGGGCATTTTAATTTCAACAGAGATAACCGTTTATCACTCGGAATTTATGGTGGGGTGGTTCAGTTCGGCTTCGATCCAACCAATGCGACTACACTAAATCCGGATCCTGAGGTCATGAAAGAAGCTTCATTTATTGCTCCTGATGCGTCCTTCGGTGCGTGGTGGAACAGTGAAAACTATTATCTGGGGATCATATTTGACCAACTTATTCCTTATGGTTGGCCCGATCCGGGAAACGTTTCCAGATTCAGATTTCACCCATCCATGAATGGAGGGACAAGGATCAAGGTGAACGAAAAGGTCAGCATCCTTCCGGCATTTTTATTAAAAATTCCTCCCAGAGGGCCTTTTGCACTTGACCTTCAGGCGATGATTGATTTTAAAAATATCTTAATTGCCGGGATAGCATATCGGAATCAGGACGCAATCATTCTGCACGCGGGTTTGAAGTTGAAGGAACGGTTCACACTAAATTATTCGTTCGAAATTACTACTTCTTATCTCAGAAAGGGCAGCAGCAACACCCACGAGCTATCTCTAAGCTTTACAACTTGTCGTCCAGAAAACAAAAGCACCTATAGTTGCCCTTTGTTCTAGGTTTATCCAATATTCAATGTTTATAATTCCATCAGGTAAACTTTAGAGTAGTCACGACTATAGTGATATTTGTAAAAAAAACTTATGTTGAGGTACTTATCTATCATTTCTTTAGTGCTGACTTTTACAGCATGTGTTCCAGCAAAAAAATATCAGGAATTGTTGGAAAAGGAAAAACAGTGCAGCGAAGAACTTGAAAAATATAAAAACAGTGCTTTGACCAATGAAGGGAAAGCAAAAGACCTTCAAACAAAGTTTGATATCGCAAGTAAGGAGGCTTCTACCCTAAAAAAGGACACCTCTGACCTTGGAAATAAATATCGTTTACTTGAAACTGAGTATGACGAGCAATCTGTGCAGCTGAAGGCAATGGAGCAAGCATTTGATAGGCTTAGAATAGCCGGGGCAAAAGAAACTGCGACACTTCAAGCAGAACTTGAGGCAAAAAGCCTGGAATTACAGCGAAAGGAAGAAGCCTTGATGCAACTTGAAAATGAGCTCAAAGCAAAACAGGCGCTTCTTGCAGAAAGAGAACAACGAGTGAATGAGCTGGAAGAAATGATCCGCCGTAAAGATGAGGCGGCACAACAGTTAAAGACCAGGGTGGCAAATGCTTTGAAGGGATTTGAAAACCAGGGATTATCCGTGGTTTATAAGAACGGAAAGATCTATGTGAGTATGGAGGCCAAACTTCTATTTGCTTCGGGCAGCACTGTAGTTGAGCCTCAAGGTAAAAATGCTCTTATCGAGCTTGCTAAAGTGCTGGAAAATGAAAAAGAACTGGAGATCATCGTAGAAGGACACACCGATACTGACAAACTGAACAGTGCTTCTTCTCCAAAAAACAACTGGGAGCTTTCAGTTCTTCGATCGACTTCGGTTATAGAGATCATGCTGAACAGTTCTAAAATGGATCCATCACATATCATGGCCGCGGGTCGCTCTGAATTTCATCCTGTAGATCCGGCCAACAAAGCAAAAAACAGAAGAATTGAAGTAATCATTTCTCCTAATCTTAGCGAGCTTTACGACATCATTTCAAACTAGGAACTAATTCTTTGTAGCTTTGTTTCATGTCTGTCGACAAGGAACAACTAAAGGATAAAGTTCGATTACTCCCGGAGAAACCTGGTGTTTATCAATTTTTTGATTCCAGCGGTCAGATCATCTATGTTGGAAAGGCAAAAAATTTAAAAAAAAGGGTTACATCCTATTTTGCCAAGCAGCATGATAACGGGAAGACCATTCTTTTGGTTAAGAAGATCACGAATCTGGAATACATTGTTGTTGGGACCGAGTTAGACGCTCTCCTTCTCGAGAATAACCTCATCAAGAAATATCAACCCAAATACAATATCCAGTTAAAGGATGATAAAACGTATCCCTGGATCTGTATTAAAAAAGAACGATTCCCAAGGGTGTTTTCTACCAGACAGCTGATACGTGATGGGACCAAATACTATGGCCCTTATGGAAGCGTAAGGGTGATGAACACATTGCTAGACCTTATCCTTGAGCTCTATCCATTACGCACTTGTGCACTAGATCTTTCAGAAGAGAAAATACAGCAGGGCAAATTTAAAGTCTGTCTGGAGTATCATCTTGGAAACTGCAAGGCACCTTGCGTTGGTAAACAAAAAGAAGACGCATACTCTCAGATGATCTCTCAGATCGAAGATCTTTTGAAGGGAAACATTTCAGGTGTTCTTAAGGTCTTAAGGCATCAAATGAAAGAACAGGCCTCGCTTTTCTTATATGAAGAGGCGCAGCTCACAAAAGAAAGAATTCAGGCACTTGAACGTTATCAGGCAAAATCGACAGTTGTTTCCCCAAGAATACATCAGGTAGATGTGATCACCATGATTGAAGAAAAAGAATCTGCCTTCATTAATTATTTATCCATTCATAACGGTGCCATTGTTCACGCTTACACGACAGAAGTTAAAAAGAAACTTGATGAAACCCGAAGTGATATTCTTGGATATGTTCTTCCAGAATTAAGGGAAAGATACAATAGCAGCAGTAAGGAAATACTTACCGATGAAAAACCTGAAGATTTCTTCCTTTCGGATCTACATTTCAATGTTCCTCAAAGAGGGGATAAAAAAGAGCTTCTGGACCTTTCATTGAGAAACGTCCGTTTTTACATACTCGAGAAAAGAAAACAGGAAAAGATCAAAAATCCCGAAAAGCATACTGAGCGAATTCTCGAACAATTAAAAAAGGATTTTCGATTAAAAGACCTTCCCATACACATGGAGTGTTTCGATAATTCTAATTTTCAGGGAACAAATGCGGTTTCGGCCTGTGTTGTATTCAAAGATGCTAAGCCATCAAAGAAAGATTATCGTCATTTCAATGTAAAAACTGTTGAGGGACCAGATGATTTTGCTACAATGGAGGAAGTCGTTTATCGAAGATATTCCCGAATGATCGCCGAGGGGAATGAATTGCCCCAATTAATTGTCATCGATGGTGGGAAGGGTCAATTGAGTGCCGCTATGAATGCCATTGACAAATTAGCACTTCGTGGAAAAACAGCTGTTGTTGGTATCGCCAAAAAACTTGAAGAGATCTATTTTCCCGGAGATCAATATCCTGTATACATTGACAAACGATCAGAAAGTTTGAAGGTAATTCAACACATGAGAAATGAAGCGCATCGCTTCGGTATCACCCACCATCGCAACAAAAGAAGTAAAGGTGCTGTCACTTCAGAATTGGATTCTATAAGCGGAATCGGAGAGGCTACCAAAAGCCACCTTTTGCGAAAATTTAAAAGTGTTTCCAAGATCAAATTAGCAACCCAAGAAGAGCTTATTGAAATAATTGGTAATTCAAAAGGAACAATCGTTTACGACTACTTCCAAAGAATGTAGGTGGTATTATAAGATTTTTTTAATTAACAATCCATTCTTAAAAAGCCATCTCCCCGCGCCCTATTGTCTTACAAATCGTGATCTATTTTTGTTTTATGAAATGGACATGTCTAATCATTACTTCTTTTTTCCTAGGTGGGTCCTTTGTCCCTGCACCCGCCAAAGAAAAGATTACAGTAGTCATCGATCCTGGACATGGCGGTTCAGACCCAGGACATCTTTCTTCGGACAAAAATCATAAACCAGAAAAAGAGCTCAATCTGATCATTGCAAAAAAATTTGGCACCTATCTTCAGATATATCTCAATAATGTAACCGTCATCTACACGAGGAGTGATGATTCTTTCCCAACTCTGGATGATCGGGTGAACGTTGCGAATTCGATGGGTGTTGATTACTTTGTTTCCATTCACTGTAATGCAAACGAACGTAAAACAGTGCATGGTACCGAGTCTCATATTCATTCGATGCAATCGAAAAGCTCATTGAATCTTGCTAAAGAATTCGAGAAGGAATTTTCTACTCGTGCCGGACGTAAATCCAGAGGGGTTAAGGACAGTGATGATCGAACGCATTCACTTCAGGTGTTGAAATACACTCATATGACGAGCGTATTGGTAGAATGTGGATTTCTGACCAATGAAAAGGAAGCCATTTATTTAAATACTGATTACGGACAGGACATTCTCGCTTCGGCAATATTCCGGGGATTCCGATCTCATATTACCCATGAACACCCGGGAATCAAATTTGTGAAACCGGTTTCCAATACGAACACGCCATCGTCTTCTTCCCCCTCGACTACAACCACTACCAAGCCAACAACGAACTCGACAGGGAAATACCACATTCAGATCATGTCTTCCAAAGAAGCCATCGACACACAAAGTCCTGAATTCAAAAAGCTTGGTTTAGGCGTCACACGAACAAAGCTCAATTCAAATTCTGCATTCAAATACCGATACACTATTGGTCCATATTCGGATTCAGAAAGTGCCAGGAGGGATCTCGAAAAAGTAAAGAAAAATGGCTTTAAGGACGCCTACATCATTAATTTGAGCGAATAGAATTTCTATTTATCACATGATTTATTACTTTCACTAAAAATCATGTACAATGGCAACCGTATTTGAAACAAGACTTATAGGGAACATCGGAAAAGATGCGGTAGTAAAGAACATGGAGCGCGGGGTAATTGCAATCAATTTTCCTGTAGCCCACAATAAAAACTGGCGCGACAAACGTAGTGGAGATTCAAAAACTAAAACTACCTGGGTCAACTGTACCATCTGGAAAAAAGAAGGTTCTAATCTAAGGATCCTGGATTTTTTAAAGAGGGGAGCGTTGGTTGAGCTACATGGTACACCATTTTCAAAAGCTTATCAGCAGGAAGATGGATTCATCAGAACAGAAATCCGACTAAACGTTTCAAAAACCAATATTCTTCGTCCTGCCAAATGCGAGGATGATAATTGTGTTGACATAGTGGATAGAGACGAGGACGAGGACGGATTTGACACAGGATTAGAAGATTTTACTCTTGATGAGGATGACTTTTAGTCAATGAACAATTGCTCGATTTTTTTTTTATTTCACTGTTCAGATAAAATTCTTTATATATATTTGCATTCGCTTTTCGGAAACGAGAACATTCCTCCTTAGCTCAGTTGGTTAGAGCATCTGACTGTTAATCAGAGGGTCGCTGGTTCGAGCCCAGCAGGAGGAGCAAAGGTCATCCCCGGGCCGAGCGCACCCCGGGCACCACCATACACATCTCCCAGCACGGCGGCCATAACATTAGCGGTCGCGATCACCACGTCGCGCCGGGCGCGTACACGGTAGGCGTTGCCATTGGCATC
>JALRFI010000214.1 GCA_023253775.1 Crocinitomicaceae bacterium
GTTGCCAATGGTGCTGCTGTCCTATTTGTTCATGGCGCAGGATATTTGCAGAATGCGCATAATTACTGGAGTACGTATCACAGAGAATACATGTTCCACAACCTTTTAGCCGATGAAGGTTTTATGGTTCTTGACGTTGACTACAGAGCAAGCGAAGGATATGGAAGGGATTACCGAACAGCTATATACCGCCATATGGGAGGAAGAGATCTTCAAGACTACATCGACGCAAAGAATTATCTTGTAAACACACATGGCATAGATCCTATGCGAACTGGGATCTATGGCGGTTCTTATGGTGGCTTCATCACCTTAATGGCAATGTTAACTGAGCCTGAGGTCTTCAAGGCTGGAGCTGCTCTTCGTTCAGTTACAGATTGGGCACATTACAACCATGAATACACGAGTAACATTCTGAATTACCCTGAAACAGATCCAGAGGCTTACAGAAAAAGTTCTCCAATCTATTTCGCGGATCAATTGAAAGGAAGATTGCTCATGTTGCATGGAATGATTGATGACAACGTACAATTCCAGGATGTTGTTAGACTAAGTCAACGATTTATCGAACTTGGAAAAACAAACTGGGACATGGCTATTTATCCTGTTGAGGCTCATGGATTCAGAGAAACCTATTCATGGGTTGACGAATACAGAAGAATTTTAGAATTATTCACTAAAGAACTACTTTTCACAAGATGAGTCTGGTTGTTAAAGAATTGAAGACCCTGGAGGAAATGCTCGAACATATTGATGTATTGATTGAGCTCTATCCAACGCTTACAATGGATGAATATATAAAGGACCTCACTGATATGCTCCCCCACAACTATGGTCAGGTAGCAGTCTATGAAGATGAAGTATGTCTGGGCCTTAGTGGATATTGGATCGGGAAAAAACTATGGTGCGGAAAGTATCTCGAACTGGATAACATCATCGTGAGATCAGCTGCAAGATCTAAAGGAATTGGTCAGATCATCTTTGATCACCTGGCTCAAAAAGCAAAGGACAACGATTGCAACATGATGGCCCTCGACAGTTATACGACCAACTACAAAGCGCATAAGTTTTTCTATAACAATGAATTCGCACCGAAGGGTTTTCACTTTATTCGAATTCTTAAAAAAGATCAGATCCGTTAAAAGGAACAATCATTTTTAGAACAATCCTTACCCAATTTACAAGTAGGGCAAACCACGTGAATATTCATGCAGAATTTATCGGAAACGGTATGATCCTTATTTTCTACACGTAATGTCGTTTGACCATCATAGGATTCTCTTCCTGCAACTTCGATCATCCCTCCTATTCTTACTCCTATTTTGTCGGCATATTGAAGAAAAGAATTTGAATTATCCTTTACGGAAACCACCTTTCCGCTTTTTCCAATCATGACTTCGCTTAATAATCTTTGATATGGAATCAGAATTCTACCTTCTCTATCCGGAATAGCATCTCCATGTGGATCGAATTTAGGATTCTGTAGATAGTCATCCAGACCATTGACTAATTTTTTTGACTTGATATGTTCTAGCTGTTCAGCTACTTCATGCACCTCATCCCATGTGAAATCCAACTTTTCGACAAGAAAAGTCTCCCAGAGCCGATGCTTTCTCACGACGTCCATCCCCGCTTTTTGACCCTCCGCTGTAAGGCTGATCTTTCCGTATTTCACATAGCTCACAAGCGACTTTTCCCTCAACTTTTTAAGCATGTCATTTGCCGTCGCCGGCTTAACATTCAAATACAAAGCAAGTTCATTGGTACCTACTTCATTTCCATGATCCCTAAAGTGAATTAGTTGGACTAGAGCCTTCAGATAATTTTCCTCTGCCTGTGAGAACATATTCAAAGGTATAGAAAAGATTGCAAGATTTTTTGTTAGACTCAACTAACTCTTAACCGGAATTAACTTTGTAACGGCTATCAGGGATTTAGAATTCAACTTGGGTTTAAATTATTCTTTTGACGATTCGATCATCTGACCAAATGCAAAAACCCATGACCTTCCAATAATTCTTCTTGGGCACCGATGGCCTTATATTTGTAAAAATACACCCCATCGGCCATTTCGACTCCGCTAATGCTTTGTCCATCCCAGGCCGGAGATGTGGACGTTTCATTGAATACTTCAATCCCCCATCGATCCAGAATGATCAGCTCAACTTCTTTTATATTTACCAATATTAGCTCATACACCTCATTATTTCCATCCTGATTTGGAGTAAAAACATTCGGCGCTTCTACTGAAACTGGCACAATAACAGGAGGTACTGGAGGTTCGGTAACGATAACCGTCAAATATGCAGTATCTGAACAATTCCCGGAAGTCACAATCAAACTTACTGTATATACCCCAGTCGTATCGTACACCTGAGTCGTAGAGCTCAGATCAGTAAATACTTCAGAATTTCCATTTCCATAATTCCAAATGTAATTAACCCCATTTGTACTGCTATTTGTAAAGTCAACATTCAATGGATAGGTTCCTACTAGAGGATTTCCATTAATTTCTGCGAATGGAGGATTATTCGGTAAAACCTGAACAGAATCATACCTGAAACATCCCTGTGATTCGATCGAAAGATAATACCACCCCACACTTAGATCGGTCCAAACAGATGCATCTATTGAGTTATTAGAATTCGCACCAGGTCCTGTCCATGAATAAGAAGGTGTGCCTACGAAACTTCCATTAGTGACTACTGAAACATAACCATTGTTCGCACCGCAATCCGCAGAGCCTACAAAAATTGAATCGATGTCCCAATCCATGGGTACGATCGTTACTTCAATATCATCCGAATCAGCACAACCATTTAATGAGGTTCCAGTAACAGTATAAATTCCTGAAACTGCTGGCAGAATAGTTTCTCCTTGACTTGAATTACTCCACGTATAATTTTGTACGGCAACATTTGAAGAAGCGCTGATCTCACCGATCTCATTCTGACAGAAAACAACGTCACTACCAGCGTTCACTTGAATTGGGTCATACGTAATCGAAATCTCATCTGAAACAAGACAAATTGGTGCAAAATAAATGTCATCGATTGCGAAATCATTTCCTGATGCCACCACACTGTGGTTTGCGATTCTTAAAATCGCTTGAGTAGAAGCACCTGCATTCCATGTTCCATTTAATTGGGTCCAAACACAAGGCGTTGGGTTTGTTGTCATTGTATCACTGATAGGAACTCCATTAACGTATAATTGAAGCAAAGAAATATTTGGATTGTTTACCACGTTCATTCCCCAAAAACTAAAAATGTAATCCTGACCAGGAATTACATTTACTGCTTGAGTCCAGACAGTTGTGTTTGGAGTCCAAGATCCATTTGCAATAAACATATTGCCTGTGCCTGTTGTATGATCACCACAATTAGAAAAGTTTGTGTGGGTCAATGAAGGAGAAGTGGAAATCGCAAATTGCCCTCCATTCGACAATAATCCATATGTTCCTCCAGTACCCGGAATGTAATCTGAAGTGAAATTATTAGATGCCGCCGTAGTTCCACCTTGGAAATCTCCATTCAAAATAAGATTATTTCCAATGTATCCTGCTTCAAGTGCATAAAGCCCTGAAGTATTCACTAGTATACTGTCATTTGTCGAGCCAGTTGACCATTGATAGAAATCATAGAAGATTGGTGTTCCAATAGCCAACGTCTGCCCTAGACATAAAATTGTGTCATTCCCCAATGATGGAGATGACTCATTGCCATTACATTGTGAAAATGAGAAACTTTGAAATAGAGCAAAACCAAACAGAATCAGAAATAACTTTCTCATCGAGCTCAATAAATTTGTTTGAGTTGAATTTACAAAGTTATCAAAATTAAACCCTATTAAAATAGAGCAATTTACAGAACTTGTTTTTATCGGACAACATCGTTCCATGGTATTAAGAAATTAATTGAATTTTAAGGATAAAGTAATTCCTTTCGTTGAATGTCACTTTCACGAATCATTGTAAATTTGCTTTCCAAAATCTTCATTATGCCAAAAATTTCAAATAAGGCGATAGAAATGCCTGCGTCACCGATCAGAAAACTAGTGCCGTTTGCTGAAAAAGCAAAAAAAGAAGGTCGTATCGTTTACCATTTGAATATTGGCCAACCTGATATTGAGACACCTGAGGTTGCATTGGATGCAATAAAAAATATGGATAGAAGAGTTATCGAATACAGCCATTCCGCTGGATTTGAAAGTTACAGAAATGGCCTGTCTGCGTATTACAAGAATACCGGAATCAATGTTGATCCGGAAGATATCATCATTACAACAGGTGGTTCAGAAGCTCTTATTTTTGGATTTATGACTACCTGTAATCCAGGAGACGAAGTAATCATTCCAGAACCTTTCTACGCTAATTACAATGGTTTTGCCGTGATGGCTGGTCTTAATGTTGTTCCGGTTACAGCTAAAATTGAAAATGGATTTGCTCTTCCTCCAGTTGAGGAGATCGAGAAAAAGATCACTTCAAAAACTAAAGCAATAGTAATATGTAATCCTGGAAATCCAACAGGATATCTATACTCGAAAGATGAGCTGGAACAATTACGAGATATCGTAAAGAAACATGATCTATTCCTGTTTGCAGACGAAGTATACAGAGAATTCTGTTATGACGGAGCTGTTCCTTTTTCTGTAATGAACCTAGATGGAATCGAAAATAACGTGATCATGATCGATTCAGTATCTAAAAGATATTCAATGTGCGGAGCACGAATCGGTGCTATGATCTCCAAAAACAAAGAAGTCATGGCTTCTGCATTAAAATTTGGGCAAGCGAGGCTATCTCCTCCGACTGTAGATCAGATCGCCTCTGAGGCTGCATTGAAAACCCCTCAATCTTATTTTGACAATGTCGTTGAAGAATATGTTGAAAGAAGAAATATTATGGTGGATGGGCTGAATCAGATCCCAGGTGTATATTGCCCAAAACCAAGCGGTGCATTTTATTGTGTGGCTAAATTCCCTGTGGACAATGCAGAAAAGTTCTGTCAATGGCTACTTGAAGAATTCGATTATAATGGTCAAACAGTTATGATGGCTCCAGCTAATGGGTTTTATTCCACGAAAGGGGCAGGTGAACAAGAAGCTCGAATTGCATACGTACTAAATAAGGAGTCACTTAAAAACGCTGTTCAATGTCTTGAAGAAGCGTTGAAAGTTTACCCTGGAAGAACATTGTAAAAAAATATAGCAAAACAAAAAAGGCGGGGATTACCCGCCTTTTTCTATATCTATCAAAGAATTATCTAGCGTAGAACTTCTTGCTGATCGACCCGCTTTCAAAACGAGCATTCAACATGTAGATTCCTGTTTCAAGACCGTCAAACTTTACATTTGTATTGATGTCAGTAATTTCGATCGTTCTGATTTCTTGTCCTGCCATATTTACAATTGCGATCATTCCACCTACTAAATCTGGAGTAACGTTAACAAAAGCCTCATCCAATTGAGTTTTAATTGTCACCTTATTGTCAACAGAAACATTCTCAAGATTCAACATTTGTCCTGCATTTATTGCATTATCAGCTGCTGAATTATAGGCCCAATCTTTTATTGTGATAGTTGAAGCATCTGCAGCTACATCCAAACGAACCCATCCGTAGTGCGTGTTAGCACCAGCAGCGAACTTCACTCCTAAGAATTTATCTGTAGCCCCAAGCCAATCGCCCATAGCAATCGGATATGTAAAAGAAATTGCCGAAGCATTAATAATCCCTTCTGCACCAAGTAAACCTGAAGAACCAAAGTTTGCAGCAGCAGAAATAACATCACCGTTATTCAATGGAACAGGTGAGAAAGTTGAACTTGAACCAGTAAGCACACCAACCAACTGCGCATTGGATCCCGCTGCTACACCTGCATAAGAAACTTGATAGGTATATTGAATCGGAATGTATCCGTACATGTAAGTCCCAGATCCAGCTGCAGAAAAAACTGCAAATAGCACATCGTCATTTGCATCATTTGTGAAATCAATAGCGTATGGTCCAGAATTCTTATCAATTACGGCATCTGGATTGACATCATTATATACGATTTGTGCATTAACCGCACCACTAGCCAAAACAGTTCCGGCGACTGCGGAATATCTTGCCAACTTTGATTCATTCAATTGGGTAGACTTTTTCTTCATAATCAAATAGTTTGTTGACGAATTTAATTAATTCTAACTGAAAAAAAAATAAAATGCAAAAAGGATAAAATGATGGTGTTATAGGTCGTGTCCTAAAAAATCAAAGATGATCTCCTTTTGCTCCTTACTATTCTCATTTAAATCGTCATATTTAATACGTATGAGGTCAACATTTGGTTGGGCCATGAGCCATTGATCCATTTTCTCTTTTCTTTCCAGAGTAGCATTGTAAAGCTTAAGAGGGAGGGCATTATCACTTTTAACAACTGACTTTCTCTGTTGTAAGTCAGAAACAAGGTCGGACATTTCTCTTTCAGCAATAATGAACTTATATGAAAGATCGGTTGGTAAAAAAGATAACAATTGGCCCGATACCTGAATGGCTGTTTTTTGATCAAAACTTTTTTGAAGCTCCTTTAGTTTTGAAAACTGAGGTTTTTTTACATCAGAACCCAATTGTTCAGATAGAATATCATATCCTCCCGATTGCAGTAATGAAATGATCTCCTTTTCACCACTTTGCTCCAAACCTGTTACAACTACAACTTCTCCCCTGATGTTATTCTTTAGAAATTCTTCATGATATTTTGCATTTTCCTTATCATCAAGTCTATCATTAAAAATCGATACTAACCATTTGTGCGCTTTTGTCATCCCTGGTGAGAAATGTATAGCAGTCTTGAAAGCTTCAACCGCATGTTCGAAGTTTCCTAGTTTAAACAACGTTTCACCTATATGGTAGTGAGCATTCGGTAGGTAAAAATTAAATTCCACTGCAGACATGAGCTCATCAAATGCCAATTCCAACTTACCCATTCTCAAATAGCAAACACCCAATCCATAATGAGCCGGAGCATGTTTTTCATCTATCGCCAGAGCTTTGATGTATTGTTTTTCGGCCTTTGAATAATTTTTTCTCAACCTGTAGATCTTGGCAATATTTAATGGTACCTCTATATTATTCGGATTTTTCTCTTGCACTTTCTCGAGTAATTTCAGGGCTTTCAATGGCCTGTTTTGCATGAGTAACATTAAGCCTTCAATAAAGTCTATGTACAAAGGCTCTTCAAATTCAAGATTTAAGAATGGATCTTTCTTGTTCTTATCCTTATTCTCCTCCTTAGCTTTTTTCCGTGCCTCATGTTCTTCTTTTTCGAGCGCCCGTAATTGATGAATAATTGCTGTTGCTTTCTCGTAGTTTCGTTGACTCAAATAGGCAAATGCCAGACGCTGTCCATATCGGATGATCTTCGAATCCTTAAAAATTCGCTCTAAAATTGGAATCGCCATGTCAAGTCGACCACCATCGATCATATTCCTGGCTACATAGTACTCGCTCTCCTTTTTCGCTTTTTCGACCTGTTCCAGTTTATCATCATCCAATTCCTCAATGTACCCAAGCTCAACAAGTTGCTGAAGTGCCTCTTGTGCAGCCCACGGATCTTCCACTTCATCTGGATTATGCATTCCTGTTTCACCTTCAACATTTTCCCAAGAATCAATGAAATCAACAGGTGTCGGATCTTCAAAGGTCTGATACAAAACTTTTCCCTCCATATCTTTCCCTACAGGAAGGCCCATAATAGCGAGCATGGTTGGAGTAATATCTATAACTGACGCACCTGTAAATTCTACCCCCCCTTTACGTATCCCAGGTCCTTTCATGACCAAAATACCATAGGGACTATGTTCGGCGGCAGGACCTGAAGGTTCCTTTGGAATAGCCTTTGGTCTTCTGTGATCAGGGTAAAATCCATGATCTGAAAGTAAAATTACAGTCGTATCCTCATCAATCAGATCCAGGGTTCTCTCCAGCATCATGTCATGAAATCGATACCCTGCCTCAACTACCTCTTTAAAATCCTCAAAGTCCTTTTCATTGATGTGCTCTCTTCTCGGAGGGTGGTATTTCATTGCAACATGACAAAAATGATCAATGGCATCGTGATACACAGCAGTCACATCCCATTCTGATTCCTGCATGACATAGGTAGATGCCGCATGAACTGAAGCAGCATTTGCTATAATCTTAGCCACAGAAAGAGTTCGTTTATCTTTGCGCAATTCTTCATTGTCTCTGATGTTTGGAATAAAAGGAAGTACCATGGTTGGTGTGATCTCCGCCGGATGCACCCTAAACTCCTTGAATAGATCCTCCATCTCTTTGGGATGGATGGTTCCTTCCGTCATTTTCCATTCCTCTTCAAGAGGCTTATTTGCAACTTGGTACAGATTAGACACCATAATACCATTGATCTTCTCAACCGGATTACTCGGCCACCACGCGATGACATTCGATTTTAAGTTTTCCTGAGTAAAAATATTCCAGAAAGCCTTAACTTTTCTTGACGTAGAGGTTACTGGTCGTAATCCTTCTCCATCCGGCAAAGGCTCAACAAAACCACAAATCCCATGTTTATCTGCTCTGAAACCAGTGGCAATACTCGTCCATAACATAGGCGATAAAGGAGGATCAAGCGTTTTTAATCTAGCGTAACAGCCTTCAGACATTAACTTTTGTAATGCAGGCATTTTTCCTTGCTGAAGTAGTGGATCAATTACCCCCCACTCAGCTGCATCCCATCCAATGACTAAAAGTTTTCCGGTTCTCTTGATATTCATTTCTTTTTCTCCTTTGATTCTTTCTGATCCTTCCCAATTGCCTCTCTCCAAATTTTAAGACCTACGTGTCCCAAAGCAAGAATTCCTAAAGAACCTTGAGGGTTAACCTCTATCACTTTTGATTTTTCCTTTTTCACTGAATACTGGTTTGAAAGTCCTAAAATAAAAAAAGGCCGACAATTGTCGGCCTTTCAAAAAATAATTCGAAATTACTTCTTAATGAAAGAATTTCTTACGATAATTCCCGATTCAAGTTCCACAGTGTAAACATATGCACCAGCAGTAAGATCACTTACATTAACTGAGAATTCTTGTCCATTAACCGGAGTAGTAGATACTACTTTTCCATCTAAAGAAACAATTGAAACATTAACTGCTCCTGAACCGATCATGAAGTTTAATACATCAGAAGCAGGGTTTGGATAAACTCTTACTTGATCCAATGATAACGCAGAGACATCTGCAGTAGTCAAAGAAACAGAAAGATCATCAAAATTCAAATTTCCTGGAGCTTGAGTTCCTGCGAAAACGTCATAATTTGTTCCCCAGAAATCAATTCCTCCGAATCCAACACCAGCTCCACCAAAACCACAAGCAGTTGTACCAGTTGACTGACCATTGATGAAAAATTCACTTGTTGAGTTATCAATATCCATTACTAGAGTAAGGTCATACCACTGATCTCCAGACAAGCCTGTTGCTCCTGCTAAAGCTTGATTAGCATAGTCAACAAAGATAATCATTGTATCACTGTAAACATTAATTGTGTGCGGCTGATCTGTCATTCCAGAATCTCCTAGACCAATGTAAGCTCCACCTCCAGCGTTTGCATAAACTGACATATTTAAAACAACGATACCTGAAGTTACATCAGTCCATGTCCATAATCCATCATTTGAACCTGATGTATTACCTGAATTCGGAGCAGATTTAGAAATTGCAGATTGAACAGTACATGATTCAGCAGTTCCAGAACCTCCACTCCATTCGCCCCATCCATTTGATGCACCTACAACACTTAGCATATCTCCATTAGCGTAAGAATCAAAGTTCTCACTCATTAATGTCTGAGAGTAACCAAAAGTTGCACCTAACACAGCAAAAGATAAAATGTAAATTTTCTTCATAACAATTATTTTTAATTAAATATTTAGTAAATCACTTCAAATTTATCATTTTTTATTAATTGAATACTCAATTAAATGAAAGAAATTAACATCCTATTCTTTATGCAATTTGCAACGATCATTCTAAAAAATATCGGGACTTGCAAAATGTCCATGCCTACTTTACGGAGTCGAATCAAATCAAACTTAGCAATCCATCAATTAAATAAGTACTACCTGTTTCTGTAAAGTTCAGGTTTCACTACAAGGGAAAGATCCTCGACTGAAGATGCCAATCCACAGAATTCGATCAACTTATTAATTTCCGTTTCTGGCTCCTTAATCAAATCACTATACATAATATCAATAAAAGGGATATTTTTTTCAGAAAAGAACTTATACGTCTTTTTCAAATGAAACTCATAGATTGTTCTGAACTTTTCTCTTTCAGAAGTCTGATCTTTAACAAGCATTTTTTCCTGTGAACGAAGCACCTCATCCATTTCTCGTCTCATAAACACGACCCTATACTTATACTTGGTGTCCAGGAATATCGGAAGTGGTGCCACGATCTTTACTACTTTACCTTCAGCATCCTTCAAAAAACTATTGTCCTTAACTATTCCTTTTACAGCCTCGAGCTCATAATATCCTTCAGGGTTATTGACATCCCTTTCTCTTATTCCGTCTGATAATATTGGGGTTCCACTTCTATCAAAAATCTGCATCATTAATGACGTACCTGAACGTGGCAATCCGGTTACAACAATTATTTCGGACATAATAAAATTTTAATTGTCAAAAATAATAAATCACTCTATCAATGCTGAGATTTACTGTGATTAAAGTTATTTATTGCTTCCTTTTCGAACGGAATAAACATGTTTGCCCAAATGATCTTTGAAAGTGAAAACAGAATTGGCCCTAAAATAAAAATCCCTGCAATTACAAAAGCAATTTGAATCGTGGTTGAAAGCTCATTAAAAAAAAGATTTAATGAAACCCAAATAGTGACAAATGTAGCTACGCCCAATGCATATGCTACATACATTGCTCCATAATAAAACCCGGGCTCTTTTGAGAATTTTAATCCGCACTGATCGCAAGATTCTCGAACATCACCCAAATGTGACAAGTCATAGGGGTGAGAAACAAAAAAATCTCCTTCATGACATTGGGGGCATTTTCCTTTAAAAACACTGAATAGCTTGGAACCTTTCTTCATTTTGATTGGAATTTTCGGTAAATATAATCACGTAAAATTCATATTTTGTTACCTAACTTACATAGAACGAAAATCTAATTAATTGTGTGCAATACATCGTATTTAAGTTTTTAATATATTAGTCGCACTAAATGTAAACTATGAAAAACTTTCTTACTGCCACTTTTGGACTAATGGTTATGCTGTCTCCATTCAACTCCGAAGCCCAATGTACTACGACCAACGCAACTTCTTGCATTTGTGAGGATGGTACCAATAGCTGTTACTTATTACCTGATATTACAGCCTCCTGGAAAGGAATTTCGAACAATGGTTATATTGAATACCCGCAAACTGGAGCTGGCACTAATTATAACGGTCAGGGACCAGATGATGGTCGTTTAAGAGTGAGTGGTTCAACACCAAATATAGGACACGGATCATTTACAGTGCGCGGGCAGGATGCAAACGGTAAAAGAGCTTTCATTTGTGGAGCGGACACCATTTATAATGTGAATGGGACGGGTTCTTTCACTTGTCCTAACGGAGAGCTT
>JALRFI010000186.1 GCA_023253775.1 Crocinitomicaceae bacterium
GATTGAAACTTGTTCCTCTTTTCGCTAAACCATGCTAAAACTATAAAACCCAAAAACTACAACTATGAAATTGTATTTTCCTTCACAAAGGTAAGGGTAATTTTTATTCCTCCAAATTTTTAACGATTAAAAATATATTAATTTCTTAAATCCCTAACCCAAAGCGACATCCAGCGTCATCATTACCAAGAATCCACCCATGAATCCCAGCACTGCAATATCTGTATATTTATCTCTCTGTGTTTCAGGTATTACTTCTTCAACGACAACAAAGATCATGGCTCCGGCGGCAAATGCCAGTGCAAAAGGAAGAATCGGCTGCATGTAGATTACCGCCAAGGCTCCAATAACACCTGCAATTGGTTCAACAACAGCAGACATTTGTCCATACCAGAAACTTTTCCATCTACTCGCTCCTGCCCTCCTGAATGGCATAGCCACTGCAAATCCTTCAGGGAAATTCTGTATTCCTATTCCTATTGCCAAAGCGATTGCCCCTGCAATAGTTGCATCAGGCATTCCGTTTGCCGCAGCTCCAAAGAGTACACCAACCGCTAAACCTTCCGGTATGTTGTGCAAGGTTATTGCGAGTACTAATAATGTTGTTTTTTGAAATTGCGTTTTAACCCCTTCAGTTTCGTTTTCTTTGAAATTGATGTGAAGATGTGGAAGTTTTTTATCGAGGAAGAAAAGGAATAATGCTCCCAGTGCAAAACCAACAGCGGCAGGCATCCAAGGTGCAGAAGGAAACATCTTTTCAGACATTTCAATACTTGGGTTTAACAGTGACCAGAAACTAGCCGCTACCATTATCCCTCCTGTAAAACCAAGCATTGCATCAAGAACTCCTCGATGCATATTTTTAAAGAAAAAAACGAGTGAGGCCCCAAGAGCGGTTACAAACCAGGTAAAGGTTGTGGCAAGAAAAGCTGCCATAACAGGATCGATCGATTCAAAAAACTTAACTATTCCCTCCATTAGTCAAAAGTTAGGTAAATCTAACAATAATATGTAATTAAATTAATTTGTGATTTCAATTATTTCGAATGATTTATAAAATCACACCGTGGTCAACAGAAAACCATTACATTTGCGGAAAAATTTAGAAAAACAATAAAATGGCGACGAACAGAACGTTTACAATGCTTAAGCCGGATGCAATCGAGAACGGACACATGGGTAAGATCCTGGATATGATCATTCAGGCTGGATTTACAATCAAAGCTATGAAGCTGACTCAACTTACTGAAGCACAAGCTAAAGAATTCTATGCTGTACACAGCGAAAGACCTTTCTATGGTGAATTAGTAGACTATATGACATCAGGTCCAATCGTTGCAGCGATCCTTGAGAAAGATAATGCTGTTGCTGATTTCAGAGCATTGATCGGAGCAACTGATCCAGCTGAGGCGGCTGAAGGAACTATTCGTAAATATTATGCTGAATCAAAGGGAAGAAATGCCGTGCATGGTTCTGACTCTGATGAAAATGCTGCTATTGAAGGGAAATTTCATTTTTCAGATAGCGAGATCGTAGGATAATCGAATTCATTTGATATCATAAAGAAGGCTGTCCAAATTGGACAGCCTTCTTTTGTTTTACAGGATTTAACGTTTATCATTCAGTCTTTAAACCAACAAACTGATAAGGCTTATATTTTCCTCTGTCTTCAGCATCTTTTTCATACGCTGGACCATCAACAATCGCCGAAACAATAACAATGTTCACTTTCCCGATCATATCTTTTTTCCCTTCAAAGTATGTTTGAAGATCATACTTCATATTTTCTGCTCTGATCTGCGTTAATTTCTCATTGGTCTCATAAGTCTTGGTTGGCACTTGAGAAGCCGAAGAGTATATATTGATCGTAATTTGTTCTCTTCCTTCTTTCAATTGCTGCTCAACTTCTTTTACAAACTTCTTCAGATCTCCCTTACTAACAGACAGCTTATTCTTGTTGTAATCGAAATAGTGCATGAATTCAAGATTCTTGTATGTTGAGACCGTAACAGGTTTGAATTCAACTGGTGCAGGTTCATCAACTTCACACGTTACTATTGCTTCTTGTTTATAAGAATCATTTACAATAAGAGTATAGCTTCCTTTTCCAACCCCAACAAGATCTTCACTGGTCATACCATTCGACCATGTGAATTTCAGCGGATTTGCGCCGCCTTCAACAGTTACATCAACTCGGCCATCTGTACCTTGATAAAAAGAGGCATTTGTAGATGAACATGAGACAATAAGTGGTGGAGGATAAATAAAATAGGCTGTCCAAATATCACTTAATTCGGCATCTCTATTCGAAGCCCAATAGACAGTGTTACCTGAATAACTGAAACATGCATCAAATTTTGGAGAGTTGATTTTTGGACCTAAATTCACAGGTGCAGACCAATCCGTCCAGCTGTTCCCTCTAACCGAGTAAAATATATCCGCATCTCCCAAACCTCCGTGTCCATTGGATGCAAAAAATAAAGTATCCATGTTAGGTGATAAAAAGGGAGACATTTCAAAACCTGAAGTGTTAACCACATTTCCGATATTCAATGGAGCTGACCAACCTGACTCAGACTTCAAACTGTAATAGATGTCTTCCTCACCAAAATTATTTGGCCCATTATAGGAGATCAGCATCACCTTTTCATCCTGTGAAATGTGAAATCCATAGAAATCACCATCAATGTCCAACGTTGGAACTACTATTTCTTCTGGGTTTCCCCATCCGGAAGAACCTTTCTTTTTAGCCACTGCTATACCTTTTTCTAGATCCTTCTTACCCTCGTATGTATTTAACAGATATAGAGAATTCCCATCCTTGCTTATCCCAACGACTGCATTATTATATTTTGAATTTAGGGAACTCAATTGTTTACATTGGTCATAAGAACCATCTTCCTGACGAGTACTCATCCAGATATCCTGATCATATTTACCACCTTTGTTCTTCTCATCGAACAATCTGATGAAAAATAATACGGAACTATCCGGTGAAAACACTGGCATGCTTTCCTCTGCTTCTGAGTTAACTGTCCCGTTCATCTTATTAACCCCATCAAAATCCCAAATCTGAGCATTAACAGAAAAGGAAGCAATTGAAACCAGTAGAACTAAAAAATATTTCATTGTTTTTGTTTCAACATTAATATTATTAACCTCCAATATAAAAATTATTAACTTGAGAGGTCGAGAAAATTTACGATTTAGCGCGTTTAAAGGTTTCAACTAATTTCAATTCTAACTCATATATTTTCGCAAAGTAAAACTATTGATTAAATAATTAATAGCGTGAGATAAGGGATTTCGCTAACTTTGTTAACAAAGAAAGAAATGATGCGCAACATACAACATACAGTAGAAGAACGATTTATAAAATATGTCCAGATTGATACTACTGCAGATCCCGTATCAACCTCCTTTCCTTCGAGCGAAAAACAAAAAGACCTTGCAAAATTACTTGTAAAAGAATTGCTGGAAATAGGACTTGAAGACGCAGAAATGGACGAATGGGGATATGTTTATGCAACTGTTCCTTCAAACTCAGAAAATTCGTCAATTCCTACCATTTGCTTTTGTTCGCATATGGATACTGCCCCTGATTGCAGCGGAACAAATGTTAAACCGATCCTTCACCGAAAATACAACGGTCAACCGATTGTTTTGCCGGACGATACTAATCAGGTAATTACAACAGAAAGACATCCTTATTTGAACAAAAAGATCGGCGATGATCTTATTACTGCCAGTGGACTCACTTTATTGGGTGCTGATGATAAGGCTGGTGTTGCCATTATTATGGACCTGGCAAAACAATTAATGTCTCACCCCGACATCAAACATGGTACAATTCGAATTCTTTTTACTCCCGATGAAGAAGTAGGGAGAGGTGTTGAGCATCTTGATATATCAAAACTGAATGCAGATTATGGATATACACTTGATGGTGGACCACTTGGAGACATTGAAGATGAAACTTTCTCGGCTGACGCTGTGAAAGTAACAATTCACGGTGTAAGCGCACACCCGGGATATGCAAAAGGAAAAATGGTTAACGCCATCAAAATAGCCAGCGAATTTGTTAATGCGCTGCCAAAAGATAAATGGTCACCGGAAACAACAGAAGAAAGAGAAGGTTTTGTGCATCCGACCAGTATTGAAGGTGGTCTTGAAAAGGCAACTGTTTCTTTTATTATCAGGGATCACGTTACAGATAAGCTGGTCGAATATGA
>JALRFI010000088.1 GCA_023253775.1 Crocinitomicaceae bacterium
CTTAAGTCGGAATTATTTCCTTACAACAAGTTTTTCAGAAGATACAGTCCCGTTAACTGAAAGGTTAACAAAGTATACTCCGTTGTTCAAAGCTGTTGTATTTATTGCAACATTTTGAGTTCCGTTTACAGTTCCCAATGCATTTGTGTATACAACCTTTCCTGAAAGATCAGTAACAGTGATGTTCACATCAGCATCGTTGTTCAATTCAAAAGAAACATTTGAAAGATCATTTGCTGGGTTAGGATAAACTGACATACCGAAAGTATTTGTCAATTCATTAACGTTCGCAGATGGATCATCGATCAAACGGATCATTACCGCTCCCGGAGATGATAAAGAGAACAATTCATCAGCAGCTGTATATCCAAGTACAGTATTTTCATATGTTCCTTGAGCCATTGCAAATCGAACTTCATCAGTTCCTCCGAAGTGAGCAGCAACAACAAGGATATCATCACCAGCGTTTACAGTAACTGAACCTCCAATAAGTGGAATCTGAACCCAAGTTGCAGCAGTACCGGTTACAGTTCTTACTTCAGTTTCAGCGATCCAGTCGTACGCATCAACTCCATTCCAACGATAAAGCTCACAGAAGAATTCTCCTCCAACCGCACCAGCAGCTTGTGTTGATAGACGAAGCTTAACAGCAGTAATGTCAGTTTGGTCGAAGATTTCCATTACGTTACCAATTTTCAATGGCTGTGCATCTTGAGATGAGATCTGTCCGATAGAGCTGGTCTGAACATTATTATCACGTGAGAATTCATACTGCGTCATGAACATGTCGAATGAAGCAGTATTATTTGATGCATCCGCATCTGTTACTCCGATTTCAGTCTTGATATCAACTGTTTTAGTTCCAAGTCCGGCTGGGATATACGGTGTTTCAACAGATAATGTATCCGATCCTGCTCCTGGAATAGAAGCTGTTGCTCCTGTTTGATCATATCCTCCAGTTGCTACAACATGTAAAGCAGTACTATTTTGATCCAACGCACCATTGTTAGTCACCAAAGCACCAAATGTTAATCCTGGGAAGGAAGATTGTGAAGCAGATACATGGTAATAATCTAATCCGAACGATGTTGCAACCGGAGTCGCCTGATACCACGTGTCAATCTTCATATCATTATCCCACGCTTGAACGATCTTTACATCATCGATCCCCCAGAACCAATCCCACTGACCAACATAATGGAAACGAATACGAACCTGATTAGACCAAGCACCTCCAGACATAGCTGGTGTTATATTCAAGGTTTCGACCTCACCAGGAATACAGTTAAAATTAACTGCAGTAACTCCGTCTGCTTCAGAAACAAGGTTAACAGCGAATTCTGTCCAGGTTGCTCCACCATCGTTAGAAACTTCTACATAGTTGTAGTCATAGTAATGACGATAATATTCCGCGAAAGTAAGATACAATGAATTGCTTCCCGCAGCAGTTAAATCGATATCTGTATTAAACTCAAAATAGGCATCTTGAGAAGCTGCACCACCGGCACCATCAGAATCAATGAAAGCAAAGTTTCCTGCAGAACCAGAAAATGTTGCTGGCCATTGGTAACCTGCTTGCTGAGCAGTGATACTTGAAGGAATAGCACTCAACACCGTCCAATCTCCGGCAGTGTGACCTGCACCTGTTGTTTGAGACCATTCAGTGGGAGTATCAAAACCATTTTGCCAAAAAATATCTCCTTCGGCCTTTGCAGCATTCGCTACTTTCTTTTTAGCAGGCATAACGTCTGTCTTGTCATACTTAGCAGAAACCACTGTGTTGATCGCTTTCTGTGCATTCACAGACATAGCCCCAATCAGTGCCCCTGCAATTAGGTAAACTTTTTTCATAATCTAATTTTAATTTTTTAGAGCGATAAAATTACTTATTCATTTTTTAGAATCCAAAAAAAAGGAGGACTCAATGTTCCTCCTTTCATTACTCTAAAGACCTACTTATTTGTTTATTATAAGTCTTTTAGATCTTGTAACATTAGCATTTGATACGTTAATCATGTATACACCATTCTCCAAAAGAGCAACATTCAAATTGAAATTTAATCCAGAAACAGTCTCTTCAGAGTACACTGTTTTCCCGGATAGATCAGTGATTGATATTTCTGCATTCTCCAAATTCTCAGAACATACTAGTTCCACTGTTTCATTAGCTGGGTTAGGGTAAATAACGAAAGCAGTTGTTTCCTCTTCTGAAACCCCCATTTGATCACCCATTTTCAATCGAATAGCAAATGCATTTCCGTTTGAATAAGCAGTTGGTGCTCCAGTATCATCCAAGGTATTGATCATTGATGCGTACCATGGTTGAGCAATTGTTTGATCATCCAACACCCTAATTGGGGTACCGCCGTAGTCAATCGTTTTTACAACTGCATAGTATGCTCCAGCAGGAAGTTCAATTGGTTGAAGGAAGGATACACCCACCTTACCTGCAGCAACTTCAGAAGCAGAGACAGAATAGTAAATCCCTTCAGCAGAATTCGAATTTAAATCCACTACAGGCTGAAGTCCATCCGCCAAGAAGGTTGTTGTGTCAATTATACTAATTAACAATTCCGCTCCTTCTACAGTTGAGGATGCTAATCCGATTTCAAATCCAGAAATTACGTTTACAGAATTTTTCAAATGATACATCGCAGCAACATAGGTTTCTGTTGGCTCTCCAAAATTGGGAGAACCCAGAGAATTCAATGAAAGATCTCCGGCTGGATGTATTCCAATTCCATCTTGAGAATACATTGTTTCCGTAACCTCAAAATTCCTAACTGATACATTATTTCCGAAATCTGCAGCTCCTGCTTGTTCGTTATCAGATGTTACGGTAAAATTTCCGTTATAAAGGCCTAATGCCAATGAAGGGGTTTCTGTACTTCCGTATGCAGAAGTTTCACCACTGTTCATAGTCCCGATTGGGTACACATAACTAAAAGATCCAAAATCCGTGTCTACATTTACATTAGTTTGGTTATTGATCCCAAAATTTAAAAGTTCACCACCGAAGTCATATTGAGAATCCAATTGATCAACAGGTGTTCTTCCGTATTCAATTCCCTGATTATTAATACCTGCAACATATGCAAACTTAGATTCAATATCATCAGCTGGTTGCTCAATAATTCTGAAATCATCAATAAACCAAGCATACCCCCATGTTCCGGTCCAGTTAAAACGAATATATACTTCTTGCTGCCCACCAGCAATTGCCGAAATATTGATTCGCACTAAACGAGGATTTTCAGTGCCAGATGTTTGTTCATCAAATGTTCTTTCTGGAAAAATATCAAACACATTAGGATATAAAGCCAAATCGGACTCTGGATTCAGGTCCGTTGGCCAAGTGACATTACCTGCTCCATCTCCAATCCCTACAACCAGATATGGTTTTTCGTAAGTATAGGCTCTGTAAAAAGTCTCAAATTCAACAACTACATTTGCATAACTTGTAAGGTCAACAGGCGCCGCCATAGTTAACCAACTATCCTCAACTTCGTTACCTCCATTTTCTCCACCATAAAAGTCTGAATCAACAATTGCCCATCCATTCATTGCCGAAGTTGACGCAATATCATTGATTGGATAAAATCCCTGACATGAAATAGGTCCTATTTGAAAATCTAAGGAACAATCGTTTATATCATGATCAGCCACCCATTGAGATGAATTTGAGAAATCGCTTTCCCAAATTGTCACTTTATTCGTGTTATTAATTTCAGGTTTTACCCTTTTTTCAACTGTTGAAGTTGATCTTTTTTCTATCCGCGGACCATGAGAGTTGGTTTGTGCTAAACATAGCGACGCCGTCAAGCTAAAAAAAGAAAGAATGTAGATTTTTTTCATGTCAAATGTATTTTAGGATTAAGCAATATATTAATATTCTTTGAGTCAGATATAAAATTAGATTGAATAATCTGCTCTTCGATAAATCAATTTCACCAACCCTGATTCGTATTGATTTAGCTCTTTTAATTCGACACTAATTCCATTCTGAATTCCAGAAAATAATCTTATCCCATTCCCGAGTATGATTGGAATTATTGAAATAATGTATTCATCTATGAGATTCTCTTCCATTAATTGTCTCACAACTTCAGATCCCCCATCGCAATAAATATCCTTTCCCTGGCCCAATTTTAACTCTTGAATCAAGGATTTTATATTTCCGCTGTAGGTTCTTACTCCTTCATCATCTATCTCTTGACCCGTAATTACATAACAATCCATGACCTTTGCCATAGGAAAATCTCCCCCTGTGAGCTTCTTAACAATTTCAAAAGTTCGACGTCCAACAATGTATGCATCTGAGCGCTCTATCATACCATTGTAACCGTAATCTTCGCCTTCTTTTGCCACAAGTGATAACCAGGAGAGATCGTCATTTTCACGTGCAATAAATCCATCCAGACTCATTGAAATGTACAATACTACTTTTCTTTCATTCATCTGTTGAAAATACAAAATATTAGACCTTTGAATGATTTCAAAATAATTTCATCTTTACACCTCACACCCTTAATAGATCATATTTTTAAGACATGGATAAATTAGTAACGATAACAGTCGAGTTAAACACGACAATTGATAAAGCATGGGACTTCTGGACTAATCCGGAACATATTGTTCATTGGAACTTTGCATCAGAGAACTGGCATTGCCCTTCAGCAGTAAATGATACTAAAGAAGGAGGTAAGTTTTCCTGGAGAATGGAGGCCAAGGATGGAAGTTTCGGTTTCGATTTTATGGGAGTTTATACGAAAGTGGTTCCTCAAAAACTACTTCAATACGACCTTGGAGACGGTAGACCTGTTTCAGTTCAATTTGAGCAAATAGATGACAAGATCATAGTCTCAGAAACCTTCCAGGGTGAAGACGTTAATACGCTTGAAAGACAAAGAGAAGGTTGGCAGTGTATATTGAATAACTACAAATTGTACGTCGAAAAATAAAACAAAAAAGCCCCGAAATGAATCAGGGCTAATCTACTTTTAACGGGTGGAAGCCCCGTCATTAGTGGGATAAGAAGAAAAAAGCCTCAACATTTCTGATGAGGCTCTTAGTACTCGAGGCGGGACTTGAACCCGCACGCCCAAAATGAGCACAGGATTTTAAGTCCGGCGTGTCT
>JALRFI010000152.1 GCA_023253775.1 Crocinitomicaceae bacterium
CGGGTGATTTCTCAGTATTCAGAATATACGCCGGGCCTGATAACAAACCTGCGGATTTTTCAAAAGATAATCAGCCTTATTCACCACTTCATTTTTTGAAGATCTCATTTAAAGATCGCAAGCCAAATGACTTCACAATGGTGTATGGGTTTCCGGGAACAACCGAGCAACATGTTTCCTCTGGATATTTAAGTTTCATCATCGAAAAGGAAAGACCTGCTCGCATCAAAATGAGAGAGAAATCACTGAGTGTGATCGATGCGGCAATGAGAGCCTCTGATGAAGTGCGTATAAAATATGCGGCTAAGCAAGCCAGTATCGCAAATGCTTATAAGAAGTGGATTGGACAGATCGATGGATTAAAAAGGCTGGATGCAATTCAGATCAAGTTAGAAAGAGAGAGTGCTTACAATGCGAAAGCTGCTGAAAAACCCGAATGGAAAAAGGCGTACGGATCGGTGATTGAAGAAATGAATAAACTGGCGAAAGATAATGTGGAGTGGGAGTTCAAGTATTCAATGGCCATTGAGTATTTGTATGTTGGTCCTGAATTGTATAAGCTTGCAAGGAACATTGATGATCTTGTAAAGAATTACACGACTTATTCGGAGAAAGGGACATTGAACGCTCAGATCGATAAATTGATAAATGGTGCAGATGGATTCTTTAAAAATTATGACGCAAATCTGGATCAGAAGATCTTTGAGTTGCTGACTGAAGAATTTTTGAAACAATACGGAAATGAAGAGTTGAACAAATTGGTAGGTGATGTTTCAGCCATGAGTAAATTGATCTATTCAAAATCAATTTTGACCAACAAGGATCGGTATGTAGCGTTTTTAAAGAAGTTCAAAGGAACATCAATCAAAAAAGTACTAAAGGATGATGGTTACAGACTTTTTAGTGCTTGCAATACGGATTTTAGAAATGCTGTAGTTCCTTCTTACTATGCCTATAACGATAAGATGACCGAATTACTTAAGGCTTATGTTGCGGGTAAATATGAGATGTTCCCGGATGCAAAGCACTGGGCAGATGCGAACAGTACCCTCCGTGTGACTTATGGTCAGCTGGAAGGGTCAGCGCCGGCTGATGGAATGATGTATACAGAGCATACGACCCTTGACGGGATTATTGCAAAATACAATACGGGTAATCCTGATTTTGAGCTTTTACCAAGAATGATCGATCTACATAAAAAGAAAGATTATGGGAAGTATGCTCAAAACGGAGAATTGTGGGTATGCTTCACGGGTTCCAATCACACAACCGGAGGTAACTCAGGATCACCTGTTTTGGATGAAAATGGATATCTGATGGGGTTGAATTTTGACCGAACTTGGGAAAGTACAATGAGCGATTATATGTTCGACCCGAATCGATGCAGAAATATTGTGGTGGATATCAGATATGTGATGTGGGTGATGGATGTCTATTCAGGTGCAGGACATCTGGTAGATGAGATGGTAATGGGATATTAATCAAAGCGGCTTAGGCCGCTTTTTTCTTAAGGTATGAAACGAACACTAATTGTATTTATCTGTTTGAGTTTTGGCTTATCAGCCCAAAAGGATACCATCCTTCTTTCTGATTTTGGAGATGACTTTTTATGGGGGACTGCATGTAGTTCATTTCAAATAGAAGGCGCAACGAAAGAGGGAGGAAGAGGTCCTTCAGTCTGGGATACATTTGTCGCTACAAAAGGAAAAGTAAAGGACGGTTCCAATGCGAATACTGCAGTCGACTTTTATCACAGGCATGCGGAAGACATCGCACTTTGCAAACAGTTAAATTTTAAGGTCTTTCGTTTTTCCATTTCATGGTCAAGGATTTACCCGGAAGGCACAGGGATGGTGAACCCGGAGGGAATTGCATTTTATCACAGGGTTATTGACGAGTGTATTAAACAAGGTCTTGAACCTTGGGTAACGGTGTATCATTGGGATCTACCTCAATCTTTGGAAGATCGCGGTGGATGGACCAATCGCGAAGTGATCAATTGGTTTGGTGATTATACCGAGACGTTAGGAAAAGAATATGGCTCAAAGGTGAAACATTGGATGGTGATGAATGAGCCTGCTGCCTTTGTTAGTTTGGGATACATGGTAGGATATCATGCTCCAGGAAAGAAAAGTCCGAGAAAATACCTGAAAGCCATTCACCATGTAAATTTGTCGATGGCAGAAGCGGGTAGAAGATTGCGAAAGGTCGTTCCGGATGCAGAAATTGGCACTTCTCTCAGTTGCTCTGTTGTACATCCTTATGAAGGGAAACAAAAGAATGTGAAAGGAGTTAAAAAAGCTGATCTTCTATTGAATAGATTGTTTCTTGAACCAAACCTTGGCATGGGCTATGATACAGAGACTCTGAATTTTCTGAGACGTTTGAACAAGTATATCCTTCCTGGGGATGAGGAAGCTATTAAATTCGATTTTGATTTTATAGGTATTCAAAATTATTTCAGAGTGGTAGTGAAAAGAACTCCGTTTATTCCGATTCTTTGGTTTAAGGAAGTTTCAGCTGAGAAGAGAGGTGCTCCGGTAAATGAAATGGGCTTCGAGATCTATCCTAAAGGCATCTATGAGATCCTTAAGCAGTTCGGGGAATATGATCAGGTCAAACGAATAATTGTCACGGAGAATGGAGTATGTGTTAAGGATGAACTGATAAATGATGCCGTTCATGATCCTGAACGAACTGAGTTCTTTATTAATTATCTCAATTACGTCAAAAAAGCAAAAGAGGAGGGAGTACCGGTTGAAGGTTATTTCGTTTGGAGCTTGACAGATAATTTTGAGTGGAGTGAAGGATATCAACCTCGCTTTGGATTGGTTTACGTTGATTTTCCTACTCAAAAAAGAGTGGTAAAAGACTCTGGATACTGGTTCAGAGATCAGTTGAAGAAATAAAAAAAGCGGCTACTGCCGCTTTTCTATTTATACGTGTAATGCTCTTTTTTCGGTGGCATCCAGGGCTGCTTCTTTGACAGCTTCTGAATACGTTGGGTGCGGGTGACAGATCCTAGCAATATCTTCAGCTGATGCTCTGTACTCCATTGCAGTTACTGCTTCCATGATCAGATCCGCCGCTCTTGGTGCGATCATGTGAACGCCAAGTACTTCATCTGTTTCAGCCGAAGCCAGGATCTTAATAAGTCCGGCAGTATCCATAGATGCACGTGCTCTACCTAAGGCCTTGATAGGGAACGAGCCTACTTTGTAGTCAACACCTGCAGCCTTTAATTCTTCTTCGGTTTTACCAACAGCTGCTACTTCCGGCCACGTGTAAACAACACCAGGGATCAAATTGTAGTTCAGGTGAGGTTTTTGACCAGCCAAAAGCTCAGCAACATAAACTCCTTCTTCTTCTGCTTTATGCGCTAACATTGCACCACGCACAACATCGCCGATCGCATAAATATTAGGTACAGAAGTTTGAAGGTGATCATTAACGTCGACCTGACCTCTTTGATTTACAGATAAACCTGCTGCTTCAAGATTCAATCCTTCAGTATATGGCTTTCTTCCTACTGCAACAAGGCAGTAATCAGCTTCGAAGGTTACTTCTTCTCCTTTTTTATTTAATGCAGTAAGAACTACGGACTTTCCTTTGTTTTCCACTTTCTGCACTCGATGATCAAGGTTGAATTTGAATCCTTCCTTTTTAAGCACTTTCGTTAATTCTTTTCCAAGCGTCCCATCCATCGTTGGGATAATCGTTGGAGCAAATTCAATTACTTCGATTTCAGAACCAAGTCGAGCATATACTGATCCTAATTCCAATCCGATTACTCCTCCACCAATCACCAGCATCTTTTTTGGAATTTCTTTAAGTTTCAGCGCCTCAGTAGAAGTGATAATTCTCTTTTTATCCGGTTCCATTCCGGGGAAATAATTCGGTTTTGAACCAGTTGCGATTATAACGTTTTTGGACGTTAACGAACTGGTCTTGCCTTTACCATCTTTTACTTCGATGGTATTCTTGTCTTTAAATGAACCAACTCCTGCATGCACGTCGATTTTATTCTTGTCCATCAGGAATTTAACTCCTGCACAGGTTTGAGAAACAACATCGTTCTTACGATTGATCATCTGTTGAAGGTTTGGCTTCAATCCCGTCACTTCAATTCCATGTTCATCAAAATTGTGTAATGCATTGTGATAATGCTCAGAGGAATCCAAAAGTGCTTTTGATGGAATACATCCTACATTGAGACATGTACCACCTAACGTATTATATTTTTCAATGATCGCTGTTTTCATACCAAGTTGTGCGCAACGAATCGCTGCAACATATCCACCTGGTCCTGAACCTATGATTACTACGTCGTAAGAACTCATGTTTATTTGTTTTTTACAAATGTATTATTAATCTCCTTTAAGGAGTAATGAAGGGATATAAAAAAAGGCTGCCTCGGCAGCCTTTAATATTCTTATGTTTGATTACATTTTAATGAACTTTACAGTATCGTTTTGCTTTCCTGCAACGAACTTTACAATGTATGTTCCTTTTTGAAGATCATCTCCATCAATTTTAAGAGTTTGAGCACCTGCGGCCATATTCTTACGAGTGATAGTCTTCACCAATTGACCAGAGATTGAGTAAACATAAACATTCACTGTTGCTGTTTCGGACAAGTTGAATGTAAGTGTTGTGTTATCCGCAGTAGGGTTAGGATATGTCTTCAATTTAGTTTTGAAGCCATCGTTGCTTGGTGCTCCATCACCATCAGATATACCTAAGTATGCTGCAGAGCTCCATATTCCACGACCAAAAGTACCGATATAAATTTCACCGGGTCTTTTCGATCCTTCATCCCATGATCTCCAGTTCTGACGAACTTCGAATACAGGTACTCCTTCGAAACCTGCTGAAGAATTCTGCCATGAAGCACCACCATCTTCAGATACAAATGCACCATTTGAAGTACCTACTACTAAAATGTCGGGGTCATTTCTATCAATGATTCCATCATAAACCGCAACAGCAGGGTTCGTGATACTTGTCAGAGCTGTCCATGTCGGTGCTCCAGCAGTAGCATTCAATGATCTTCTCATCTGACCACTAAAACCAGGGAATAATACTACATCGTCAGGATTGTTAGGGTTAACCGCAAGGCCTTCATAGTTCGAAGTTGAAATCTTTGTGATTGTAGTTGCTGATGGTGGTGTAGCAACAGGAGTTCCTATATACCCTACTTTTTGTGCAAAGCTCGGATCAGAAGTGTACACACTACCCAAACCATCTAATCTCCAAACACCGTTAGTGTTCGCAGAGATATAGCAATGATTCAAATCTCTGGAGAATTCAACATCTATTGAACCATAAAGTCCACCTCCAATTCCTCTTGCAATGTTGACCCATCCGGCATTTTGAACAGAAAGTCTAAGTGCATTTCGAGTTCCCCAAAGCTCTCCGCCATTAGCGTTAACGTACATCAGGAACCAAGATTGGAATGGATCCTGAATACGAAGTGTATCCCAAGAGATATTATACAATTCAGTTTCTACTCCCATTGAAAAAGGCTGACCCGTAGAAGGGTTAGTGGCATAATAGTGATCATAAGTTCCTAAGCTTTGAACTACCACTGTATCTGTTCCACTAGGGAAATCTACCAACAAAGAATCACCTATGGTTGGAGGATTTGTACCTGATGCTGATGGGAACGGGGTCCATGTATAATTTCCTAAGAATACTGTCTGTCCGTTCACTTCATTCACAACGCTTACATCTTGAACCGTAAGCGACGGATCAAATGATAATGTATCAGTAAAATAAAGAGCAGTAGGAGTAACGTACGTCATACTATCACCCGTAGATAAGCTTGAAATTTTAATTGAAGTTCCAGCAGCGTAATTCTTGGTTGGTATAAATGTTACAGAATCTTCTGAATTAAGATCGTAATATTCGGCTAAGAAGATTTCTGTATGGAATGGGTGGAAGTTACCTGCGGTACCTGCTGGATCATAGGTACCAGGGAAAGTAGGAACGAATGAACTCCATGTTTGTCCTCGGTCTCCTGATCTTGAAAGACTATTGTTGTAAACAGTAGAAAACATAACATTAGCATTGAAGAATGATATTTCACATTCAAATCCATCACCACCATTTACTTCTCGAAATTCCTGGAAAGTGGATAAAGAGTGGTCGTTATATAACGTTCCATTATCTTGCGCACCACCCATTACATTACCCCAGGTATCAAATGCGATTCCATAGAATTGAGTAACATTATAACCTCTGTTTGCCGGATACCAGTTTTCACCCATGTCATTTGTAACACCAACACCGCCATCGTTTCCTAAATATAAACGATTTGAGGCATCCCATTTCATTTCATGGTTGTCTGCGTGAGCATACTTTGGGGAAGAGGGTGATAAGAACCATTCCGTTAATTTTTCGAAGCCACCAGAAGGAGGGTTGTTTACAGTTTGTTTCCACTGCCATATATCAATACCACCAATCAAGATTTTTTCTGGATCATTTGGTGCAACAGTTAAAATTGAATTGTAAGTTCCCTGATCACGGTAGATGTCAAGGTTACTTGGTGTTCCTGAAGCTCCAACGAACTGACTCCAGGTATTTCCGTTGTCATGTGAAACAGACATACCTAGAAGATTCGAGTTTGTTCTTACGGCATAAAGAGAGTAATTGTTCGAGCTATTCTTAATTGGAGAAATTGAATATTCAATTCTTGGAGACCCAGTAGGAACTAATCCTGCACCTGAGCCAGATTTATCCATCCAGTTATTTCCTCCGTCTGTTGATACGAAAGTTTTGTTTGAACTTAAAGCAGCTACAATAACAGAACCGTCATTGGAAATTTTCAAGGCAGTACAAGCTCCTGATGTTACCGAAACGGTAGTTAACGAAGGATCGCCGAGCTTCCATTTTCTTAAACCTGCTGAAGTTGCCAACCACACATAATTGTCTGCATTTGAAGAAACTATCTCAGTGCAATTCGATGTCCCAGGAACCGTAGACCAAGTATCTCCAAAGTCTTGAGAATACCAAACTCCATTTCCATTCCATGATTCTTGATTGGATCCTGTTGCCACAAAAATTGTCCCATCAGGTGTTTGAGTCATACTGGAAATATATGGATTACCACCAGCATCTGCATAAGAATCTACACGAGACCATGTATTAGCCCGGTCAGTTGAAACAAATAATCCTCCTGAAACGCCTCCAGCCCATAATCTATTGTTATTTGTTCGATCTACTTGAATTGCTCTTGTACGACCTCCAATGTTGTCCGGACCTTGTTCAATAAAAGTGATTGCTTTACTTTTAGGAAGTTTAGCTATTTGCTTTCTAATGAGCGTCAATTTCTCAGCAGTAATTTTTTGTCCAGTCTCCTGGTCAATATATCTTGCCTCTATCCATTTCTCATAATCATCAACACTTTGATTCTGAATAAAACTCAGATCACTTTCTTGATACAAACCAACCGAATTACCAAAGTAAGATGTTGAAGTAACCACAACTGCTGCAATTGCAATGATTCCTGCAGCTCCGAAGATTATTTTATTTCGTTTCATATGTTAAGTTTCCTTAAATTTTGCTCTAAGCGATTGCCAAATTAATAATAATTATTCTAAATCAGAACTAATGTTAAAATTCACCAAGCATACAAATATATGTTAGAGAATTTCACCATGTTAAGTCATAAAAGTTATATTTTGAAGAATTTATACATGTCTAAGCTTAAAATAAATGTTTTTCCGCATGATAACTAGACCTAACTAGAGGTCCACTTTCGACATATCTAAATCCCATTTTCATTCCCAGGTCCCTGTATTGATCAAATTGTTCTGGTGTAATAAATTCGGCAACAGGCAGATGTCTAGGTGTTGGCTGAAGATATTGTCCGAGAGTTAGGATATCGCATTCTACACTTCTAAGATCCTCCATGGTTTCAATAACCTCATTTTCAGTTTCACCGAGCCCCAACATAACTCCACTTTTAGTTCTCATTCCTCCTTTTTTAAGTCGGAAGAGGACTTCAAGACTTCGATCGTATTTCGCTTGTATTCGAACTTGCTTCGTCAATCGTCTAACTGTCTCGAGATTATGTGAGACAATTTCAGGAGCAATATCTATGATTTGTTGAAGATTTTCCCATTTTCCGGCAAAATCAGGGATCAATGTCTCCAAAGTCGTAATAGGCGATTGATGTCGGATCGCTTTTACAGTCTGCACCCAGATTCCGGCACCACCGTCCTTCAGGTCATCCCTGTCAACGGAAGTGATTACTGCATGCTTTACCCCCATGATCTTCACACTATTGGCTACTCTACCTGGTTCGAATTCATCTACTTCATCTGGTCGACCCGTTTTTACAGCGCAGAATCCACATGATCTGGTACAAATATTTCCGAGGATCATGAAGGTGGCTGTCCCTTCGCCCCAACATTCGCCCATGTTTGGACACGAACCACTTTCGCAGATTGTATGTAATTTGTGCTCATCAACCAAAGAACGAACCTTCTTGTAATTCTCTCCGGTTGGGAGCTTTACCCGAAGCCATTTTGGCTTTTTAATTCTAATCTCAGCGTTGTCTTTATTTATGATCTCGCTCATCTATCTCTTGCTCTGTAAATTGAACTATAAACATTTGTTCATGGGATAAGGTTTACCGCCCACGAAAAAACCTACTTTTACAATCTGAATTGTCTTTGAGACAAATTTACAACAAAAAGAAAAGAAGATGATCACTGCGAAAGTCGAATATCTTGGAGGGCTAAGGACGAAATGCACGCATGTTAGGTCTGGCAATGAGATCATAACCGATGCACCGGTTGACAACAATGGGAAAGGAGAATATTTTTCTCCAACCGATCTCGTAGCAACAGCTTATGCCTCATGTATGATCACCATCATGGGGATTTATTGTAATGAACATAATTATCCATTTGAAAAGGCCAAAGCCGAAGTGATTAAAATCATGAAAAGTGGACCGAGAAGGATTGGTGAATTACAAATTAAAATCGATCTCTCAGGGAATGGTTGGACAGATGAAGTGGCTGAAAAGGTAATCAGAGCAGGTAAAGCTTGTCCGGTTGCAAAGTCAGTTCACGAAGAGATGATCATTGAATTTGATATACATTATTAGAAATGGACAGACCAAAATTTGAAAGAAAAAGGACGCCTGAAGATATCATCTTTGGTGTTAGAGCAGTTATAGAAGCGATCAAGGCCGGAAGAGAGATTAATAAGATCATGATCCAGAAAGGAATGGATAATGATTTGTTCCGGGAGCTAAAAGAAGCTTTGCAAGGACAACAGTTTACACTTCAATTCGTGCCAATTCAAAAGATCGATTCTTTGATTCAAGGAAATCATCAAGGTGTTGTTGCATTTGTTTCTCCAGTTGAATATGGTGTGATTGAGGATTTGATCGATACGATGTTAGCGGAAGATAAAAAACCAACCATTCTTGTTTTGGATCGCATAACTGATGTGCGAAATTTTGGCGCTATCGCCAGAACAGCTGAGTGTCAGGGAGTGGATGCTATCCTAATCCCTTCAAAAGGTTCAGCCTTAGTAACGCCAGATGCTGTTAAAACTTCAGCAGGCGCATTAAATAGGTTAAAGGTTTGTAAGACAAACGATTTGAAGAATTCTCTATTCTACATGCAGCAATCAGGACTAAGGATCGTTTCATGTACGGAAAAGTCTAAAATCCCTATGTATGAAGTGAATTTGAGAGGATCAGTTGCGATTATCCTTGGTTCAGAGGAAAGTGGGATCAGTAATGATCTATTAAACATGTCAGATATTAAGGCAAGAATTCCGATGAAAGGGGAAATAGCTTCACTGAACGTGAGTGTTGCAGCCGGAATGGTGCTTTATGAAAAAACTCGTCAGGAACTATACGGTTGATGATCCAATGGTTAAGATCCAATAAAGAGTTTCTTTTTGTTCTCATAGCAGGACTAATACTGCGTTTTTACTTTATTACGACCAACGGTCTTAGTAACGATGAATTATCAGCATGGTTAAGGACTGATTATGATTTATTTTCTGAATTGATCCAGTTCGGGATCAAAGAAAATGACATGCATCCGATCTTTTATCAATCGCTTTTGTGGCAATGGTTGAGTTGGTTTGGTCAATCCGAATATTCGATTCGTGCATTGTCAATGCTATTTTATGTTGGTGATCTGGTGCTTATCTATGCAATTGGAAAAAAATATTTTTCGAACACATCGGCGATCCTGACAATGTGTTTTTTCTCTTTTTTGGGATTTAGTTTACTGTACACAACCTTTTCCAGACCTTACACATCAGGGACCTTTTTTCTTTTATTGTCTTTTTATTCATTGTTAAAATTTACGAGCTCTCCGACAAACAGAAAGAAATGGACATTTACACTACTAATTTCTTTAGGTTTTACCGGAGCCATTTTATCCCATTACTTCTGTGTATTTCCTGTTACAGCAATTGGTGTTTTGGGGTTATTTAAGACACGCTTTTCTGAATGGAAGTATCTAGTTGTGGCTGGGGGGATCACTGTTTTGGGTTTTCTATCGAATTGGTCGATCACATCATTTCATCTCTCTCAGGGTGGATTAGGTTGGCTGGACAAACCTGAATGGGATTGGATATTCACATTTCTCTTTCAGCTATTTAATTCTTCATGGATCCTCATTAGTGGAACTTTAACTTTTTTGATCTGGGCAAGATGGCAAAAGAAAATAACAATATCATCTACTGCATGGATGTCCTTGTTGATCTTTCTTAGTGTAGTAGTAATCGGAATGTTGGTGTCTCTTTTCTACACACCTGTCATGAGGGAACCTGCGATGTTGTTCATTTTGCCTTTTCTATTCTTGTATGTCTTTTCAGTTGTGGATCTCTCCTTTTTGTCTGAAATGAAGTTTTTTATGGTTGTTATCGCGACATCTCTTGGACTAAAAATTAACACCATCTATTTCTTTGATCTGTCGCCTTCAAAACATTATGCTGATTTTAGACAGCAGACTCAATTTATTGCAGCGAATCAGGATGAAAATGTTCATATTGTTTCGATGACCAATAATGTCGCTTATCTGAACTTTTATCTCGATAACAAGTTGGTTGAAAAAGAGAAGGACTGGGATGATGGAGAGGCAATTTATCGTTTGAGTGAGAGAGTTAGAGCTGCCAAAACGTCCAATTTAATGTATGTCGTGAATTATCCTTCTAACACAGTCATGCATGAAGAGATTATAAAAAGATATTTCCCTTCAATTAAAACAAAGTTGATTACTGACTATTCAGCTGTGTTTGTTTTTGATAAAGAACAGAACAGATCAGCCAAGACTTTAATGAAAACGATGGAGGAAATTGATTCAAATGATGAGTTTTTAGGGGAGATCATTTTTAAACATGGAAATTTAAAATATGATCATGATAGGTATTATGTTCTAGAAGCAAAGAGTCACTCCGATCATGTGAAGGAGCTTTATTGGGTGGTAACCCTTGAAGAAGAAGGGGAGATGAAAATGAAGGGGGACCAACCGGAATATTATCGTGCTTCTAACCAATTGAAGTTAAATGATCCCGAACAAAGAATGTTTATGGCATTCTCTTTGCCAAGAGAATTGAAGGAAAATGAAAGAATGAAAATCTATCTTTGGAATCCGAGAAAAGAGAAAGTGAAAACAGGAAAAATTAAGTTGTATGAGAGTAAAAGATATCATTAGTGTTGTTTTAATTGGATTCTCTTTTTTAGGAAGTGCTCAGATCAAAGGGAAGGCAAAGAATTTAGTAGGAACTTGGCAATACGAAAGTGGTGGAGGATATGAGGTTTGGAAAATGGAGGGCGAAGATTTGATGGGGTATGGATACAGAACATCAAAATCTGGAGATACGGTCAAAGTTGAGGATCTAAAGATCAGCCGCGTAAATAAAAATTTGGTTTACACTTTATTGACCCGCCAGAATACAGAGTCAGGTATCAAAGTGAATAATTACAAATTCGTTGGTAATCGAAATAAACTGTATTTCGAAAATGTTGAAGATGAAATTCCAGCATCAGTAAAATACACCTTTGGTTTATTTTCAAAGCAAAAATTGAAGATCGTTATTAAGTATTCTATTAAGGACAAAGCTTTAAAGTTTAAATTGAGAAAGTTATCTTAGAACATTAAAGAAGCATCGGAATAAGATCCGTCAATTCCGGAAGTGATCTGATCTTGACAATATTTTCTCCCAGTGAATAATGATCGTTTGGGTCAAATAAAATTCCTTTCATTCCGGCATTGTTTGCTCCTACAATATCGACATCAAAATCATCTCCGATCATTAATGAACGCTCTGCTTTAGCTCCTGCTAGTCCCATCGCGTGATGAAATATGTCTGGTGCAGGCTTGTTTTTACCAACTTCTTCGGAACAAACTATTATCTTGAAGAAGTCTGATAAATTGCTGTTTTCCAATTTGATATATTGCACTTCTTTAAAGCCGTTGGTGATGATGTGCATCAAATATCCTTTTTCTTTTAATTCTTGAAGGGTTTCAATCGCTCCCGGAAACAATTCTGTCTGACGTGGAGAAATATCAATGTATCCTTGAGATATTTTTTCAATGATATGTTCATCTTGAATATCAAAGGATTCTAAAGTGATTCTGAATCTGCCGGATCTAAGATCCTGCTTACTCATTTTACCTAAACCATACAATTGCCATAACTGTGCGTTCTTTTCTTTATAAAGCGCATGGAAAGATTCGAAGGAAGGAATGTCATTATCTAGCCCCAGCTCATGAAAAAGTATATGTAACGCTTTTTCAGAATTTTTTTCAAAATCCCAAAGTGTTCTATCAAGGTCAAAAAAGAGATGTTTCATCCTAAAAAATAAAGTAAACGAGTGCACTCAGAACGAAACTATTCACAAATACTCCTACAACAATGAGTGGAAAGGTTTTTTTCTCATTTCCATAAAATTTTGCAACAATCATAGAGCCAATCGGGATAGATAAGAACAATGGAACCCAAAAAGAAATCCCAATGATCCCTATGGTTCTTTTTACCTTTATAATGAGTCTGTTAGTTAGGGTAAATTTCCGTTTGTTTACCCATTTCAGTCCTTGTTCTAGGGCTTTTTTCTTGCGTTCAGCCATTTTTCTTTTACTTCTTTTCTGTAATAGGTCAGCTGAAAAATAAAAGATTACTGCACTTAGTGTGCCTCCTGCTGAACATAGTAAGAATGTTTCAAGAAAAGACAAGCCAAATGCAGGCCCGCTTAGAGGTGCGAACAGAAATTTGAAAGTCGAAAGAAAGAAAACAGAAATATATGCTCCGACATTCATCGATTAACATTTTTCTCCAAAAGCGAGGTCGCCCGCATCACCAAGTCCTGGTACAATGTAGGATTGCGCGGTTAACTCGTCGTCAATTGCACCGATCCAGAATTCTGTATTGTCTGGTAAATGCTCTCTAACATAATCAAGAGCCTGAGGAGTAGCAATGGCAGAAACAATGATCGTTCTTGATGGCTTTCCTTGCTTTAGCATCGCCTTGTATACTAAGACCATTGAAGAACCTGTAGCCAACATGGGGTCAGATAGAATAAGAACCTTGTTATCAATTTTTGGAGAGGCGAGGTATTCTACATGGATATCAAATTCTTCCGCTGTTTTGTGTTTACGATAAGCGGAAACAAATGCACATTCGGCTTTGTCAAAATAATTCAATAAACCCTGATGCATTGCAAGTCCAGCGCGCAAGATAGTCGCCAAAACGGGTTGATCTCTTAGAATCGCTGTCTCGGCTTGCCCAAGCGGGGTTGTGATAGAGGCCATTTTGAACTCAAGAGTCTTTGAAAGTTCGTATGCCATTATTTCAGACATCCTTTCCATGTTCTTTCTGAAGCGCATAGCATCTTTCTGAATTATTACATCTCTGATCTCACTCAGGAAAACATTAAAAATTGAGTTTGTTTTGGATAAATTGTGAATCATATCTGGGGCTTTGGCTTAAAGTTAAATCAAAAAGAGAACAAATTCACTGATGATTTGTAAATAAACAATAAAACTAATTGTTTCAAGCTAGTTGTCAAGCTTTAAAATTGGGTAAATTTGCCCGGATGTCAGAAAAAAAAGGACTTAATACGTTTGTCTTTCGAAGATTACTCTCTCATGCTAAACCTTATAGAGGTTTGTTTTCGCTTGCCTTGTTTTGTACGATCTCTCTTTCATTTATAGGACCACTTCGACCAAAACTGATTGGTGAAATGGTTGATGAATACATCGTGAGGTCACAGGACAGTGATCAATTGATGAATTGGACGTTGGTGATTATGGCACTTCTTGTTATTGAAGGATTACTTCAATTTGCAGGATCATATCTTTCAAATCTTCTTGCCCAGAATATTATCAGGGATATCCGTAAAAAACTGGTGGGACATGTGCTTAGCTTCAGGATGAGGTATTTCGATCGAACTCCTATAGGAGCGTTAGTAACCAGAGTGGTATCGGATCTTGAGGCAATTACTGAAGTATTCTCATCTGGTTTGATGGACATCTTAGGAGATATGATCTCGTTAATCTTCGTGTTGGTCCTGATGTTCATGTCGAATTGGGAATTGTCATTGATGACTCTTGTGCCCATCCCACTCTTGATTATCGCAACGAGAATATTTGCTAAGGCGATGAGAAAATCCTTTCAACTAGAGCGGGCTCAGGTTACTAAATTGAACACCTTTGTTCAGGAAAGGATTTCAGGAATGTCCATCGTTCAAATGTTCAATCGTGAAAAACAGGAATACATGAATTTCGAGGAAATCAATAAGGGACACCGACAAGCACATGTAAACGCGGTTTGGGCAAACTCTATTTTCTTTCCTGTGGTAGAAATGTTGAGTTCATTATCCATTGCTCTTTTACTCGTTTGGGGTGCTCTTAAAGTGGAAGGTAAAACCAGCGAAGAGATTCGAAACATGTACGGTGAGATTATTGCGTTCACGCTTTGGATCTATCAACTATACCGACCAATCAGACAATTGGCAGATAAGTTCAATGTTCTTCAGAGGGGAACAGTTCGTGCTGAGCGAGTTTTTGAAATTTTGGATCATGCGGAGTATATCCAGAATAAAGGTCAAATCATCTCATGCGACTTTAATAAAGACATACGATTTGACCATGTAAGTTTTGCATATATCGATGATCAATTTGTTCTTAAGGATATCAATTTGACAATACCCGCTGGCCAAACAGTTGCTTTTGTTGGCGCCACGGGAGCAGGAAAGTCTACGATAGTTAATTTATTGGGAAGATTTTATGAATTCCAGGAAGGAACGATTAGTATTGGAGATACATCGATCAATGATATTGAATTCAATTATTTGAGAAAAAACATAGCGATCGTTCTACAGGATGTATTTTTATTTTCTGATACGGTTCACAACAACATCACTTTAGGAGATCCTGCCATTTCCAGAGAGGAGGTGATACAGGCAGCGAAAGAAGTAGGCGTTCATGATTTCATTGAAAAACTCCCAGGTGGATATGAATATCAAGTAGGGGAAAGAGGAGGAGTTTTATCAGTGGGTCAGCGACAATTGCTTTCATTCATTAGGGCTTATGTTTATAATCCTCATATTCTCATCTTGGATGAAGCCACCTCGAGTGTCGATAATGAATCTGAGGAATTAATTCAAAAAGCTACTTCAAAATTAACAAAAGGTAGAACCAGTATAGTAATCGCACACAGACTCTCCACAATTCAACAAGCCGACATGATCGTGGTTCTTGAAAGGGGAGAGGTGATGGAGAAGGGAACACATCATGAGTTATTAAAATCGGGAGGATATTACAGGAAGTTGTACGACATGCAATTTTTAGAAAATAAATGACAGCGGTAGGATTAAAGATAGGAGGGGTTCCAGAGCATTTCAATTTACCTTGGAGATTAGCAATCGAGGAAGGTAGATTTAGAGAGATCGGCCTTGATCTGCATTGGAGTGACATGGGGGGCGGAACAGGTCAGATGATCCGAGGTCTGGAAACCGGTTCAATTGATATTGCAGTACTCTTGACTGAAGGAATAACGAAGGCAATCTTAGAAGGTCTAGACGCAAAGATCATTCAGGTTTATGTTACTACACCGCTGCACTGGGGAATTCATGTACCGTCAAATTCTTCAATTAAAAACGTAGATGAGTTAAAAGATAAAACTTTTGCTATATCACGTGAAGGTTCAGGGTCTCATCTAATGACTATTGTGAAAGCTTCTCAGGAAGGATGGGAAACAGCTAATCTGCGATTCAATGTGGTTGGAGATATCTATGGTGGTCTTTGGGCACTTGAGAATAATCAAGCTCAGGGCTTTTTATGGGAAAAATATACCACTTTTCCATATACAGAGCAGGGTAAATGCAGGTATATTGATGAGGTCGTAACACCTTGGCCTTGTTTTGTGATCGCAGCTAGAAATGAGGTATTGGAAAAGCACGGCAATCTTGTGAAAAGAATGTGTGATATCGTTAACAGAAAAGCCCTTGAAGTAAAGAAAGATGAAAATTCAGTGGAAGTGATTTCATGGAGATACAATCTTCGATCCAAGCAAGTCGAGAATTGGCTGATCGAAACAGATTGGAACTATGATGGAATTGAATTTCCACATGCATTCAATAAAGTAATAAAATATCTGACAAAATTGGACTTACTGAAGGACGAAGATGCGGATATGTGGCAGGAAAAATTGTTCAATTTATGAAAAAAACAACAGGTGTACTTTTGATTCAGCTGGGAACTCCTGATAGTCCGAGTGTCTCAGACGTCAGAAGATATTTAAGAGAATTTTTAAATGATCCAAGGGTGATCGATATTCCGTGGTTACCAAGAAAACTCCTTGTAAACGGTATTATAGTGCCGTTTAGAGCCCCAAAGTCAGCGAAGATTTATAAAGAATTATGGAATCTAAGTGATAATAAATCACCTTTATTAACTCACACTGAGAAGCTTGTTGAGCTCGTTCAGCAGAGATTTCCGGATGAAGATGTTCATGTAGAATTTGCAATGAGGTATCAGAATCCGTCTTTGGATAATGTTCTGGAACGAATGAAAAAGATGAATTTTGATCAATTAATCATTGTTCCATTATTTCCGCAATACGCTAGTGCTTCTACTGGTTCTGCAATAGACAAGGCTATGAAGATTATTTCAAAATGGTGGGTTATACCTGAAGTAAAGATCATAAGTCAATTCTGGGATCATGAAGGGTATATAGATTCGGTAGTCGATCGTTCCAAAGCCTTTGATCTTTCATCATTTGAACACATTCTTTTTTCATATCACGGATTACCTGAAAGGCAAGTGGATAAAGTTTATGAAGGAGATGATCTTTGTGAAGATCAACCTTGTGAATCGGAAGTTAACCAGAAGAATAAGTTCTGCTACAAGGCTACTTGTTATGCCACAACTAGATTGATAGCATCTAAACTTGGCTTATCTGAAAATGATTATACAGTTTGCTTTCAGTCGAGACTGGATAAAAAATGGCTGATGCCTTTTTCTGATAAAGTCGTTGAGGAACAGGCAAAAAAAGGATCAAAAAAGCTTCTTGTTTTTTCACCTGCATTCGTTGCCGATTGTCTGGAGACATTGATCGAGATAGGAGAGGAATACCAGGAGATCTTTGAAGAACATGGAGGAGAGAAAGTGCAACTGGTTCCAAGTTCAAATGACCATCCTCGTTTTGTGGATTGCATGGAAGATCTTATTCGCAAACGATTATAATTTTTTATTCAAAAGGGAGTTTCGTAACTTTGCACGCTTTAACAAATTAGAGAATTACAAATAAATATGAGCAATACAACAGAAAGATTGGCCTACAAGGTAAAAGACATTAGTCTGGCAGATTGGGGTCGTAAGGAAATCAAACTGGCAGAAGCAGAAATGCCGGGGTTAATGTCACTTCGTGAAGAGTATGGAAATTCAAAACCATTGGCAGGAGCAAGAATTGCAGGTTGTCTTCACATGACAATTCAAACGGCGGTTTTAATTGAGACACTTGTTGAGCTTGGTGCTGATGTTACATGGTCATCATGCAATATCTTCTCAACTCAGGATCATGCAGCTGCAGCTATAGCAGCAGCTGGAATTCCAGTTTTCGCATGGAAAGGAATGAATGAAGAAGAATTCGACTGGTGTATCGAGCAAACACTATTTGCATTCAAAGATGGTATGCCGTTGAATATGATCCTTGATGATGGCGGAGATCTAACTAATATGGTGTTTGATCGTTACCCTGAATTGACGAAGGACATTAAAGGACTTTCTGAAGAAACAACTACCGGAGTGCATCGTTTGTATGAAAGAAAGAAGAACGGAACACTTGTGATGCCTGCGATCAACGTTAACGATTCAGTAACCAAGTCGAAGTTTGACAACAAGTACGGTTGCAAGGAGTCTTTAGTTGATTCTATTCGTCGTGCAACCGACGTGATGATGGCTGGAAAAGTAGCAGTTGTTTGTGGATACGGAGATGTTGGTAAGGGATCTGCTGCTTCATTGAGAGGTGCAGGTGCACGTGTTATCGTTACAGAGATCGATCCTATCTGTGCGCTTCAAGCGGCAATGGACGGATTCGAAGTTAAACGTCTTGAGTCAGTTGTTAACAACGTTGATATTGTTGTTACAACGACAGGAAACAAAGATATCGTTCAAGCTCAGCACTTTGAGGCAATGAAGGATAAAACGATCGTTTGTAATATCGGACACTTCGATAACGAGATCGATATGGCATGGTTGAACAACAAGTATGGTTCTACGAAGATCGAGATCAAGCCACAGGTTGATATGTACACGATCAATGCCCCACGACCGCGCGACATAGCCGGGTGTCATCCATCCTTCGATCCGCTGCTCCCGATGCGCGGGGTCGGCCCAATAGAGCGTGAACACCGTCAGACGCACCGCGAAAAAGCCCGCAACGCCAAGCGCCA
>JALRFI010000072.1 GCA_023253775.1 Crocinitomicaceae bacterium
CAATGTATGATCTTTTCCGATTCCTACATTATTTCCCGGGTGATGCGTTGTTCCTCTTTGACGTACGATGATATTTCCTGCGATAGCTGCTTGTCCACCAAATATTTTTACACCTAAGCGTTTGCTGTGTGACTCACGTCCGTTTTTCGAACTACCGACTCCTTTCTTGTGTGCCATGATTTAAACTTTTAATTAACTTAATTTAATGTCTTTAATCGTAATACTTGTAAAAGATTGACGGTGACCGTTTTTCTTTTTGTAACCCTTACGACGTTTTTTCTTGAAAACAATTACTTTGTCTCCTTTAACGTGATCATTCACTTCTGCAGAAACTACTGCTCCTGCTATAGCTGGGGCGCCAACTTGGATTTTTCCATCTTTATCAACCAACAAAACGCGATCAAAAGAAACTTTTGCTCCACTTTCTGCCGCTAAACGATGTACAAAAATCTTTTGATCTTTTTGCACTTTGAACTGCTGCCCTGCTATCTCTACAATTGCGTACATATAGCTTAATTTAACTTGTTTTTACAAAAAAATGGACGGCGAAGATAGATAAAAAAGTTTATAACACAAGCCTGTTAATCGTTATTTATTCCTTTTTTCTTCTTTTTAATTGAGTTGAACTTGATAATCATGTTTGAAATACCCTGCGAGTAGTTGACAAATAGAACTCCAATTAGAATAACCAACATTGCACAAATCTGATAAAAACTGATACTTTCTTTAAAGTAGACACCAATTAAAACTGCTACAATTGGAATGAAATAGGTTACGCTGCTTGCGAAAAGTGCAGATGTAATTGATATCAATCTGTTGAATATAATCACGGCTAACGCAGTACCTACTACTGAAAGAAGTGTCAATGCCTTTAATCCATCCATAGCATATTTATTTGACGAGAAGGCATGGAATGTGTCAAAGTACAATGCGCACAACAACGCTGGTATTAGAACAATAAGAAATGCAAGTGAAGTGATTGCGATTGGATTGATAGACTGAAGCGTATGTTTTATTGTATTTAGACTAATAGCATAACATAGAGTAGCAATAACTACTGCGCCAACATGCAGCCATGTTCCAGTTGCTGAAATGTCTAATCCGGAAGACATCAGGAAATAAATGCCGAACGTTCCCAAAGCAACACCAAAGATCTGAAGTAGATTCAAATGCACTTTAAAAACGAAATAACCGATAAGTACTGTAAAAATTGGTGTAAAGCTATTAAGCATGCCGGTGAACCCTGATGAGATACCTGTTTCGGCATAAGTGAAGAGAAAAGCAGGGAAAAAGTTTCCAAAAAAACCAACAATCGCAAGCGATAGGAAGATTTTAAACGAAACTATTTTTTTAATAGCCGAAATCCCAAATGGAAGCAATACCAGTCCTGCTATTAACATTCGAAGGGAGCCTACCTGTTGGTCTGAAAAAATAGCGTCTTCTGAATCCGTGAACATGGATTTTTTCATCAAAATAAATGAGCTACCCCAGATTACTGCTAAGATCAGAAGAAGTAACCAGCCTTTGGTTTCATTTTTCATGCTGCAAAAGTAGATGAATAAACGAAGTGAAAGCTGTGAATTTTTGTTGATAACCTGTTTATTTATTGTTAATAAGTGAAATGTTTGAGTTATATTAAAAAATATTACCACAATTTACCACTAATTGCTAAAACAAGGTAAAATATAGATTATAGAGCTATTTTTTATTCTATGAGCTGAAACCTTATTATCTTTGATACGTTAGAATTTATTAACAATAGTAATATCAGTGGTAAAAAGTGGTAGAAATCCATTATTTTTATCCATTATTTCGTCATGGCAGGGCTTGTAGGAGAATTTGAAGTAAAACTGGACGCAAAAGGGCGTTTCTTGTTTCCTTCCGGATTACGGAAGCAGCTTCCTCCTGCAGCACAGCGCGACTTTATGCTCAACAAAGGTTTTGAGGATTGTTTGACTCTTTATCCGCTTTTCGAGTGGGAGAAGATCAGTGAAAAACTCTCAAAAATGAATTTATTCAAACCGAAGAACAGGATGTTCTACAGGTTGTTTCATCAAGGAGCTAAGGTTGTTGCGCTGGATAATGCAGGTCGAATCCTGATCCCAACAACGCACATGGAGCGTGTTGGTATGAAACAAGATGTGATGCTCATTGCATACAATGATCGTATCGAGATCTGGGATAGACAGAAGTACTTTGAAATGATCGAAGGAAACATGACGGACTTCGCCGATTTGGCGGATGAAGTAATGGGTGATCTTGATAATGGAGAATAGTACAGACTATCACATACCGGTAATGCTGAATGAATGCCTTGAAGGATTGAAGATCAACCCAGACGGGATATATGTCGACGTAACCTTTGGGGGTGGTGGACATTCAAAATCTATTTTTAGTAAACTGTCCCCTTCCGGAAAATTAATTGTTTTCGATCAGGATCCAGACGCAGCAAAAAACACTTGGTCAGCTGAAAACTTCCATTTTGTCCCCTCGAATTTTGCTTTTTTTTCCAATCATTTGAGAGCGCTTGGCATCAAAAATGTTGACGGTATTCTTGCCGACCTTGGGGTTTCGTCACATCAGTTTGACGAAGAAAAGAGAGGCTTTTCAATTAGAGGTGAGGCTCCTTTAGACATGCGAATGAATCAGTCAGGTGAGCTAACTGCAGCAGACGTTGTGAACAAATATGAAGAGGAAGATTTAGTAAGGATCTTCAAAGTTTTTGGGGAAATTCCGAATGCCCGCAAAGCAGCAGCTTTTATTGTAAGAGAAAGAGGTGTAAAGAAAATAAAGTCGACAGCTCAACTCATGGAAGTTTTGAAGCCTTGTGCTCCAAAATTCAAGGACCATAAATACTATGCACAGATCTTTCAGGCACTGCGTATCGAAGTGAACCATGAACTTGATGTGCTGGAAAAGCTACTGGAGCAATCTACTAAAATTTTGAAACCAGGTGGACGAATGGTGGTCATGTCCTATCATTCGCTTGAAGATAGACTCGTGAAAAACTTCTTTAAAAGAGGTTCACTTACAGGTGAGATCACGAAGGACTTTTATGGCAATGTATTGAAGCCATTTGAAGAAATAAATAGACATCCGATTATCCCGTCAGAGAAAGAAGTGGCAGAGAATACAAGGGCAAGAAGTGCAAAACTAAGAGTAGCAGAGAAAAGATGAGCACCAACGAATACATAGAAAAAGATTATCTGGAGCCTGAAATTCCCAAGCAGGAGAAAAAAGTTAAGGAGCCAAAGGAAAAGAAGAGAAAGTCTTCTGGGCCTAATGCTTTTACCCAGATCCTAAATGGAGATTTTCTGACGAAAGAGTTTGTGCTCAATAATCTGTCGTTCATCTTTTTTGTCATGTTTCTACTTCTGCTCATTGTCGGAAAAGGGTATTACGGAAAGGAGCTATCCCGTAGCATTGATGAAACTCAGAAGGAGCTTGATGAAATGACGGCCGATTATGTAGAAGCCAAAGCAAGACTGGAGGAGGAGACAAGACGTTACGAGCTTACACTAAAAATGGAGCCGAGGGGACTAAAGGAATCAGAAAGAGATACAAAAGTAATTCGATTGAAGAAAGAGAATGAGTGAAAGGAAGGACATATATGTGAAAGCCTACATGGTTTACATAGGATTTGTGATCCTTATGTTCGTTGTGCTCTTTAAAACAGTCTCGATTCAATTAGAAGGTAGATCAAATGTTTTCGCCGGTTCCGATGAAAAAATGCCAGTCAGAACTGTAAAACGAATGCCCCGAAGAGGAGAAATCCTTGATGTCCATGGAACACCGCTGGTTACATCGGTAAGCTTTTACGATATTCACATGGACCCTACTGTAATTGACAAAAAGATCTTTGATGCTGAAATAACAGATCTGTCTCGTGAATTAGCTAATATGTATTCGGACAGAAATCAACGAGAGTACGAGAACTATATTAGGAAAGGCCGGGATCAAGGAAAAAGGTATCTACTTATTAGAAAGAAGGTCACTAATGAAGAACGGAAAAAGTTAAAAGAACTACCCATTTTTAAATATGGCCGACTCAAAGGCGGACTCATCGATACTGACGAAAAGATCGAAAGAAAAAGACCTCACAATGAGTTGATGCGAAGAACCCTTGGGTATTACCGAGAGGAGAATGGAGATACATTGAAAGTCGGGATAGAAGGGGCATTTAACGAATATCTTTCTGGAGAACCAGGTGAAGAGGTCGAGCAAAGAATCTCGACCGGTTGGAAAAAGACAGGACAGATAGTGAAAGAAGCTGTTGAAGGAGCTGATGTGGTGACTTCAATTGACAAGGATATTCAGGAGGTGGCAGACGCCGAATTAAAAAGACAGCTTGAAAGTCAAGGAGCGAAGAACGGTTGTGTAATCGTAATGGATGTAAAAACAGGTTTTGTTAAAGCGATTTCAAATCTTACAAAAGGGTCTGACGGTAATTACTACGAATTGTACAATCACGCAATTGGAACAAAGGAAGTTCCTGGATCAACCTTTAAACTAGCCTCATTGATGGCGGCTTTAGAGGATGGCAGAATTAAAATAACAGATACAGTGAATGCTATTGGGACATATAAATTTCGGGGTGGAACGATGCATGATGCACTTGAATGGGGATATGGCAGGATCACTATAAAACGAGCATTTGAAAAATCGTCAAATGTGATCGCCAAAGTGATTTATGATGCTTATCGAAATGATCCCCAGGCATATATCGATAGGTTAGTCTCTTTTGGTTTAGATCAGAAATTAGGCATTGATCTTGAAGGTGAGGCAGATCCGGTATTGTATCGACCTGGTACCCCGAATTGGTCCAAGATCTCCTTGCCATGGATGTCTGTTGGATATGAATTTCAGCAGACTCCTTTACAGACACTTGCATTCTACAACGCTGTTGCTAACAATGGAACCCTTGTTAAGCCACAATTTGTTCAAGAAATCAGACGCAGTGGACAGACGATCAAAACCTTCGCACCTATTGTACTGAAGGACAATATTTGTTCTGACAATACCCTCACTATTCTTAAATCCTGTCTTGAAGGAGTTATGAAAGATGGTGGTACTGGTTCTAAATTGACTTCTGCTCAATTTAAGATAGCTGGTAAAACTGGCACAGCTCGAATTTTGAACGAGGATCAAAAGTACGGTCAAAAAGGAGAATGGAAATATCAAGCTTCTTTCGTCGGATACTTCCCAGCTGAAGACCCGATCTACTCATGTATCGTGGTTGTTGCAGCTCCAAGTAAGGATATTTATGGAGCTACGGTATCAGGAACTGTGTTCACGGCAATTGCCAATAAGGTGTTTGCCACTACCCTGAAATATCACAAGGCTGTTAACGAAGGGAAAAGGAAGAAGGAGAATGTTCCTTCAGTATTTGCTGGAAATAGTTATGACCTTACCAAAGCTCTCGGTAGACTTCGAATTCCTTATGCTATTGCTGAGGAAGGAGAGTGGTTGTATGCGGAAAGAAAGAAACATGGAATAGTATTTAAAAAGCGAAATCCGGTTAAGGAAATTGTTCCAAATCTAACTGGAATGAGTGCAAAGGATGCTGTATTCCTGATTGAATCTATGGGAATGAGTGCCTATGTAATCGGTTATGGAAAAGTTACCAAACAATCTATTCCTCCGGGAGCATCACTTTTTAAAGGAGGGATAATCGAATTGACATTAGAATGAAAAAACTGAGCGACATATTATATGGTGTGAAGATCATCTCCGTTGACGGTGCGACCGACATCGGTGTTCAGGAAATTTGTTTTGATTCACGAAAAACGAAAGAAGGCTCAGTTTTCCTTGCAATCAGAGGTTCTGTTTCTGACGGACATAATTATATTAACTCCGTTATTGAAAGTGGTTGTAAAATCATTGTTGCTGAAGAGAAGGTCGATATACCTGATGAGGTAACACTAGTCGTTACGGACGATTCTCAGAGAGCCTTGGCGCTAATGGCGAACAATTTTTACGATGAACCATCGTCGAAATTAAAGCTGATCGGTGTAACTGGAACAAACGGTAAAACGACAACCACTACCTTGCTCTTTAATCTATTTACCAAGTTGGGATATCATTGCGGATTACTTTCAACCGTTGTGAATAGAATTGGTTCAGAGGTAATCCCATCTACACATACAACCCCTGATCCGATTCAGTTGAATGCTTTATTGGCTGATATGGTTAGCTCTGGATGTTCTCATGTCTTTATGGAAGTAAGCTCACATGCAGTGCATCAAAAAAGGATTGATGGATTGAACTTCGCCGGTGGGGTATTCACAAACATTACACACGATCATCTTGATTACCATAAAACATTTGCCGAGTATATCAGAGTGAAGAAGAGCTTCTTCGACCATCTTTCTAAGGGAGCTTTTGCTTTGGTGAATGTGGATGATAAGAATGGGGAAGTGATGCTACAAAACACAAAAGCTTCAAAGTATTCTTTTGCATTAAAGACCGGGGCAGATTACAAAGGGAAGGTAATTGAAAATCAGTTTTCGGGTCTTGTACTAAATATCAATGGGATTGAGGTGTGGACGAAGTTGATTGGTGATTTTAATGCCTATAACCTTTTGGCAGTATATGGAGTCAGCCAGCTCTTGGGAGAGAATTCTACGGAAGTACTAACTGCACTTAGTATACTGGAGTCGGTTGATGGAAGATTCCAATATATCCAGAGTCCTATTGGAATCACTGCCATCATAGACTATGCTCACACTCCGGATGCCCTTGAAAATGTGCTAAAAACGATTGCAAACATCCGGAGTAAGAACGAGACCGTATTTACAGTTGTCGGATGTGGTGGAGATCGAGATAAAGCGAAAAGACCTCAAATGGCAAATATTGCATGTCGGATGAGTGATCGGGTGATCCTGACCTCTGATAATCCGAGATCTGAAGAGCCGCAAACGATCATTGACGAAATGATGGAAGGTGTTGGTGGTGAATATTTCAAAAAGACGATTTCTATTCTTGACAGGGCTCAGGCAATTAAGACAGCAGTATCAATGGCTGAAAAGGGAGATATCATTCTGATTGCTGGGAAAGGTCATGAAAAATATCAGGAGATCAAAGGTGTCAGACATGACTTCGACGATATGAAGATAACCAAGGAAATGTTTATGAAACTGGAGAAATAATGTTGTATTACCTATTTAACTACCTCGATTCTTTTGAATTCCCTGGAGCGGGAGTATTTAATTATATCTCGTTCAGGGCGGGAATGGCATTGATCACTTCACTGATTGTTTCAATTGTTTTCGGGAAGCGAATCATCAACCTGCTTCGCAAACAACAGATTGGTGAAACAGTGCGAGACCTTGGTCTTGCTGGTCAAATGGAGAAGAGTGGAACACCAACGATGGGAGGGATTATTATTTTGAGTTCCATCTTGATCCCAACCCTCCTATTCGCAAAACTGCATAACATTTATGTGATCACAATGATACTTGCCACTGTTTGGCTGGGCATCATCGGTTTCTTGGATGATTATATCAAAGTATTTAAAAAGAACAAAGAAGGACTCGCAGGAAAATCTAAAGTTGTTGGACAGGTCGGAGTTGGATTGATCGTAGGATGTATTCTTTATTTCTCGAACGATGTGACTGTTCACAAAAGAGTCAATGCGGATTATAAACTAAAGGCCGATGAAACATTCGTTACTCATCAGCACGTTCAGGATGAAGAAGATACGCATAAGTGGATCCAGACGGATGACATGACAACGACGATTCCATTCATCAAAGGAAACGAATTCAACTACAACTGGTTGATTGGCGACTCTAACAAATCATATGGATGGTTATTGTTTATTCCGATTGTGATCTTCATTGTGATTGCAGTGTCAAACGGAGCTAATATGACAGATGGACTTGATGGCCTTGCCACTGGTACTTCGGCTATCATTGGACTTGCCCTTGCTGTTTTAGCTTATGTAAGTTCGCACGCAAAATTCGCGGATTACCTCAATGTGATGTATATCCCTCACGCTGAAGAGCTCGTGATCTTTATTGCTGCCTTCGTCGGTGCTTGCATTGGTTTCTTGTGGTACAACTCCTTTCCTGCACAGGTGTTTATGGGAGATACGGGAAGTCTTGCTTTAGGAGGAATTATCGCTGTATTCGCAATATCCATCCGAAAAGAATTATTGATCCCTGTATTGTGTGGCGTGTTCCTCATCGAAAATCTTTCGGTCATCATGCAGGTAGGATATTTCAAATTCACCAAGCGAAAATTCGGCGAAGGCCGGCGTATCTTCTTGATGGCCCCATTACATCACCATTTTCAGAAAAAAGGATTGCATGAAGCGAAGATCGTTTCACGTTTCTGGATCGTAGGGATTCTTTTGGCTGTAGTGACCATCGTAACATTGAAGTTGAGATAAAATTGGAAGGAAAGGGTAAACATATTGTCATCCTGGGCGCTGGAGAATCTGGCGTTGGCGCTGCTATTCTCGCACTCGAGAAAGGGTGGAATGTGTTTGTCTCAGATAAAGGAAAAGTGAAGCCATCTTTTGCGAAAGAATTGAATGAGCTGAAGGTTGATTGGGAGGAAGGTTCTCATGACGAAGAAAGAATCTTATCTGCAGACCTGGTGATCAAATCTCCTGGAATTCCTGAGACAGCACCTTTGATCAAATCGATCAGACAAATAGGGATCAAAGTGATCTCCGAGATCGAATTCGCAGGGTATTACACGAAAGCGAAGACCATTGGTATTACAGGAAGTAACGGAAAAACAACAACAACAATGTTGACTCATCATATTCTGAAAAAGGCAGGGTTTGATGTTGGTTTGGCAGGTAATGTAGGTCAGAGCTTTGCTAAACAAGTGGCAGAAGGTGATCACGAATATTATGTGTTGGAGCTTAGCTCATTCCAACTCGATGATATGTTTGATTTCAGAGCAGACATCGCAATTCTGACCAATATAACACCTGACCATCTGGATCGCTATGAATACAAGATGGAAAACTATGTGAATTCCAAGTTCAGGATCCTTCAGAATCAAACAGCTGAAGACTGGTTCATTTACAACTTCGATGATCCGATCATCAGAGAAGAATTAACAAAGAGAACTATTCCCGCTCGACAGGCACCTTTTTCTTTAAAGGAAAAGATCGACAAAGGGGGATACGCAGACAAGCAACAAATAACAATAAACATAAACGAACAACTAACTATGTCAATTCATGATCTGGCTTTAAAGGGTAAGCACAATACCCAGAATTCCCTTGCTTCGGGAATAGCGTCAAGAATTCTGGACATCCGCAAAGAAGTAGTGCGCGAGAGTCTGGAAGATTTTGTAAATGTTGAACATCGCCTCGAATTCGTCGCAAAAGTTCACGGGATTGAATTTATCAATGATTCTAAAGCGACCAATGTCAATTCGACTTGGTTTGCTCTTGAAAGCATGGATAAACCAACCGTATGGATTGTTGGTGGAGTGGATAAAGGGAATGATTATTCAGACCTGATGGACCTCGTAAAAGAAAAGGTGAAAGCGATCATCTGCCTTGGGGTAGACAATCAAAAGTTGATCGAAACATTTGGTGGTGCCGTGGAAACTATCCTGGAGGCAAAATCTGCTAATGAAGCAGTTGCTTATGGATACAGACTTGCCAAAAAGGATGAAACAGTTTTGCTTTCTCCTGCATGCGCAAGTTTCGATCTTTTCGAAAATTACGAAGATAGAGGTAACCAGTTTAAGTCCGCAGTAAGATCTCTTTAAGTAGATGATGGAAAAGAAACTGACGTCGCAGCAACAATTGTTGCTTGCCCGACAGGAAGCGCTGCGTGCTGAAAAAGAGAATTCGCTGCGAGCATTGGGCAAAATGTGGGGAATGGATGTCTTCACATGGATCGATCCCTATCCTGGGTCGATCTCAAGTACCATACATGCCTTTCCTTTCCCTGTGATCTGGTTGGGAAGAAAAGAGGATGTTTTGTCAACTTTTATTGAGGACGAAAGCATTCTTGATCAGATCTCGGCCATCGTGTTGTATGATTCGCATGCCTTCACTATTCAGGATCAATGGTTAGACAGGATCGAAAATGTAGTGGGGACAGAAACCATTCAAGATGGAATTGAAATGATCAAATCGTTCAAGGCGCCTCAGACCATATTGCTTTTCTCAACTTCTGGAGAAGGAAAAACGGATTTCAGATCTGATTTTGAAACATACGTCAAGATGACTCAAGGACAATGAAAGAATACTTGAAATATTTAAAAGGGGATGGGGTAATCTGGATCATCACATTGTTGATGCTTGCATTTTCACTGGTGAGTGTCTATAGTTTTGTGCCTATCCTGGTGAAGATAGAAGGGGGTACGCCTTTTAAGTATTTATTCAAGCATTTCATCTATGTGCTTATAGGGTTGGGCATCATGTATTGGATCCACAAAAAAGATTCAAAGTATGTCGCTCAGCTTTCTAAATTTGGATTTTATCTTGCCGTTGCACTCCTCATCTTTACATTTTTCTTTGGAACTCGCGTTAATGATGCGGGACGCTGGGTTCGTATTCCTTTCATCGGACTAACCTTTCAGTCTTCCGATTTCGCCAAACTTGCACTTATCGTTTATGTTTCACGCACGTTGGTAAAAAAGCGGGAAGTACTGGACAAATGGAAAGAAGGATACTGGCCAGTCATAGCACCGATTCTTCTGATCTGTGGTTTGATCGTTAAGGATAATTTCTCAACAGCAGCAATCTTGTTTGCAATATCCATGACCGTTCTTTTCATCGGTAGAGTTCCATTTATGAAATTGTTTCTGACTGTCGGAGGAGGGGTCGCTGCCTTGGCAATGATCATTATGATCCACCTGTCTATACCATCACTTAATCTACTACCTCGATATGAAACCTGGGAGAACAGGATCATGAATCGAATGGAGAATGACGACGATGTACTGACAAATGCTCAGTCCCTGAATGCGGAACTTGCGATTCATCATGGATCATGGATCGGACAGGGAGTTGGAGACGGGAAATTAAAGGAATATCTTCCTGAAGCATATGCAGATTTTTATTATGCCAGTTTTGTTGAAGAATTCGGACTGTTTTCAGCGGTGATCTTAATGTTCCTGTACCTCATATTATTATTCAGGATCATTCGAATTGGCCTCAAATCTGATCGCCTGTTCGAGACGTACACATGTATTGGCATTGGCATCTTATTGTTGTCACAGGCATCCGTAAATATGTTGGTTTGTACGGGTATCTTCCCGGTAACCGGACAAAACATGCCGCTACTCGCAATGGGAGGATCCGCCTTGATCATGACCTGTGTGTCAATTGGAATCGTACAGAGTATCGCCTACCGTCAGATCAAGGAGAAAGAAGAAAATGAAGAATCAACCAACGAATTTGCAGTGTCATGAAAATAAGTAGAGTGATCATTTCAGGTGGCGGTACCGGTGGACACATTTTTCCGGCAGTTGCAATTGCAGATGAAATAAAAAGAAGGAACCCAAATTCTGACATTTTGTTCGTGGGGGCAAAGGGTAAAATGGAAATGGAAAAGGTGCCTGCGGCGGGTTATCGGATTGAAGGACTTACAATTGCAGGTTTTCAGCGAAAACTAACCTTATCCAATTTCCTACTTCCATTTAAAATTGTGGCGAGCATGTTGGCGGCAAGAAAAATTGTTAAGAGATTCAAACCTCAGGTGGTTGTAGGTTTTGGGGGGTATGCAAGTGGACCTACACTTAAGGCTGCAACTTTGTTAAAAGTTCCATCTTTGATCCATGAAGGGAATTCATTTCCGGGAAAGACGAATAAATTACTTGCTAAAAATGTAAGATCGATCTGCGTTGCATATGATGGTCTTGATAAATATTTCCCGAAAGAAAAGATCGTTTTAACAGGTAATCCGGTTCGGAAAGAAATGGTTTCGATCGAAGGGAAACGAATGGAGGCATTTGAATTCTATGGGTTTGATCCTACAAAACCAACAGTATTGATCATTGGTGGGAGCCTTGGAGCGCGAACATTGAATGAGTCGGTAGTAGATAACTACGATAAACTTGTGTCCTCAGGTGTTCAGGTGCTGTGGCAATGCGGAAAACTGTATAAAACGGCTCTTGACGAACATTTTAATGGTAAAGAAGCAGATAACATCAAGAGGGTAATGTTTATTGAACGAATGGATCTGGCATATGCGATGGCCGATGTGATCATTTCGAGGGCAGGAGCCATTTCTATTTCGGAATTATGTCTGATCGGAAAACCAACCATACTGGTTCCTTCTCCAAATGTGGCCGAAGATCATCAGACAAAAAATGCGATGGCATTGGTCAATAAAGATGCAGCGCTGATTGTGAAAGATGTGGATGCGAGAGCGACTTTAATGGACACGGCGTTAACATTGATCAAAGATGATAGTCGATGTAAAAAAATGTCGGACGAAATACTGAAGTTGGGTAAATCCAATGCGACGATCGAGATCGTTGATGAATTAGAAAAGATGATTGGATAGTGGATTCGAAAAAGCTGGACATATCGCTTGATCAGTTTGACAAGGCCTACTTCATCGGTATTGGAGGGATAGGAATGTCCGCTTTGGCGAGATATTTTCATCATCTTGGATGGAAAGTGGCTGGATATGATAAAACGCCTTCTGATTTGACCCATGAATTGGAAGTAGAAGGAATTCGGGTTCATTATGATGACATGGGTCCATCGGTAGTTGCGCAATTTCAGGAGATAAGTTCAACTCTTGTTGTTTACACACCTGCGATCCCGAAAAATCATGGAGAATTGCTTCATTTTCAACACATCAACGCACAACTTTACAAGAGAAGTGAAGTCTTAGGTTTGATAACAAGAAGCAGTAAAGCAATAGGAGTTGCAGGAACACATGGTAAGACTACTACCAGTTCGATGCTTGCCCATGTACTTGCATCTTCAAGCGTAAAGTGCAATGCTTTTCTTGGAGGGATCGCTTCTAATTTCAATTCCAATCTGGTGTTGGATCAAAGTTCTGAGATCACTGTAATTGAAGCCGATGAATTTGATCGTTCCTTTCTTCGCTTACGCCCTTTTGCAACGATAATCACCTCTACTGATCCTGATCATCTGGATATCTATGGTGATGCGTCGTATTTCAGAGAAGGCTTCCAATTATATGCAGACCTTGTAGATCCTGAAGGATTAACTGTTTTACAAGGCAAATTGGACCTTACGACCAAAGGGGCTCAAAAGCGATATGGCGTTGAGGATCATAGTTCAGATCTTTCGGCAAATAGATTGCGCTACGAAAATGGACATTTCCTATTTGACGTTTCAATAGGTAATGAAACATGGAAGGATGTTGAATTGGGAATCCCTGGAATTCATAATACCGAGAATGCCCTGGCAGTTATTGCCATGAGTCATTTCCTTGGAGCAACGGAAGAAGAGATCCGTCATGGACTAAAAACATTCAAAGGGGTAAAGAGAAGATTCGAGTACAAGGTTCGAAAGGATGAGCTGGTTTATATAGATGATTATGCTCATCATCCAACGGAGCTAAAGGCATTGATTGATAGTGTAAAAATGCTTTACCCGAACAAACAGATCACAGGTGTTTTTCAACCTCATTTATTCTCAAGGACAAGAGATTTCTTTGATGGTTTTGTGCAAGAGCTTTCTCGTCTGGATGAGACCATACTAATGCCGATTTATCCGGCTCGTGAAGAGCCTATCTCTGGGATTACTAGTGATGCCTTGCTCGAAAAGATCAATTCAGATAATAAAAAGATATTGGATCCTCAGGAGGTGATCGATTATCTGGGCAATCGTAAAGAAGGGATCATTCTCACTATTGGAGCGGGAGACATAGATCGAATTGTTGAACCATTAACGAAGCGACTGTTATGAAGAAGTGGATCAAAATAGGCGCTTGGATCCTTTTTAGTGTAGGGGTTGTAGTGGTGCTTTTCCTGGCGAATCAGGAACAAGGAAATAAAGTACTTGAAAAACCGGATATATTGATCCATGTAGATGGTGAAAATGCATTTCTCACGGAGGATGAGCTTTTTTCGCGCCTCAAGTTCAAGGGGTTTATCAAAGAAGGACAAAAACATGACAAGCTGGATGTTGCTGCCATCGAGTCCTATATCCGAAAGATGTCTGAGGTGAGAGATGTAAGGGTGTTTTCGGGTATCGGAAATTCATGGACGATTGATATAAATGTGCGAAAACCGATCGCCAGGATTTTTAACAAATTTGGTGAAAGTTATTACCTCGATGAAGAGGGTGTGATCGTGAATGTTAGTCCGGTGCATACTGCTCGGGTTGTGGTAGTTACGGGGTTCATTCCGGACAGATTAAACAGCGGTGGAGTACCCGAAATTATTAACAACGATTCTTTGATAACTATTAGAAAACTGGATGATGTGTATCGGATTTCCAATTATGTTTGCAAGGATCCCTTAATGCAATCTTTGATAGGGCAGATTCACATGAAAAAGAACGGTGATTTTGTTCTAGTTCCGTTGGTTGGGGATCAAAAGATCATATTTGGAACGGCTCGCACAGACGAGGAGGTCAGGGAAAAATTTGAGAAGTTGAAGATCTTTTATGAGGATGCCATTCCTTATGAAGGATGGGACAAATATGAAGAGATCGATCTAAAGTACGGAGATCAGATCGTAGGTAAGAAGCGAAAAGGATACAAAGAAGAAATAGAAAATTGATATGTCACAGATTGTAGTAGGTTTAGATATCGGTACGACAAAGATCGCCTGCTTCGTTGGAAGAAAGAACGAGCACGGAAAGATTGAGATCCTTTCAATGGGTAAAAGCGAATCCCTTGGAGTTATGAGGGGTATGGTTTCGAATATTGAAAAAACCGTACAATCGATTCGTATGGCTGTTGAAGAAGCACAGTCCAGAGTGGAAGGACAGTTGAATATTCGCGTTGTCAATGTAGGTATTGCTGGTCAGCACATCAAAAGTCTTCAGCATAGAGGGATTCATACCAGAGATAAGTTTGAGGATGAGATCTCGCAGACAGATATTGATGCGTTGATCGAAGACATGTATAAACTTGTGATGCAGCCGGGTGAGGAGATCATTACCGTGCTTCCTCAGGAGTACATCGTTGATAATGAGCAAGGAATAAAGGATCCGATCGGTATGGCGGGAAGACGTCTTGAGGCGAATTTCCATATCATTACCGGGCACGTTGGAGCCGTATTGAACATCCACAAGTGTGTGCACAAAGCCGGACTTGAAGTAAAAGAGATCATTCTTGAGCCGATTGCTTCCGCAGAAGCTGTTTTGTCAGATGAAGAGAAGGAAGCAGGAGTCGTGTTGGTAGATATCGGTGGTGGTACTACTGACGTTGCGATCTTCCATGAAGGAATTATTCGTCATACGGCGGTGATTCCGTTCGGAGGTAATGTGATCACTGAAGATATTAAGGAAGGATGTTCGATTATGAAGCGTCATGCTGAGGCATTAAAGACGAAGTTTGGATCAGCGCTTGCTTCTGAAAGTCAGGAAAATGAAGTGGTTTGTATCCCTACACTGCAGGGTCGTCCGAACAAGGAGATCACACTAAGAAATCTTTCGAGCATTATTCAGGCTAGAATGGAAGAGATCGTGGAGCTTGTGCATTACGAGATCATCAATTCAGGATACAGTAAGAAATTGATTGGCGGAATCGTCGTAACAGGTGGAGGAGCTCAATTGAAGCATATTTCTCAATTGTTCGAATTCATTACCGGAATGGATACCAGAATCGGTTACCCGAACGAGCACCTTGCAAATAACAATCATATTGACAACCTGACCAGCCCAATGTTCTCAACAGGAATCGGACTTGTGATGAAAGGATTTGAAACGTTGGATAAAGCAGGTGCGAAGCAGGAGCCCCAGGCAGGAGCTGTAAAAACACACTCGAAGAAAGATAAAGGATCCTTCTTTGAAACCATCATCAAGAAGAGTAAGGAGATCTTCGAGGATGATATTTAAGAGTTAAAACAACAATAACAACAATAAAAAAAACACGATTTATGGAGTTTGATTTGCCAAAAGATACCAATTCGATCATTAAGGTGATCGGAGTTGGTGGGGGAGGAAGCAATGCAGTGAACCACATGTACGATCAAGGTATCGTAGGGGTTGACTTCATTGTTTGTAACACAGACCGTCAGGCACTGGATATTTCTCCGGTACCATACAAAATTCAATTAGGTCCAACTTTAACAGAAGGACGTGGAGCTGGAGCTATTCCTGAGATCGGAATGAATGCTGCGGTTGAAAACATTGATGAGATCAAGAATTTGTTAAGTAAGGATACGAAAATGGTATTCGTTACTGCTGGAATGGGTGGAGGTACTGGAACAGGTGCTGCACCGGTTATCGCTCAAGTCGCAAAAGAATTAGGAGTTTTGACAGTGGGGATTGTCACAGTTCCTTTTGATTTTGAAGGTAGAAAGCGTCGTCAGCAAGCACAGGACGGATTGGAAAGATTGCGTGAAAGTGTTGATACACTTTTGGTGATCAATAATGAGCGTCTTAGAGAAATTACAGGAAATCTTTCGATCGGTCAGGCATTTGCTATGGCAGATAATGTTTTGAGTACTGCGGCAAAAGGAATTGCAGAAGTGATCTCGGTTACTGGAGCAATCAATGTCGATTTCAATGACGTGAATACGGTAATGAAGAACAGTGGAGTAGCTATCATGGGTAGTGCTCAGGCTGAAGGAGAGAACAGAGCAATAGATGCTGTTCAAGAAGCACTTTCTTCTCCGCTATTGAACGATAACGATATCAGTGGTGCTCAATATGTATTGTTGAACATTACTTATGGAGATAAGGAAGTATTGATGGATGAGATCACAACGATCACTGATTATATTCAGGACGAGGCAGGTTCAACTGCAGATGTCATCTGGGGACATGGATATGATCCAACATTAGGAGATAAATTGAGTGTTACTTTGATCGCGACTGGTTTTAAATCAAGTCCGATCACGGGTGGTGAAAAAGCTCCTGAGCGCAAGGTTAGATCGTTGGAAGACGAGTTGAAAAGCGAGATCAAGGCACCTCTTTCTACACCAACACAGGTGAATACATTTGAGGCTGCTACAGAGATCAAGGCACCGATGGATGAGCCTTTTATCAAAACGGTAGATGAAGTAAAAACTGAAACAGTTCAGTCTACACCTTCTACTTTTGAATCTTCAACTACTGTTGAGCCTGAGCCTCAGAAAGAGATCAGTTTTGACTGGGAAGTTTCGAATACACCAACAGCAACTTCAGACCCGGCTAAAGATAACGTAGTGAGACATATGTTGGAAGACGATTTCTCAACACCAACTGCATCGAACGAGCCAACTCGTCAGGTGTTGTCACCGGAGGAGCAGCAGAGAATTACACAGGAAAGACTTTCAAAGATCCAGGAGTATACTTCTAAATTGAAAAAAGCAGAAGGGATCACCGAATTTGAAAATGAGCCTGCTTTTGTGAGAAGAAACGTCCAGTTGAACATGTCTAATCCAAGTTCAACAGAAAACTACAGCCGCTTCGGTTTATCTGATGATGGTGATTCTACTTCTTTACGTAACAATAACTTCCTTCACGATAACGTAGATTAAATTGACAGATAGACTATAGGAAATTAGGACCTTAAGACTTTTTATATAGAATCTGGAAGTCTTAAAATCCTAAAGTCAAGGTATCGTAAAATCATCAAAATGAGTTTCACAGAGAAGATCAATACGGATATTAAAAATGCAATGCTGGCGAAAGAAAAAGAAAAGCTGGCTGCATTAAGAGATATCAAGTCGAAGTTATTATTGGAAGCAACCTCTGGTGCTGGTGATGTTTCAGATGAGACTGCCATGAAGATCTGTATGAAACTGCACAAGCAACGCATGGAAACCTATGAGTTGTACATGCAACAAGGCAGAGAAGATCTCGCATCAGAAGAATTGTTCCAAGCTCAGGTGATCGAAGCATATTTGCCTAAGATGTTGTCTGAGGATGAAGTCAGAGCAGAAGTAAAAGCCGCAATTCTCCAAACAGGAGCATCCGGTCCTCAGGAGATGGGGAAGGTGATGGGTGTCTTGTCTGGAAAATTAGCTGGCAAAGCAGATGGAAAATTAATAGCGGCTCTTGTCAAGGAAGAGCTTGCAAAATAGGTCTCCCCAAACAGGTCGTAAGATTTGTTTTATTGTTGTAAAACGCGTTCCACTACAGGGGGACGCGTTTTTTCATTTAACTTTGTGACATGCAAAATGCAGAATTAAAAGAACAGATCGCTGAAACGATCAGATTGTACAATGAGAAAGGTTGGTCACCGGCCACTTCAACGAACTACTCTTTCAAGGATGATCATGGGATCATTTGGGTGTCTAGGTCGGGAGTAGACAAATCAAAATTTACTTCTTCCGATTTCATTACAGTAAACAATGAAGGAATAGCCACGGGAGACTTCATAGGTGTTAAGCCGTCGGCAGAAACATTGATCCATTGTGTTTTGTATGAATTGTTCCCAGAAACAAAGGTAATCCTTCATAGTCATTCTGTCTATCCGGTCTTGATCTCTGCAGTTCAATCGGCAAGAGTTTCGTTTAAGGGATACGAGGTTCAAAAGGGATTTGAAGGCCAGACCACTCATGAAGCTATTGTGCAAATTCCCATTTTTGACAATACGCAAAACATGAATGATTTTGCTGCGGTCATGAAAGAGAACAAAGAGCTTTTAGCCCATCACGCCTTCATTATCCGTAAGCACGGCACCTATGCCTGGGGAAGAAATCTTTTTGAGGCCAAAAGACATCTGGAGACCCTTGAGTACCTTTGTCAATGTGAATGGATGTTGAATTCGAAATAATCTAAGAATGGCAATTTTATCTATCCCGGAAAAGAATATTGAATTGAGAGATCCTGCTGAGATCAGGTCTTTCTTTAATGATCGTGGCGTTTATTTCGACCAGTGGACATGCGATGTTGTTTTTGATGATACGGCAACGCAGGAAGAAATCTTGAAGGCCTATGAAAAAGACCTGAAACCTTTTATGGATCAAGGAGGATATCAAACAGCTGATGTTATTTCGATCAATAAGTTGACGGAAAATTATGATGCGATCCGTGCCAAGTTCCTCGCTGAGCATACGCACTCTGAGGATGAGATTCGTTTCTTTGTAGATGGACAAGGGTTGTTTTGGTTTAATCTGGAAAACGAACCGGTATTCAATTTACTTTGTCAGAAAGGCGATCTGATCTCTGTTCCTGCAGGGACAAAACACTGGTTCGATGCTGGAGAAAGTGATCCTTTCGTGAAAGCGATCCGAATCTTTATTGATATGAGTGGATGGGTTCCGCATTACACAGACTCCCGTATTGAATTGAAATTTGAGGATTTTCGTGTTCCGAATTAAAGACAAATAATGTATGCTACATTAACTCCCCAAAGTCGTAAGGGGCTTGTATAGGTTTTCGTAAATTTAAATTCGTCTGTATTCGGATGACTAATGTCCGTATATTGATCTAGTTGATCCAAATTATCGCTCAGTTCTTCATAGGATAATAACTCCAAATGCGATACCTGTAATTAAATATTTTAGTGTTTTCATGGGTAAAGCTTGTTTTTAGAATAAAATTGGGAATAGGATATGAACCATAAAGAGGCCTCCGATAAAGAAACCGATCACCGCAATGAGTGAAGGA
>JALRFI010000122.1 GCA_023253775.1 Crocinitomicaceae bacterium
GTGAAAACCCAACCATCTGTGGCTTGAAGCTCGTCGATCATGGAAGCGATCATGCGCTGGTCAAAACGCCTGCTCGCATTTTCATGTCCATCTGTAAGAACGATTACCACTACAGACATCTCACCGTTGTCGATCTCTTTGCCAAAACGCTCTTTAATGCCCGACACAGATTCACCGATCGCGTCATATAACGCTGTGTAGCCATTTGGTCGGTATTTGTCGTGGCTTAGCTCAATTAACTTATGAACCGGGGTTTCTCTCAACAAATGATTCACTCTTTCATTGAAGATGGTTAGTCCTGTCAGGAATTTCTGATCCGGGTAGGTGATTGCAAGGTCTCTTACCGTTGCTACTTGTCTGTTGAACAGGTTTACCGTGTTCACCTGATCTGCGCTCATTGATCCACTGCTGTCGAGGATGAAATGATACAATGTCTTTTTGTTTTTCATGGCGTATAATTTTTAATTTACACCACAAAGTTCCGAAGATCGATTCCCTAAATGAATTCTTTGCAACCTTGCAAGCATTCTTGAAACTCTAAAATGGAGAAGGTTGTCAATTGTATGGAGAACGCAATCGGACACCTGAATTGTTAAAATACTTTAAATCAGCCCACTGAAAATTCCAATGGTGTAACTTTTATTCAATTGAACTTGTTTTCAGGAAAAGTCACTGTCCAGGTATTCACCCTTTAAAACTTGAAGACATGAAAAAGGTCATCCTACAACTTCTTGCCCTGATCACAATTACCGGGTATTCTTCAGCACAGATCGGGATCCTAACCTTGAATAGGCTAGACGAAGCCTATTACGGTCAATGGTATACCATGAAAAAAATCCCAGGGGCGTACATCATGTACGAAAGTCCATCGAATGCAGAAGAGGTCATTAATTCGCTGTTAAAAGGATATGATCAATCGTTCGATAGTGGTTCTATCGACGAGAAAGGTGATCTTTTCTGGTCATTTGAATCAGCACCCGATGTTATGACTCACGTCTATTACCTGGAAGAGGAGGAAGATGAAATCATGATCTTACTTTTTAATAAATCGGTATCCGAGGAGGTTGAAGAATTTGAAGGGTCGTCTTATTGGTACGATCGATTCAAGAAACGCACTCGTTAAGTAGTTCACATTTTAAATTTTCAACCATGAGTGAAAACTGGAAGATCGGTGACATGGCAATTGCTATCTGTAATATCTATTTATTACCAAGTCCTTGGGATCCGAGTGAGAAAACGAAAACACTAGTAACCAAGGACGAAGAGTTCTTGGTTCGGGATGTAAAAAAACTTGATTGCCTTGATTTGTTGGATATTGGGATTAATGGGAATCCATTTAATCGTATTGATTACGATTGCGATATATGCCATAAGACGCATCTAGCAAAGAGAGAAAGCGATCAAAATATTTATTTCCCATCCATTGCTTTTGTTAAGCCGGAAAAGAACTCGATGAAAGAACGGATCAAAAGGGCATTCAAATGGAAGAAGAAAGTAGATCACCCGGACATCTTCCTAACACCAAAACAAACACCTGAAAGAAAACCTCCCCGCGAAATTCCTCATAAAATTCATGAGAAGGAAAGATTGAAAGAGACGGTGGAAAGTACATTTGATTAACAATATTAGATAGTTACTATTCTGTAAACAAATTAGAAAGTAAAGTCCATTTTTGAGCTAGGATACAACAATGACTTGCCCTAATTTTGAATAGTGAAGGCACTCGAAAAGTAGAGAGTCCGCTGGACCGCATGTTCAAAAAATAAACAGCAATATGCAATAACAAAAACTACCATTCACATGCCGAAAAAGGAATAAAATAGGTACTTTTTTTATTATTTTGTGTATGAAGTAGTTATGAGAAATAAAACAAAAACATGAACAAGATTAAATTTTATCTACAACGAATTTATCGTTTAGCTCTTAGTTTCAAAAAACAAGAAGAACTAGTATGGAAAGAATTAAAGAAGCTTCATGCTGATGCTGATTGGAAACACGGCGTCTATGAAAAGGAAAAATATATTGAAACAATTTTTGAACTCGGTAAAGAACAAGGTGGTGCTTTCTACTACATGATTTATGACGGAAGTTTCCATTGTAGAGTTAAAATTCTAGAAAACTACTCTATAGAATTAACAACTGATTTATTCATTCTTGCAACACATTTCAATAATTTGTTGAATAATGGGGTTGTAATTGTGAATGTGCAAAGTCATTATGTAGAATATCACCAAAAGAGAGACTTGTTAATTCCTCTTCTATATACCAGTGAAACATACGAACAATTGATGCGACATTATAATACATCAAAAGACATTTACGCGGCATTTCAAAGACTAATCATTGAACAAGAAGAACCAGCAATTATTATTGCGGATCTCTTGAGGGAAAATGAAGCAAATGACAAGGAAACAGAATAATATTTTTCAAAACAGCACCTACCAAAAAGTGGCGGTTCAGTGCTCCGTATCAACATTTGTGGTATAAATCGCCACCTTCGGGTAGCTGCCAACCGTTATGGCTAATTAAAGCCAGAGTATCCATTCGGTAAATTTGTTTTATATTTGATAGTATCAAATGATAGTATCAAAATATGACTCCTCCTTATCAAATCACCCCTGAAATTTTAAAAATGATAGCTTCTATTTCAGAAAAAATAGGACAAATCAATGCAAAATTTCTAGATAAGCCTTCACCTAAACTCAGAAAAGAAAACCGGATTAAAACAATTCATTCTTCTTTGAGTATTGAAGGGAATACACTCACAGAAGAACAAATCACTGCTCTTATTGAGAACAAGCGAATCATTGGTCCAGAGAAAGATGTAAATGAAGTTTTGAATGCAATCAGAGTTTATGATCAATTACAATCATTCGATCCAAAATCTTCTAAATCATTTCTGAATGCTCACGAGATTCTAATGAAAGGTCTGGTGTCAGACAATGGAAAATATCGCAAAAAAGAGGTGGGCATTGTGGCCGGTGATCGGATAGCACATATGGCTCCACCTGCCGAGAAAGTACCACATTTGATGAATGATTTATTTAAATACCTCAAAACCTCAAAAGAGATTTCACTTATAAATAGTAGTGTTTTTCATTATGAAATGGAATTCATTCATCCCTTCATTGACGGTAATGGTAGAATGGGCAGATTATGGCAAACCTTGATTTTAATGAAAGATTATCCTGTCTTT
>JALRFI010000174.1 GCA_023253775.1 Crocinitomicaceae bacterium
GCAGGAAGTCCTGAAAACGTAGCTCCCGCGGCTCCCGTTGTTGTCAAAGTGATAGCAGTCATGGCAGTGTTGATACATAGTGTTGGACTTGTGCCGGTAGCAATCGTATTTTGTGCATTTACAGTGATCGTTCCAGAGGCATTGACCGTACCACATCCTCCAGTTAATGGAATCGTATAGTTGAATGTTCCTGAAGCACTTGGTGTTCCACTTACAGTGATCGTGTTACCTGCAAAACTCGCTGTAACACCTGCAGGTAGATTAACTGCTGCTCCAATACCCGTGGCTCCAGTTGTAGTGAAGGTCACTGATGGAATTGCCGTGTTGACACATATTATAGGGTCTGACGATGATGGAGTAACTGTGTTATCCGCTATAATTATAATTGATTGGGTCCCCGATGCTGTATTAGAACAATTCGCGTCAGTTACTCCTGTCACAACATAAACTCCAGGAGTATTACCTAGTATGATGGGGGAAACCAATCCACTAGCTGTTTGCACAGAACCACCATTAATTGTGTAGGTCACATCCCATGGGCCAATGCCTGTGACTGCTGCAGTAATATTTGAGACAGGATCACTTGAACAATAAGAAGCTCCTCCATTAACAGAAGTAACAGAAGGAATTCCTGATCCAGGATTTACTGTAACTGTTGCCATTTCTTGACAACCAATAGATGACGTTATTTCTACAAAATAATCACCGGAACAAAGGTTGATGGCAGTAATTCCCGTCTGTCCTATTGGTGTCATTGAAGCATCAAACCACTCGTAAGTGTATCCTGGAATTGATCCTGACGGAGTTGCCGTGGCGGATCCATCACAACCGCAAATCTCATGGTTATCGATCATGGCATTGGCCACCAAGGGAGGAATTGGACTACATCCATTGTTGAATTGTGCTATGAACGCGGCATTAAGTGCATTGTTTGGTGCTCCCGGTGTTTGATCATTAGACCCACATGTGTTTGCATCCAAAATTGTTTCATTGTCAGTACAACCAGCAGTCCAATTTGCTTGAATGGTGGGGTCTGAATCATTAAAATAATAGACAATATTTCCCGCGTTTCCCGAGAAGTAAATTAAGTTGTTCAAATTATCAGCTCCCCAACAAACTGAAAAAACTTCACAACCATCCAGATTGACTATCCGAGCGCAATCAGAAGTATTTGCCAATAGTGTATTTGACCAATTTCCACCTGGTATCCAACCAGTTGGTGGATAAGAACACGAAATGGCTCCAGGGGTTGTCGGATTACTTTCAAATAAATTAACGTCGGTGACAGGCACAACGATAGAACAATTTCCATCATTCAAGGATATATCAATTGGAGGAATTGATGGATCGGGCTCCGCTCCATTATAAATTAAAATAATTGTACCCATAGGTATTGCAGACCAAAGTGGATCAAAAGAAAATCGAATGCATCCAGCTGCTATACCCCCAGCACCATGATAACCACTATTATCGTCAAAAATCCAACCTCTGATATCAATAGAAGGTGGTTGACCACTAGAACAATCATATATTGCAGTATTGTCGACAACTACAAACTCAACATACTCCATATTCCCTGTAACCCCCTGGGAAACTTCATTCATTATTAAAGTTTGGCCGAATAGACCAATTGACAAGAACAATGCGACTGAAAATAATAATAGATTTCTCATAAGTATTAGCGACGTACAAGGTAATGAAATCACCAAAAACAGACAATAAGAAAAAAGAAAATTATTTAAACTTTAATCCCAAATTAACATGGCTTGCATTAACTGGACTATTAAAGAATTGAGTCGCCTTTTTATTGAATATCTCGACATTCTCTGAAGTGAGAAAGTCAATATTCGAATTCTTTGAACAACAGCGCTGCATTTCAGGGTGTCTCTTTAAATAATCATCAAGACCATCTGCAACAATAGCGCCCTGGCTTACTATCTGAATATTAGCAGGAAGATACGATTCGATGAACTCCTTTAAAATTGGGAAATGAGTACAACCCAGCAAGATGGTGTCTATCTGTGAATCTTTATCTAATAATTGATCAAGGTCTTCTTTGATAAACATCTTTCCTGCTTCTGAGGTATGTCTGTCATTTTCGATCAATGGAACCCACATTGGACATGCGTGTTGTTCAATGACCGTTTCAGGACTGAATTTTTGCAGTTCAAGAAAATAAGAATTCGATCGAACTGTTCCCTCAGTTGCTAAAACACCCACGTGACCTGTTTTGGAAATGGAGCCGATTACCTCTGCACTCGGTCTTATCACTCCTAAAACCCGTTTTTCAGGAGCGAGGAGTGGCAAGTCTTTCTGCTGAATAGTTCGAAGAGCCTTCGCGGATGCTGTGTTACATGCCAAAATAACCAGATGACAGCCTCGATCAAACAACTCACGAACTGCCTGATATGTGAATTCATAAACAACATCAAATGACCTTGTTCCATATGGAGCCCTGGCATTGTCTCCCAGATAGAGATAATCGTATTCAGGCAACTTATTTCGCAAATCCTGAAGTATTGTTAATCCTCCGTAACCAGAATCAAAAACGCCAATTGGTCCCATACCTCAAAGCTAAAAAAAAGGGCGACCTTTCAGTCGCCCTTCTTAAAATTCTTTTCGATTACTTCATCGATTCTGCATCCATTCTTAAAAGCTCAACCAACACTTCTTGTGTGATGTCAGTTCCACCTTTGAAATATAGGGTAACAGATTCGTCGATCACGTAATTCAGTTTTTTCCGTTCAGCTACTAATTCTACTGACTTCTGAACCCTATCAAGAATAGGTTTATTTAATTCCTGGCTGTAAATCTGCATCTCTTGATTCAAAGATTGTTCTCTTTCCTGAATAGCTTGATTTTTTTTCATCAGCTTTTCTTCTTCGATCTTCTGAATCACTGGTGACATATTCGCTCTATTCTGCTCATATTTCGCAAGTGCGGTATTAAAATCTGCCTCCATCTCTTGAAGCTCTTTAATCCCTGACATTTCAAATTCCTTCAACTTTTCTATTGCAGCTTTTCTTGAGGGCAATGTATCCAACAATTTTTGTGAATTCACATGCCCAACTTTTGATTGTGCCATTACTGCAGTTGAACCAAGAACTACTAAAAACGCTAATACTAATTTTCTCATTTTACTTTAATTAATTACTACTTTACTGTGACTCCCATCTCTTTCAAGACCTCATCACTTATATCATACTTACTGTCTGCATAAACCAGATTACTCTGATTAGCTTTATCGAATACAAAAGTATAATTTCGTTTCGATGCTACTTTTTGCATCGCGTCATAAACTCTATCCTGAATTGGTTTGATAAGCTCCTGTCTTTTCTGGAAGTAATCACCATTCACACCAAAACGAAGTTTCTGCATTTGCATCGCCTCAGTTTCCAATTTTTCGATCTCTTCCTTACGCTTCACTTTTTCTTCTTCAGGTAAGAGAACTTCTTCTCTTGCAAAATTGTCCTTTTTCTGACGAAGTACTTCATAACGTTGGTCGATCTCTTCTGTCCATCGCTGAGCCAGCTTATCAAGTTTTTCTTTCGACTCGGCATATTCTGGCACGTTTGCCAAAATGTAATCAGAATCGATGTATGCGTACTTTTGACCGAAGGCAAACGACGTGCCAAAAATAAACAACATAATATAGAAGTACTTTTTCATATTGATATTATTTCCTTAAACTCATTGACAGTTGCGGAACGACAAAATTAGGTATTTTATTGCATTCTGAGTTACAATTCACCAAGGTTCATACCGATTGTGAAGGTCAATTTACCATAATATCCTTTGTTATTGATCTCCTGATCTGAAACGCCTCCAAACCCTGAAGACCAATAATCAAGTTTATCAAACCCAAAACCATAATCAAGACCCAACATACCGAACATAGGCAGGAAAACTCGAATACCAGCTCCTGCAGTTCTTTTCACATTGAAAGGATTGAATTGTTTGAGAGTAGGAAATGAATTTCCAGCCTCAGCGAATAATAAAGTATAGAACGTTGCTGAAGGGTTCAATGAAATAGGATACCTTAATTCCAATGTATATTTCGCGACTATTGGATCGCCCGAAGGAGATGATATCGAATTATCCTCATAACCTCTCAATGCAATGATCTCACGGCCTCCTAATTGATTCACACCAGTTAGACCACTACCTCCCATCGAATATCTTTCAAAAGGGGTAATTCCTTTAGATGCTGAATACGCTCCAAGGAAGGCAAATCCGAATCGAGGCATTAAAACAAGTTTCTTATCGGATGTAAGCGGCAAGAACCATTCACCGGTAAGTTTCAATTTATAGTATTCCAGGAATTTGTATCTTTCCTGAGGACTTTGAGCCGAATAATCCTCCACGCCATCAAAGATGGAATATGGTATAGACGACTTCGCCATAAAAGAGATATTTGATCCTGATTGCGGATATATTGGTTGATTGATCGAATTTCTCGATAAGGAATACTTCAAGGCGACGTCATTTGCATATCCATTACTAAAAATACCAAATCGCAAATCATCAACCACATCATAGTACTGATAGCTCAATTCATAATACGCTGTAAAGTAGTCATCTGGCCACTTTTTTCTTCTGCCCAAGCCAACTCCTGTCCCGGTAATTGAAATCCCTGTATACAGATCATTCGAAGGCAAATAACCATTACCTAGAGCTGTATGACTCATCCAATAAGTCAACGAATTTGGCTTTTTCCCTCCTAACCATGGCTCAGTAAATGAAAAGTTATACCCTTGATAAAACCTACCGTTTGTTTGGGCTCTGATCGATAAGCGTTGACCATCTCCACCTGGAAGTGGAGTCCAGGCATCTTTTTTGAAGAAGTTACGGGTTGAAAAATTGTTAAACGTCAGACCAAGTGTGCCGATTACCCTTCCTGATTGGCCCTGTATTCCTGATCCACCGTAACCTCCTGACAACTCTATCTGATCTGATGATTTTTCTTCAACTACATATTCTATATCCACTGTCCCATCCGCAGGATTTGGCATTGGATTTACTTGAAATGCCTGTTCGTTAAAATATCCTAACTGAGCAAGTTCTCTCTGCGTACGAATAATGTCATTTCTATTGAATAAATCTCCTGGCTTGGTTCGAATCTCTCTTCGGATTACATAATCGTTGGTCTTGGTATTTCCTGTAATAAATATCCTTTTCACTCGCGCCTCTTTCCCTTCAATGATCCTCATCTGATAATTTATGTAGTTATCTGACACGTTGGTTTCAACAGGTATGATCTGGAAAAATAAATAACCGCGATCCATGTAAAGTGATGAGATATCTCTTCCATCCTGACTCATGAACAATCTTTTCTCTAGCAGTTCTTTGTTATAAATATCTCCTCTCTTCACTCCTAGGACAGTGTCTAGGTAAGAAGATCTGAACTTCGAATTTCCAATCCACTCAATGTCTCCGAAATAGTATTTTTTACCTTCATCAACATTAATGCTCACCATTAGGTTTTTAGCATCTTTCATATAAACAGTGTCAAATGAAATTGAAGCATCCCTTAAACCAACAGCACTTAGCTTGTTGAGAAGAGCCAGTTTATCTTTTTCATAAGTAGATTCGGTGAACTTGGATCTTTTAAAGATCCTCCAAATTGCTTTTTGTTTGGTGTCTTTCATGGCCATTTTCAATTTCCAATCGGGCACCTCTTTATTACCTTCAATAGCTATCTTCTTGATACCAACCTTCTCACCTTTGTCAACTTTGATCACAAACAACTCCGAGTCATTTATTAAAGAATCAATTTTTCTGTCAATGTTGATATTCACATTATAGTATCCCTTTTCTCTGAAATATCCCTTGATCTTACTTTCCGTCTGAAAAACCAAATTCTCTGTGATGGTTTTACCTGAATAGAGTGTGATTTCTTCTCTTATCTTGTCAGCATCTCTTTTGTTAACACCTACGAATCTGAATCTTGAAAGCTTTGGTCTCGGCTCTAATTTGATGGTCAAATAAATTACTCCAGCAATCTCCTTATCTGCTAAAATCTCTACATCAGAGAACAGTCCTTCATCCCAAAGATTTTTAATCGCTTTGGAAATCTCTTCTCCAGGGATATAGATCGTCATTCCCGGACGCAAACCTGCGATAAGTTTGATTGCC
>JALRFI010000013.1 GCA_023253775.1 Crocinitomicaceae bacterium
GGTCGAATTGATTCGCTAAGAAGCCAAGGCGTTGAATTTAAAATTTGCGCGAACACATTGAAAGGCCGAAAGATCGCGTTAGATGACCTTTACTTTGCCGATGAGTCTGATGTCGTCCCATCGGGTGTTGCTGAAATTGGAAAGTTGCAGCAAGAGTTCTTAAGTCATGGATCGAAGACTTCGTTGATGAAGATACAGGAGAGGTCGTATCTATCGAAAGAAATGAGGTCCTATTGGATCGTGAAATAATTTTAGAGGAAGAGCACATTGATTTAATCGTTGATTCGGGTGTGAAGAACATTATCCTTCACAAGGAAGATGTGAATTCTGCGGATTATTCGATTATTTATAATACGCTTCAAAAAGATACTTCAAATTCAGAAAAAGAAGCCGTAGAGCATATTTACCGTCAGTTGCGAAACGCTGAACCACCTGATTATGAAACTGCTAAGGGAGTTTTTGAGAAGTTGTTTTTCTCCGATACTCGATATGATCTTGGAGAGGTAGGTCGTTTCCGTCTGAATAAGAAATTAGGACTTGACGATTCAGAAGAATCAAGAGTTCTTACCAAGACAGATATGATCAAGATTATCAAGTATCTAATTGAATTAATCAATTCAAAAGCAGATGTAGATGATATCGATCACCTGTCAAACAGACGCGTAAGAACAGTTGGTGAGCAGCTTTATGCTCAATTCGGTGTAGGTCTCGCTAGGATGGCAAGAACAATCCGTGAAAGAATGAACGTTCGTGACAATGAGGTCTTTACTCCAATTGACCTTATTAATGCGAAGACATTGTCATCAGTGATCAACTCTTTCTTCGGAACCAACCAGCTTTCTCAGTTTATGGACCAGACAAACCCGCTTTCAGAGGTAACTCACAAGCGTCGTTTGTCTGCACTAGGACCTGGTGGTCTTTCGAGAGAAAGAGCAGGATTCGAGGTACGTGACGTTCACTACACACACTATGGTCGTCTTTGTACAATTGAAACACCGGAAGGACCAAACATTGGTTTGATTTCTTCTCTTTGTGTGTTCGCGAAAGTGAACAAATTAGGATTCATTGAAACTCCTTATAGAAAAGTAGAAAACGGAAAAGTAGCACTTGAAAAGGAGCCACTATATCTTTCTGCTGAAGAAGAGGATGCCAAAATGATCGCTCAGGCAAATGCAAAGGTTGACGTTAAAGGTAATTTTCTTACCGAAGTTGTTAAAGCAAGATATGAAGGTGACTTCCCGGTTGTAGGGCCATCTGAGTTGAATCTAATGGATGTAGGTGCCAACCAGATCGCATCGATTGCGGCATCTTCTATTCCATTCCTTGAGCACGATGATGCCAACCGTGCCCTGATGGGATCTAACATGCAGCGTCAGGCAGTTCCGCTTTTAAAGCCGAATTCGCCGATTGTTGGTACTGGAATTGAGCAGTTGGTTGCGCGTGATTCACGTGTATTGATCAATGCTGAAGGTCCAGGAGTTGTTGAATACGTAGATGCAAATGAGATTGTAATTAAATACGATTGGAATAACGAGGATAAATTAGTGAGCTTCGACAGTGAGATTATAAGATATCCTTTGACAAAATTTGCAAAGACGAACCAAAGTACATGTATCAACCTTAAGCCGATCGTTCAAAAAGGCGATCGCGTTGAAAAAGGACAGGTATTATGTGAAGGATACGCAACTCAACAAGGAGAACTTGCACTTGGACAAAACTTGAAAGTGGCCTTCATGCCTTGGAAAGGGTATAACTTCGAAGATGCGATTGTGATCTCAGAAAGAGTAGTTCGTGATGATGTTTTTACTTCTATCCATATTGATGAGTACTCTCTTGAAGTAAGAGATACTAAAAGAGGAATGGAAGAATTGACTGCGGATATTCCTAACGTTTCTGAGGAAGCTACAAAAGATCTTGACGAGAACGGATTAATCAGAATTGGTGCAGAAATCAAGGAAGGTGATATTCTTATTGGTAAGATCACTCCAAAGGGGGAAACAGATCCTTCTCCTGAAGAAAAACTTCTTAGGGCGATCTTTGGAGATAAGGCAGGTGATGTTAAAGATGCTTCATTGAAAGCAGGACCGTCATTAAGAGGGGTTGTTATTGAGAAGAAGTTGTTCTCCCGTGCAATTAAAGATAGAAAAGCGAAAGCTCAGGATAAGCCTGTACTTGAAACTCTTGATGCAGAATACGAAAAGGATTATAATGCTCTAAAAGAAAAGTTAGTTGAAAAACTTATCAAGGTTCTTGGAGAGAGTAAATCTTCTGGAGTGTACAATAACTTCAAAGAGGAAATCATCAAGAAGGGGACCAAGTTCGCTCAGAAGAATTTATTTGCGATCGATTATACGATTGTGAATCCAACAAACTGGACTTCTGATATTCACATGAATACATTGGTTGGTAGAGTGATCCATAACTTTACGATTAAAGCGAATGACCTTCTTGGAACTTATAAACGCAAGAAATTCCATATTTCAGTAGGAGATGAGCTTCCAGCAGGAATCGTGAAACTTGCTAAAGTTTATGTTGCTCAGAAGCGTAAGCTGAAAGTGGGGGACAAGATGGCAGGTCGTCACGGAAACAAGGGTATCGTAGCGAACATCGTTCGCGTTGAGGATATGCCTTTCCTTGAAGACGGAACACCGGTTGACATCGTGTTGAACCCACTAGGGGTACCTTCTCGTATGAACCTTGGACAGATCTATGAAACTGTGCTTGGTTGGGCAGGAGAAAAGCTTGGAGTTAAGTTTGCAACTCCGATCTTCGATGGAGCGCATCCGGATGAGATAAATGACTGGACAGATAAAGCCGGAGTCCCTAGATCAGGTAAAACTTACCTGTATGATGGAGGTACTGGGGAGAAATTCCACCAGCCTGCAACCGTTGGTGTGATCTACATGCTGAAACTATCTCACATGGTTGATGATAAGATGCACGCTCGTTCGATCGGACCATACTCATTGATCACTCAGCAGCCTCTAGGAGGTAAGGCTCAGTTCGGAGGCCAGCGTTTTGGAGAAATGGAGGTTTGGGCACTTGAAGCATTCGGTGCTGCTAACATCCTACAGGAGATCCTAACAGTGAAATCTGATGATGTAATGGGTCGTGCGAAAGCATACGAGTCTATTGTAAAAGGAGACAATATTCCTGAACCAGGAATTCCTGAATCATTCAATGTATTATTGCATGAATTGAGAGGATTGTGTCTGAATATTTCATTGGACTAACCGTCGAGTTGTTGAATTAGAAAAGAAGCAAGAAAATGGCTTACAGAAAAGAAACACCAAAAAAACAAAGTAGCTTTAACAAGATCACCATTTCGTTGGCATCGCCTGAGGTGATCCTTGAGCAATCAAGTGGAGAAGTACTCAAGCCGGAAACGATTAATTATCGTACATACAAACCGGAAAGAGACGGATTGTTCTGTGAAAGAATCTTCGGACCGGTTAAGGATTATGAATGTCACTGTGGAAAATACAAGCGTATCCGTTATAAAGGAATCGTTTGTGACCGTTGCGGTGTTGAAGTAACTGAAAAGAAAGTGAGACGTGAAAGAATGGGACACATTTCATTGGTGGTTCCGGTAGCTCATATCTGGTATTTCCGTTCACTACCTAACAAGATCGGTTATCTGCTTGGACTTCCTACGAAAAAATTGGACCAGATTATTTATTATGAAAGATATGTGGTTATCCAGGCGGGTATCGCAACTAATCTTGATGGTGGTGCTTTAACACGTCTTGATTTCCTTACCGAAGAAGAGTATCTGGATATCCTTGATACACTTCCGAAAGAAAATCAGTATTTGGAAGATGCAGATCCAAATAAATTCATCGCTAAGATGGGTGCTGAAGCACTTCATGATCTTCTTAGAACATTGGATCTTGAACAAACTTCATATGATCTTCGTCATCAGGCGAACAACGAAACTTCAGTTCAACGAAAGAACGAAGCACTTAAGCGCCTTCAGGTTGTTGAAGCTATGCGTGAGTCTCAGGAACGAATTGAAAATCGTCCGGAATGGATGATAGTTAAAGTTGTTCCGGTTATTCCACCTGAATTAAGACCATTAGTTCCGTTGGATGGAGGTCGTTTTGCAACATCAGATCTTAATGACCTTTATCGTCGCGTGATCATTCGAAATAACCGTTTGAAGCGTTTAATTGAGATCAAAGCTCCAGAGGTTATCTTGCGCAATGAAAAGCGTATGCTCCAGGAATCTGTTGATTCATTGTTTGATAATTCAAGAAAATCCTCAGCGGTAAAAACTGAGTCAAATAGACCACTGAAGTCACTTTCTGATTCATTGAAAGGTAAGCAGGGACGTTTCCGTCAAAACCTACTTGGTAAGCGTGTGGATTATTCAGCACGTTCGGTGATTGTCGTTGGACCAGATTTAAAATTGCATGAATGTGGTCTT
>JALRFI010000091.1 GCA_023253775.1 Crocinitomicaceae bacterium
AAATACTTTGTGCATCATCACCAACCACACAAATGTTCTCATGCATGGCAGCAAGTTTTTTCACGATCAGGTACTGTGCGTAATTCGTATCCTGATACTCATCCACAAGGATGTATTGGAATTTCTGCTGATAGAAATGAAGTACCTCAGGGAAATCTCTTAAAAGCACATTGGTCTGATAAAGAAGGTCATCAAAATCCATTGCTCCAGCTTTGAAGCAGCGCTGACTGTATGCTTTGTAGATCCTTGAGATTTCGGGTCTTCTGGACTGAATGTCTTCATTCATGATTTCCGTATTCTGCTCGTAAGCTTCAACTGAGATCAAGTTGTTTTTTGCAGATGAGATCCTTCCAAGCACCATGCTTGGTTTATAGACTTTATCATCAAGATTAAATTCTTTGATGATGTCCTTTAACAGAGATTTAGAATCTTGTGTATCATAGATCGTGAAATTTGATGGGTATCCCAGACGGTCTGAGTTAAATCTAAGGATCCTTGAGAAGACAGAGTGGAAAGTACCCATGGTAATATTCTTTGCTTCAGAAGGACTGACAATCTTTCCTATTCTTTCGGTCATTTCACGAGCCGCCTTATTGGTAAAGGTCAGTGCAAGAATGTTGAATGGATCAACCCCTTGTTCCATCATATAAGCTATTCGAAACGTCAAAACTCTTGTCTTACCGGAACCTGCTCCTGCAATAACCATGTTTGGACCATAAATGGATTTGACAGCCTCGAGCTGGCTATCATTCAACTCATCGAGATAGCTCATTGAAAAAAATCTGTTTTTGTTGTTTGGGACAGATGATAGGATTATCTATCCGATTCCAAAGTTAAGGATTTCATATGGAGGTTAGGGTTCAAATGAAGCGGAAAAAAAACAATTTTTGAACATTCAGTTTCTGCCTTTTCTTGGAAGAGATTATTAACTTTGCTCTCTTGAAAAAGTTAATAAATGTCACATACCATTAAACCAGGTGTCGCTGCCGGCGACGATGTACAGAAGATCTTCAAGTATGCAAAGGAAAAAGGATTTGCGCTTCCTGCAGTTAACGTAGCGGGTTCATTTACTATGAATGCTGTTCTTGAGACGGCAGCGAAAGTGAATTCTCCGGTAATCATTCAGTTTTCAAATGGTGGCGCGCATTACAATGCGGGTAAAGGACTTTCCAATGCAAATGAAAGAGCTGCTATTGCAGGAGGTATTTCAGGAGCAAAACACATTCATGAGCTAGCTGAGCTATATGGTGCAACGGTGATCCTTCATACGGACCACTGTGCAATGAATCTTTTGCCTTGGGTTGATGGTTTGCTTGATGCAAGTGAAGTACACTTTAAGATGACAGGAAAGCCATTGTATAGTTCACATATGCTTGATTTATCTGAGGAGCCGATTCATGAAAATATTGAGATCAGTAAGCGTTATCTTGAGCGTATGAGCAAAATGGGGATGACCTTGGAAATCGAACTTGGAATTACTGGTGGAGAAGAAGATGGTGTCGATAATTCAGACGTAGATAGCTCAAAATTATATACTCAGCCGGAAGAGGTAGCTTATGCTTATGAAGAGCTGATGAAAGTGTCTGATAAGTTTACAATCGCAGCAGCTTTCGGAAATGTTCATGGTGTTTACAAGCCTGGAAATGTGAAGTTGACTCCGAAGATCCTAAAAAACTCTCAGGAGTATGTTCAGCAGAAATTTGGTACAGGACCTAATCCAGTCGATTTTGTCTTCCATGGTGGATCAGGTTCAACATTAGAGGAGATCAGAGAGGCCATTTCATACGGTGTCATCAAAATGAACATTGATACGGATCTTCAATTTGCGTTCACAGAAGGAGTACGTGATTATATTACAAATAAGGTAGATTATTTGAAAACTCAGATCGGTAATCCTGAAGGAAGCGAAAAGCCGAACAAAAAATACTACGATCCAAGAAAATGGTTGAGAGAGGGCGAATTGACCTTTATTGACCGATTAACAAAATCATTTGAAGACCTGAATAATGTGAATACATTATAATGGCAAATCAAGAAAACAAGCAGTCTATGAGTTGGTTTAAAAGAAATAAGGAAGGGATTACTACTTCGACAAGTGAAAAGAAAGAGACTCCGGAAGGTTACTGGCATAAGTGCTCCAATTGTAAAACGCTTTTCACGGCAGAAGATCTTGAGAAGAATGCATGGGTGTGCGACAGGTGTTCACATCACGAGAGAATTGGATCTGAGGAATATTTCTCAATAATATTTGATGAAGGGAAATACAAGGAGTTAGACGAGAAACTATCTTCTGGTGATCCATTGAATTTTGAGGACACAAAGAAATATGTAGATCGTATTAAAACGACTCAAATGAATACGGAGCTTTCTGATGCGATCAAAACGGCCGTTGGTAAAATGGATGGTAGTGACTTCGTCGTTGCAGCAATGGATTTTGCTTTTATTGGTGGTTCCATGGGATCTGTAATGGGAGAGAAGATTGCCAGAGCCATCGATCATGCGATCAAGATCAATGCACCATTTATGATCATCTCTAAATCAGGAGGTGCGCGTATGATGGAAGCTGGATTCTCATTAATGCAGATGGCGAAGGTTTCTGGAAAGTTGGGACAGCTTTCTGAAGCAAAATTGCCATACATCTCATTCCTTACTGATCCTACAACTGGAGGGGTAACTGCTTCATTTGCGATGTTAGGGGATATCAATATTGCAGAACCAGAAGCACTTATCGGTTTTGCTGGGCCAAGAGTTGTTAAAGAAACGATCGGTAGAGATCTTCCTGAAGGATTCCAGACCTCTGAATTCGTTCTTGAGCACGGATTCCTTGATTATATTGTTGATAGAACACAGCTTCGAGACACCCTTTCGTTGTCGCTGAAGTTGTTCAGAAATTAATCAGAGGGGCGAAAGCCCACTTTTTATTAGAATTCAGGATTTATCTCAAAAGTCAGGACTTCTTTAGTAACCGGATGATTGAACGTGATCTTTTCGGCATGCAAATACAAACGCTCATTGCGCTCTCCATAAAGATCATCTCCAATGATGGGAGAATTCAGACCATCAGGATGGCTGGCATGAACTCTTAATTGGTGGGTCCGGCCGGTGACAGGAAAAAACCTCACTTTTGTTTTGCCGTCTTTAATTGAAATCACTTCATACTCGGTGACAGCTGATTTACCATATTCATTACAGACTAATTGCCTTGGTCGGTCTTCAAGGTCAACGCGAAGGGGAAGATCGATCACTCCTGAGGCATCATTGATTTCTCCATCCAATAGTGCGATGTAGCTCTTTTTGATGCTTCTCGAGATGAATTGAAACTGAAGTTTTTTGTAGATCTCCAGTGATTTCGATATGATCATGATTCCTGACGTTGACATGTCGAGCCGATGAACGACCAGAGGACCTGTAGCTTCTGGCAAGTATTTTCTCATTCTTTTGTAAACGGAATCCTTCACTTGCTTTCCAGGAACGGATAACAATTCATGCGGCTTGTTGATGATCAGAAGATACTCGTCCTCATAAAGGATTGGAATTTCGTCACCGGTTTCAATGACATGTTCCATTGGATTATCTTCAACCTTTAATCCTTTCAGCATATGACCTAAAATAGGTTCACATTTCCCTCTGCATGAAGGATAGAAGTGACCATGTTTCCTGATCTCAGATGCCGGCGGATTTCCCCACCAGAACTCAGCGAGTGCAATAGGTTTTAGACCATTCAGATAGGCATATTGTAATAATTTAGGTGCTGCGCATTCTCCGGCACCTGCAGGTGGAGTTTGCCAAACTGTTTTTTCAAAGATGGAATAGAGACTTTTATTTTTTCCTAAGGAATTCAGAAAGTTGTAACTCGAAAAGATCTTTTTCTGGAGTTGAGAAGAAAGTACTTTTCGTTCATTGCGTAAATACTCGATCTCCTCTTTATAGGCTCTCATTTTCTGTTCAACCTGGGCAATATTTTCGTTCCAGCTTTTGGTGGTTTTTTTCAATTGAATCTGCTCAGATTGACTTTCGTAATTTAATTGTTGATTTAGACCCTCCAGTTCTGAAAGGGATAAATTCTCTTTCGCTTCATTCCGAAGTAGATCCCGTTTTGATTTGTTTGACTTAATACTTGTTTTAAGCTTTGTAATCTGCTCGTTGCGTCGATCAAAAAGCTGGTTCAATTCATGGTTTAGCTCATTCCAAAACGAGGATGATTCCAGCTCTGCCAGTTTTCGATTGCATTCGTTGACGAAATGTTCTCCTTTCTTGTAGAATCCATCTGCAGGTAATATATCGAAGACAGGGGGGACAAAGTATTCAAGATGGTTTGATTCGGCAAGTTTACCTGAGTAGGCTGCCAGAAATCCGATCTCGCCTTCCTCTGATTGTACCACCAAAACACCAAACATTTTTCCGATCGACTTTTCAGTTGGAGCTGTATGACCAAAGTCGTGATTAAAATCACGTTGATTATGGAGATATTCCTGTAATTGCTTGCTTGCCAGAACAGCTAGCGGATGAGGAATGTAATAAAAAGGAAAAGTAAACTCCAATGGTAATTCGATTCCTTCGATGGAAGAGCTAAAATGATGAAACTTTGAAGGTAAACTTGCCATTACAGAATTTGAAGCAAAGGTACTGCTTTAAATTCCCAGAAAATACCTGCTCACACCAAATATTGCACTGATACCTATCCAGAGGATCATATTTACTTTGAACCTTTGTAAAGCGACGAACGAAACAAGTATCCAAACCGTGACGACCCAATCTATGTTTGAGAATGAGATCTCTGATGTCCAGACTACTGCTTTGGTAAGGTAGATCGTTAGATTCAAGATCACACCAACGACTGCTGCTGTTACGATCGTAAGGGCATTTTTGATCTTATTGTTGTTTCTCGTTCGTTCGATGATCGGCGCCCCTGCAAAAATGAAAAGGAAACACGGAACAAACGTATAAAAGGTCGTGATAACTAATCCCAGTCCACCCATTGTAACAGAAGCCCCAAAATGGCTGTAACCGGCCATAAAACCAACATACGCCAACACCATAACTAATGGTCCCGGAGTAGTTTCGCCAAGCGCCAGTCCATCGATCATTTGTAATTCACTGAGCCACTTGAAATTTTCAACTGCTACATCAGCCACATAGGGAAGAACCGCATAAGCGCCACCAAACGTGATAAATGCCGCTTTGGTAAAGAAAAAGATCAAACTATTCCAAAAGTTAGTATCTCCGCTAATGACATTGAACAATAAGATAGGTATGCTCCATACGACTACGGCCGTTAATACTTGAAAGACCGTTTTTATTGGTCTGAAAATGGCTTGTTCAGGAGTGTGATTTTCATTGATAATGTAATCATTTTCATCTTCAAATGACTTCTCCTCTGTTAATGAATTTGTTATGGTAGGAAGGAATTTCGAAGCGAGAAAAGAGAGGATCAGCGATGCTATTATGATAACAGGAAATCCAATGTTAAATAAGAACATGGCGACAAAAGATAACAAAGCAATCAGCCAATGGATCATTGATTTCAATGATTTTGAGGAGATCTTATACAGAGCCATTATTACGATTGCAATTACGGCAGGTTTTAATCCGTTGAACAATGCGTATATCCATGGAACAGAACCATATACTGCATACACTGCAGAAAGCACAAACAGGATCAGCATTGAAGGGAGTATAAAGAAGATACCAGCTGCCAGACCTCCTTTTGTGCCATGCAATAGCCAGCCTGAATAGGTTGCCAATTGCTGTGCTTCCGGACCAGGGAGAATCATTGAATAATTAAGGGCGTGCATAAATCGACCCTCTGAGATCCATTTTTTCTTGGTAACAAGAAATTCATGCA
>JALRFI010000113.1 GCA_023253775.1 Crocinitomicaceae bacterium
GTATGGAAAAGGAATCCGCAAAGTTTTTAAAAAGATCGTGCGTTAGAGGTCTCGTTGGAGTCATTTTTTCAAGTTCAATTGCAATTGCTTGAGCCTCGAATCCCCCAATAATGATCGGAAGTTGTCTTTTTCCTCCCTTCTCTGCAAGAACTAAAGCATAGGCACCTGATTGCGTTTGACTATACGACAATCCTGCAATTTCCAGTTCAATTTTATTCATCCTTGCTTTATTGACCCTTTAACGAAATAGGGAAGCCATTGACTTCCCTTTTTACTTCGTAAATATAATGTATACTTCTTAAATAGAAGTGTTACCCTTTGAATTTTTTAACTGCTTCTGTTAGTCGTGGAAGGACTTCAAATGCATCTCCAACAATTCCGTAATCAGCAGCTTTAAAGAAAGGAGCTTCCTGATCGGTGTTGATGACTACGATCACTTTAGAACCATTCACACCCGCCAAATGTTGGATTGCTCCTGAGATACCAGCAGCAATGTATAGATTCGGACGAATAGCAACTCCCGTTTGTCCTACGTGCTCATGATGAGGTCTCCAACCAATATCCGCCACTGGACGTGAACATGCAGTTGCAGCGCCAAGAGCCTTCGCAAGGTCCTCAACAATTCCCCAGTTTTCTGGTCCTTTAAGACCTCTTCCTGCAGAAACAACCAATTCAGCTTCTGGAAGTGGAATTTCACCTTCAGGTTTTTTAGTTGTAATAACCTTTACGTTAGTGGAACCTGCATTACCATTAAAATCTTCAACCGCACAATCAGATCCTGTTGCTTCCGGCAGAATACTATTCGGTAGAAGAGAAATGATCTTTTTGCTTGTGTTTACTTTTACTGCTCCGAATGCTTTTCCGGAAAAAACGTTCACTTTCGTGGTTCCATCTCCCGATGGCAGATCAATCGCACCTGAGATCAATCCGGCTTTCATTCTAACACTCAATCTTGGCGCTACTGCTTTTGCAGTAAGATCGTGAGAGAAAACAACGGTTGTAGCACCAACTGAATCAGCTGCTGTAGCGATCATTCGTGTAAGTTGTTGGTCATCATTACTGTTTACAGAACGATCAACCAAAACCTTATCAGCGCCATACTTACCTAATGATGCAAGCGTTACCGCATCGCATCCGCCATTTGTAATAACTGTAACCGCTCCACCTAGCTTCTTTGAATAAGTTACTGCCTCATTGGCTGACTTATGGATTCCTGTTGAGCTATTGATATATACTAATACTGACATAATTCTTTTATTAATAAGCTTAGATCACTTTAGCTTCATTGTGAAGCAATTCTACCAATTCATCCATGTTTGATGGATCGATCATTTTGCATGCAGACTTTGCATCAGGCATCGTATAAGAAACGAATGATGTCAAATCTTCTACAGAAACCGGCGCCACCACTTGAAGTGGTTTTGTTCTAGCAGCCATGATACCTCTCATGTTTGGAATGCGCTGTTCAGCCATTCCTTTAGCACATGAAATAACTACGGGAAGACCTGTTTCTACTACCTCAATTCCACCGGCGATTTCTCTTTCCAAGGTCATTGTCGATCCATTTACATCAAGTTTTGTCGCAACAGAAATAAAAGGAGTATCCAACGCTTCAGCGATCATACCGCCCACTTGCGATCCATTATAATTGATCGTTTCTTTACCCGTCAAGACAAGATCAAACTGGTTATTCTTCGCGTATTCCGCGATCTGAACTGCAGCGTAATATGCGTCTTTAGGATCAGCATCAATTCTTACTGCATCATCAGCTCCGATAGCCAGTGCCTTTCTGATCACCGCCTCATCCGCTGCTGTACCAACAGTGATAATTGTTACGTTTCCTCCCTGAGCTTCTTTGATCTCAAGCGCACGAACTAAAGCATACCATTCGTCATAAGGATTGACAATGTATTGGACCCCATTTTCATCAAACTTTGTATTACCCTCTGTGAAGGCAATTTTTGAGGTAGTATCTGGAGCTTTACTGATACAAACAAGTATTTTCATTGGATCTTATTTTCAATAAATTTTTGAGTGAAGGCAAATTTAAACATATTTTGTAGATTGCCTGACGATAATATCCTATTATTATTGGCAAGTGTTATTCAAAAAATTAAGTTGGCATAATTCGTCATTGAATTTTATTATTTTTGGCAACCTCTTAAATGAATAAACAAATGAGAACGGTACAATTCAGAGAAGCGCTTCGTGAGGCGATGTCAGAAGAAATGAGAAGAGATGAAGCAGTGCTTCTAATGGGAGAAGAAGTTGCCGAATATAACGGTGCTTACAAAGTTTCTCAAGGTATGCTCGATGAATTTGGAGATAAAAGAGTGATCGACACTCCAATTGCCGAATTAGGATTTGCAGGTATCGCAGTTGGTGCTTCAATGAATGGTCTTAGACCGATCGTTGAGTTCATGACGTGGAACTTTGCAATTCTTGCTGCTGATCAGATCATCAACAGTGCTGCCAAAATGCTTCAGATGTCTGGAGGTCAGTACCATTGTCCTGTTGTTTTCAGAGGTGGTAACGGAACGGCTGGACAGTTAGCGGCAACACACTCTCAAAGCTTTGAGTCGATGTATGCGCACGTTCCGGGACTTAAAGTAATTACTCCTTCTACACCATATGATGCCAAAGGATTGTTAAAGTCTGCAATTCGAGATAATGACCCTGTAGTTTTTCTGGAATCAGAAAAAATGTACGGTGACAAGGGTGAAATTCCAGACGGAGAATACTTAATTCCGATTGGAGTTGCTGATGTTAAGAGAAAGGGCACAGATGTTACGATCGTGTCATTTGGAAAGATCATGAAGGTAGCTCTTGAATCAGCTGAACAACTTCAAAAGGAAGGGATTTCTGTAGAAGTAATTGATATGAGAACGGTTCGACCTATTGATTATGCTGCGGTTGTTGAGTCTGTAAAGAAAACAAATCGTTGTGTGGTTGTTGAAGAGTCATGGCCGTTGGCATCTATTTCTTCTGAAATAGCATATCACCTTCAGCGCTATGCTTTTGATTATTTGGATGCTCCGGTAGGAAGGGTGACTCAAACTGACACGCCATTTGCGTTCTCTCCGACATTGATCGATGAAGCTCTACCGAGTGTTGACCGCGTAATGAAGGCGGTTAAAGCGGTGTTGTACAGATAATAACGCTTTGATTTTTCAAAACGTCTATCAACTAAAGGTGTCCGCCAATGGTTTTTAGCAGCGTTATTTTTCTTTTATATTTTTTACCGGTTTTCTACCTGTCTTATCAGATCTTTGGGACGAAGTATAAGAATTACCTGATTCTTCTTGCAAGTATTTTCTTTTACGCTTGGGGTGCGCCAGACTTTATTTTTATTGTTTTAGGTAGCTCGGTAATTGATTATCAGATCGTTAATCTTCTGCATAAAAGTCAGGATGAGAGAAAAAGAAAGATTCTGCTCTTTCTGTTCGTTTCCTTGAACCTAGGTTTACTGGCTTATTTCAAATACGCCAATTTCTTCGTCGAAAATCTGAATTCGCTTTTGGCCACTATCGGCTTTCTACGTGTTTCCTGGACAAGTATTGCACTTCCCATTGGTATTTCCTTCTATATCTTTCAATCAATTACGTATGCAGTAGATGTTTACAGAAAAGAAAGTGAACCGGTTGTGAAATTGACAGACTATTTGGTGTATATCCTTTCTTTCCCACAAATGATCGCAGGTCCGATTGTAAAGTATGGTGATATTGCAAAACAACTGATTTCCAGATCAGAGACGAATGATGATCGCTTGATCGGATTTTATCGGTTCGTGATAGGCCTCTCTAAAAAAGTCCTTATTGCCAATGTTATGGCTGAACAGGCTGACCTTATATTCAATTCTGATTATTCGACCTTGAACTGGGTTAATGCCTGGATTGGAGCTCTAGCTTACACTATGCAGATTTATTTTGATTTCTCGGGTTATTCTGATATGGCAATAGGACTTGGAAGAATGATGGGTTTCAGGTTTCCTGAGAATTTTGATTCTCCCTATGTGTCAAGAAGTATTACTGAATTTTGGAGAAGGTGGCACATTACGTTGGGCACTTTCATGAAGGAGTATTTATATATTCCTCTTGGAGGAAATAGGGCTGGGATATTCAGGGTTTATTTCAATCTCATTTTAGTCTTTTTATTATCAGGCTTATGGCATGGTGCTTCCTGGAATTTCATTCTATGGGGAGGATATCATGGTTTATTCTTGATTCTTGATCGAATTTTCTTAATGAAATTATTGAATAAACTTGGTCTCGTTTTTTCGATTGCCTCGACCTTTTTTATTGTAGTTGTAGGTTGGGTGATTTTTAGAATAGAAGACTTTAACAAGATCGGTGACTTTTTCGGGTCAATGATAGGGAAGGGTAATGCGTCTGTATTTAAGGGCGATCTTGTCTTGCTTGATTTTAATATCATTTTTATAATCGCTATGATTTTGTCATTTGTGACTTTGATGAATTGGGGGAAAAAGCTTGAGTTGTTCTTTTTCAAAAAGGAGGTGTATTCTACTAAAGAATTTGTATTTCTTGGGGTAATGAGTTTTGTGTTGCTACTTCTTTCCATTTCAACGCTCGCCGGTTCTGCATTTAATCCTTTCATTTATTTCAGGTTTTAAAAATGGAAGAGAAAAGAGGCATAAAATTGAAAGGAGGGATATATAATGTATTCCTGATTGGATTATTGTTGGTCATGATATTCAGTGAGGTTGGATGGCATACGGAATCTACCTTGAATGGCTATGTGAGCATAAAAGAACAGGTTCCTTTCACTAAAGAATCATGGTTTTCAGGAAAATATCAGGAATCGAAGTCTGAATATATCAATTCAAATTTTGCCTTCAGATCAGGTTTTGTAAGAGTATACAATCAGGTCAGTTATTCGCTTTACAGTAAAATCAGCGCGAAAGATGTCGTGAAAGGCAAAGACAACATGGTATTCGAAATTGATTACATCGAAACCTGTTATGGAAAAGATTATATCGGAAAGGAGAAAATTCAGGAGAAATTAATAAAACTCCAGAAGGTCAATGACACATTGAAAAAGCTAAACAAAGAGCTTATTATAGCGATTGCTCCGGGAAAGGGCTATTACTATGATGAATACATTCCTGACAAGTATAATTCTTTGCAAAAGGGAATGACGAACTATACAGGTTATGCGGAAGTTCTATCTAAGTCCAATTTACATTTTATTGATTACCAAAAGTGGTTCAAAGAAATGAAGGATACGACCTCTTATCCATTATTTTCGAAAACCGGAACCCATTGGACAGTATACGGGGCATATTTGGCCACTGATTCGCTACTCAGTTTTATAAGAACGAAAACGTCATTCGAAATATCGAGAATGATCAAAGATGAACTTTTCATCTCAGAAACAACTCTTGAAACGGACGACGACATTGAGCGTTCGATGAATTTGCTTTTTGACATTAAGGATTTCTCACCTTTTGCATATAGGAGATGGCATAAAGAGGAATCAAAAAATGAGCGAAATCCAAAGATGATGATCGTGGGTGATAGTTTCTGGAGTGTTTTTGGTTGGGCATTAGCGAAAAACTTTTTCAATAATGGGAAGTTTTGCTTTTACGGTATGGAGTATCACACACTGGGTGAGTCGAATGTTGTACCCATTGGAAAACTTGATCTGAAAACAGAATTTGAGTGGAATGACATCATTTTGATCTTCCAAACAGACTCCAATTTGAACGATCTAGGTTTTGGGGTAATTGAGAAACTTTATGACGTCTATTTTAAGAAGTAAATTCAACTCGAAAGATGTGAACACAGAATTGTGAAAAAACTGCACATTTTTTTGATAACTTCTTGGTTTATCAATTAATTCGTCTATCTTTGCACCCCTCAAACTGTATTTGAGGCAATAGTATATTATATATAAACAAGTCAAAATTAAGAGTATTTTATGCCAACTATCCAACAATTAGTTCGCAAAGGAAGAACAGCGGTGGTGAAGAAAAGTAAGTCTGCTGCACTTGATTCTTGCCCACAGCGTAAAGGGGTATGTGTAAGGGTTTACACCACTACTC